>JBIKJV010000061.1:0-13600 GCA_044360755.1 Phycisphaerales bacterium
TACGATCCCGCGCCATGACGACCGCGACCGCGAACCCCGCCCTGCCAGAGGGCGCCAACGACGCCATCAACTCCGGGGGCAAGGACCTGGAGCGCCGCCTGGTGGTGGCGCTGTCCGGGGGCATGCTGCTCCTGGTCTCGTGGCTGGCGGGCGCGGTGTTCGGGTTCGCCGACAACGTGACGCAGATCCCGGCCGCGGTCGGGGCGATCGTGGTGGCCACGCCGCTCTTCGCCGGCGCCGTGCGCGAGCTGCGCGAGGGCCGCCCCGGCGGCAACGCGCTGGCCAGCCTGGCGGTGCTGGGCGCGATGGCGAACAACTTCTTCCTGCAGGCCGGCTTCCTGGCGTTCTTCCTGTGGCTGGCCGAACTGATTCTGAGCCGCACCGCGTGGGGCGCGCAGCGCGCGATCCGCGAACTGGTCGAGCTGACGCCCGACGAGGCGCGCGTGGTGGGCGCGGACGGCGCCGAGCGCCAGATGCCGCTGGCGCAGGTGCGCGTGGGCATGACGGTGCGCGTGCGCCCCGGCGAGAACCTGCCGGTCGACGGCACGGTGACGGCCGGCGCGACGACGATCAACCAGGCGTCGCTGACCGGCGAAAGCGTGCCGGTCGAGGCGCAGCCGGGCACGCAGGTCTACGCGGGCACCGCCAACCTGACGGGCCAGGTGGACGTGCTGGTGACCGCGGTGGCCGCCGAGACGACGATCGGCAAGGTGGAGAACCTGATCCGCGAGGCGGAGAAGTCGAAGACCGCGCGGCAGGAGCTCATCGAGAAGCTGGCCAACTACTACGTGCCGGTGGTGCTGATGGTGGCCGGGCTGGTGTGGTTCTTCACGTCCAAGAGCGAGGACCCCGCCGTGCGCGACGCCGCCGCGGTGCGCGCGATCACGGTGCTGGTGGTGACCACGCCGGGCGCGCTGCTGATCGCGTACCCGACGGCGATGGTGGCGGCGTTCGCGGCCGCCGCGCGCCTGGGCATCATGGTCAAGCAGACCAGCACGCTGGAGGCCGCCAGCCACGTCGACACCGTGGTGATGGACAAGACCGGCACGCTGACGACGGGCAAGTTCGCGGTCAGCCGCCTGGTGCCCGCGGAAGGCGTGGAAGGCGCGCTGCTGCTGCAGGCCGCCGCCGACGCCGAGCAGAGCTCGAACCACCCGCTGGCGCGCAGCATCATGGAGACCGCGGTGCGCGCGCGCATCGTGCCGGCCACCGTGAAGGACTACCGCGAGGTGCCGGGCCGCGGCGTGCAGGCCGGGACGCCCGCGGGCACCGTGTTCGCCGGGCGCGGCATGTGGATCGGCGAGCTGAACGCCGCCGCCGCCGAGCAGGTGAAGGCCGTCGAGGAGAAGCTCGAGGGCATGAGCGGCGTGCACGTCATGCTGGGCGACCGCTACCTGGGCGCCGTGGGCCTGGAGGACAAGCTGCGCCGCAACGCCGCCGAGACGGTGAGCGAGCTGCGCCAGCTGGGCGTGCGCAAGGTGGTGATCTTCACGGGCGACCGCCTGAGCGTGGCCAAGCGCGTGGGCCAGGCCGTGGGCGTGGACGCGATCGAGGCCGAGTGCCTGCCCGAGGAGAAGCACGAGGAGCTGAAGTACCTGATCCGCCGCGGCCACCGCACGCTGGTGGTGGGCGACGGCATCAACGACGGCCCGATCCTGGCCAGCGCCGACGTCGGCGTGGCGATGGGACTTTCGGGCAGCGACATCGCCACCAACAGCGCCGGCGTGGCGCTGATGAACGACGACCTGCGCAGCATCCCGTTCCTGCTGGAACTGGCGCGCAAGGCCAAGGGCATCGTGGCGGTGAACATCGCGGCCAGCCTGCTGCTGGCGCTGGTGGGCCTGGCGCTGGCCGCCACCGGCAAGATCGACATCTGGATCACGCCCTTCTACCAGGCGGCGGCGTACGTGTTCGTGATCGCGAACAGCCTGCGCCTGGTGCGCTTCGGCGAGGACTTCGCCGCGGCCGAGGAAATGCGCCGCGCCCAGGAAGCGCTGGCCGTGGCCAAGCCAGTGCGCGCGGCGGCGAAGAAGGGGTGAGCAGGAGAGTGCAACCCGGTCGACCGGGTGCACCTGCCCGATGCCGGCACGCGCGCGGGGAACGGGCAGGTGAACCCGGTCAACCCGGTCGACCGGGTTGTACCCTCCCCCCATGCACCGCTGTCCGCAGTGCGACTACGCCTACGGTCCCCTGCCCGGGGTGCCCGCGGAGCCGCTTGGACGGTTCACCGCAGCGGTGCGCTGCCCGGAGTGCTCGTTCGAGGTGCCCGCGGGCGCGCTGCTCCTGGTGGGCAGTTCGAGCGAGGCCGGTGCGCAGCCGCTGACCGCGCGTCGCCGATGGTGGCAGGTCATGGTCGCGCTGGCGCCGATGTGGTTCGTGCTGCAGATGGGCGTCGAGGGGATCTTCGGGCTCATCTCGAAGCGGGCGGCGGGGCTGTCGGGGTGGGACGCGCTGCGGGCATCGGGATTGCTGCTGGTGGGCCTGGTGATCTGGGGCGCGTGGCGCCGGTGGACGCCGGCGGGCGAGGCGGAAGCGCGCGCGCCGGCCTCGGTCGACATGCGCTGGCTGTGCGTGCCCGGGGCGATCGAGGTGTTCACGACGGCGCCCGGCGTGGTGATTCCGCGCAGCGGCACGGTTCGCAACGACGAAACGACGCGGACGGCCCTGCGCACGGGCGTGGCGCACACGGTGCACGCGACGGCGGATCTTCGCTCGGTCACGGCGCACATGCCGATCGGTCGCGGCCGGCGCTGGCGGGCCGGCGACCGGCCGGTGGCGGCCATCCATGCGAACTTCTGGTTCCGCGATCGCCACGGGAAGCGCTCGTCCCTCTACACGCTGGTGATCCACATGGACACGGGTGCGGATCCGGGGTTGTCGGCGGCGGATCGCGCTGGCGGGATCATCGAGGCGGGGGATCGGATCGCGGGCGCGGTGCGTGGGGCGGTCGGGATGGAGGACGCGGTGGATGTGCGTGCGCATGCGAGCGCAGGCTCGGCCATGCATGGGAGCGCCGACGCCGAGCTGCCGCTCGTGATCGACGGCGCGCTGCATGCGCAGCGACCGTGGCCGGGGCCGGAGAACACGCTGGCGATCGCCCTCTGCATCCCGCTCCTGGTCGCGTTCGGCGGCCCGGTGGTGTGGGGCATGCGGCAGGTGCTGCAGTGGTTCACGCCAAGCCCGATCCCGCCGCTTCCGGGATGGATGGATTGGTGGGCTGCGGGCGGTGCCGTCGCGCTGGTGGTGATCGTGCTGCTCTGGTGTGGCCTGGCACGCCACCTGCGCAGGCGCGAACTGGCGCGGTGCCGGTGGGAGGTGCGCACGCGCGGCCTGTGCGTGGTCGAGCGATCGATGACGCTGACGGGCGACCCGGCGGGCGAGCGCACGATCGACATCCCCGCGGAGGGCGTCGCGGCGGTCGAGGCGCGCACGACGCGGGGCCGGCGCCAGTTGGTCGCGACGGGGCGCGACGGCCGTGCACTGGCGCGGATCACGCTGGAGGTGATCCCCGAAGGCGGCGCCGCGGCACTGGCGCAGCGCGTGAGGAAGCGGCTTGGCGGAGGGGCGCGCGGCTGAATTGTTCCTGCCACACTCGTTCCACTTTCCGCGCCGAAAATGGAACTACTGTGGCAGGAGCGATTTCCGCAGCCGCTCCAGCAGCAGGTCCTGGTCGAGCTCGGCGGGGAGCGGGACGTGGATGTGCAGTTCGCCGATCAGGCCGAGTTCCGGTGCGGTGCCGCGCACGGCCAGCGTGTCGGTCTGCACGGGCGCGGTGCTGTCGGCGCCCTGCCCGTTGGCGAACGAGAACCGCGAGATGCCGCGGGCCGGGATCGTGGTCTGGATCACGTGGCCGCGTGCACAGCCGGGCTTGCGGAAGACGACGCGCAGCGCGCCGGGCTGGGCGATCCACGTGAGCGTGCAGGCCTGGAAGCGCTCGCGCGGGCGCAGGATCGGGGAGCGCATGCGCGTGGAGAGGATCGACAGCGCCACCGGAACCGCGATCGTCAGGATCAACTGCAGCACGATGCTGAGCGTGGGGGCCGAATTCCGCAGCATGACAAGCCCGAAGACCCCGCCAAGGACGGCGAGCACGGAAACGACGACCATCGTGGACAGGAGTACCCCGGCCTTGCGGCCCTTCGCCGCCTGTGCCGCGATTCTCCAACCGCTGACGACGATCGCATCGGCCGGCACCGAGAGCCCGCACGCCGTGCACGCGACCGGCGCGGGGAGCGGCTCCCACCAGGTGCCGGCGGGCACGTCCGCCAGCGCGGCGGCGCAGGCCGGACAGGTCGGTGGCGCGCCGGCGGTGGCGGCGGTGATCGCGATGGGTAGCGCCAGGCGGTGCGGGTCGCCGTCCACCAGCGGCGTCGGCTGCGCGCCCATCGTGGCATGTTCCGGCGGGACGGGCGCGGTGGCCGGGGGGGCGCGCAGCGTGCGCTCAAGCACGCGCGCCGCGGCGTCGGCCGGCTGGCCGGGCGGCAGCTGCACCCACACGGTGCCCGCGAAGATGCCGCTGCCGGACTGCGCCGAGCGCTTCAGGTCGCTCTGCGACCACAGCACCATCGGCGTCACGAAGTCGATCGCGCCGACCTCGGCGGCGCCCTTCTTGCGGAAGAGCGGCATGTGCCGGCGGCCGCGGACGTCGCGGATGTCGCCGCCGGCCAGGCTGCGCGACGTGGCAGTCGCCGACGGGTCGCCGGACCAGAGGTGCAGCCCGCCCGGCACCACCATCATGCGGCGGCGGAGCGCGCCGGCGCGGGTGCCGGTCCCGTCATCGGCGGAGGCGCGGCGCCAGCTGCGGAGGACGAGCCACACGATCCCGATGGCGAAAGAGAGCACCGCGCCCAGCACCAGCAGCCCGGGCCCGTATCCGCCCACAGGCACGAACCGGATGCCGCGGCTGAACCCGCCGTTCTGGATCGCCTGGACGATCACGACGCCGAAGATGATGCAGAACCACGGCCCGCCGATGAGGACGGCCGCGCCGATCACGATCGCAGTGACGCTCCAGGCGCCGCCTTCGTCGACGACGTCCGCGGATTCGCCGCCCACCAGGCAGTGAGAGCCCGCCGGGATGACGAGCGCGCACTCGGGGCAGCGTTCGTCGGCCGTGAACGGGCCGTACGGCTCAGCGGCCGCCGGCGCGCCGGGAAGCCCGGTGAGCGGGTACGCGCAGCGCGGGCATCGGCAGGTGGCGGGCATGAGGAGAGTGCAACCCGGTTGACCGGGTTGCCCCGGGTTACTGCGCCCGAATCCCGCAACAGCGCGGGGACCGGGCGGGTGAACCCGGTCAACCGGGTTGGCGTTACGCCACCGTCACCCGCGCATCCAGATACACGTCCTGAATCGCATTCAGGATCTTCACGCCGTCCGGCATCGGGCGCTGGAAGGCCTTGCGGCCGGAGATCAGGCCCTGGCCGCCGGCGCGCTTGTTGATCACCGCGGTCTTCACGGCGTCCACCAGGTCGTTCTCGCCGCTGGCGCCGCCGCTGTTGATCAGGCCCACGCGGCCGGCGTAGCAGTTCAGCACCTGGTAGCGGCAGAGGTCGATCGGGTGGTCGCTCGAGAGCTCGCTGTAGATCCGCTTGTCGAACTTGCCGTAACTGCTGCCGCCGGTGCCCATCGCCACGTAGCCGCCGTTCAGCTCGGGCAGCTTCTGCTTGATCACGTCGGCCTTGATCGTCACGCCGAGGTGGTTCGCCTGGCCGGTCAGGTCGGCGCTCAGGTGGTGGTCCTTGCCGCCCGTCTTGAACGCGTCGTTGCGCAGGTAGCACCAGAGGAACGTGCACATGCCAAGCGAGTGCGCCTCCTCGAAGGCCTCGGCCACGTACATGATCTCGCGCGTCGCGCCGGGGCTGCCGAAGTAGATCGTCGCGCCGATCGCGCACGCGCCCAGGTTCCACGCCTCGCGCACGGTGCCGAACGGGATCTGCGCCGCCGCGTTCGGGTACGTCAGCAGCTCGTTGTGGTTGTACTTCACCATGAACGGGATGCGGTGCGCGTACTTCCGGCTGACGCTCGCCAGCACGCCGAAGGTGCTGGCCACCGCGTTGCAGCCACCCTCGACGGCCAGCTTCACGATGTTCTCGCCGTCGAAGTACGCCGGGTTCTTGGCGAAGCTGGCGCCGGCCGAGTGCTCGATGCCTTGGTCGACCGGCAGGATGCTCATGTAGCCCGTGCCGCCCAGGCGGCCATGGCCGTAGATGCGCTGCAGGCTGGCCAGCACCTGCGGGCTGCGGTCGCTGGGCGCGAAGCAGCGGTCGACGAAGTCCGGGCCGGGCAGGTGGAGCGTGGACTTCGAGACCTTCGCGGCGTGGTTCAGGAGACCGTCGGCCTCGGCGCCAAGGGTCTTCGCGACGTCGATGGTGAGGTTCGCCATGGAATCGGCATCGTACTACGCTCCGGATCGATGAGGCTCGCCAACGGCTACGTCATCCGGCTGCTTCCCACGCTCCTGAGGCATGATGCGACGAAGGGCGTGCTGCTGGTCGCCTGTGCCGCAGCCGCGCTTGCGATGGCGAACGGCAGTTGGGCGGAGACATACCAACGAGTGCTGGCGCTCCCGGTGCCGGTCCCCGGAAAGCCCCTGACGCTCGTGCTCTTCGTCAACGACTTCCTGATGGCGATCTTCTTCCTGCTGGTGGGGATGGAGCTCAAGCGCGAACTGACGGTCGGACAGCTGAACAGCCGGGCGCGCGTGATGCTGCCGACGCTTGCGGCGCTGGGCGGGATGGCCGTCCCCGCACTGACCCATGCAGCGTTCATTCGCGCCGACACGGTCGCTCTGCAGGGATGGGCGATTCCATGCGCAACCGACATCGCGTTCGCGCTTGGCATGCTCGCGTTGCTCGGGAACCGCGTGCCCACGGGACTCAAGGTGTTCCTTACCGCGCTCGCGGTGCTGGACGATCTCGGCGCGATCGTGATCATCGCCCTGTTCTATGGCAGTGGACTCAGCCCGTGGTACCTGCTCGGAGCACTGCTGGTGTTCGGCTTCATGGGCATCCTGAACAATCGCGGCGTCGCACGCGTCTCGGTGTACCTCCTGCTTGGGCTGGTGATGTGGTGGCTCATGCTGAAGAGCGGCGTGCACGCGACGATCGCCGGCGTGGCCACCGCGCTTGCGATTCCGCAGCGCGATGCGCAGGGACGGCCCGTCATGGAGCAGCTTGAGCATCAGATCGCGCCACTCGTGAATTTCGTGATCCTGCCGGTCTTCGCGACGATGAACGCAGGCGTCAGCTTCGGCGAGGCGGGGCTGGGCACGCTGGCGCATGCGCCGGCATTGGGTGTCGCGACCGGACTCTTCGCAGGGAAGACGATCGGCGTGTTCGGCGCGTCGTGGCTGACGGTGAAGCTGCGGCTGGGGTCACTTGCCGAGGGCGTCGACTGGCGAAGCCTGTTCGCCACCAGCATCCTGTGCGGCATCGGCTTCACGATGAGCATCTTCATCGCGGAGCTGGCGTTCAAGACCGCGCCCGGCGCCGCGCCCGAGACCGCCGCGCGCGCGGCCGAGCTGCTGAACGAATCGAAGGGCGGGATCCTGCTCGGCTCGCTGGTGAGCGCCGTGGCCGGCGTGGCCGCGCTGTGGTTCGTGCTGCCGCGGCGCGACCAGCACACGGCGGACACGCCGCTGGATTGACGGATCAGCGCAGCCAGCCGCCGCAGCGGACGCGTTCGCCGTCGTAGCAGACCAGCGCCTGGCCGGGGGCGACCGCGGGCTGGGGTTCGGCGAAGCGCACTTCGATGTCGGGGGCGCCCGTGCCGCCGGCGCCGCCCGCGCCCGCACCGCCACCCTCCCCCGCCACCGCGCGCACCTCGGCCTCGACGGGCGCGGCGTTGTAGCGGATCTTCGCGGTGCAGCGCGTCCACTCCCACGTCGGCTCCGTCAGCCAGTTCGCGTCGCCCGCAGTGCAGCCATCCGCCAGCAGCGCTTCGCGCGGGCCAACGGTCACGGTGTTCGCTGCCGCATCCTTGCGCACCACGTACACCGGCTCGCCCATCGCCACGCGCACGCCCTTGCGCTGCCCGACCGTGAAGTGCTGGTGCCCCGGGTGCTGGCCCAGGATGCGCCCGCTCAGGTCGACGATCGAGCCCGGCCGCACGGCGTCCGGCGAATGCCGCTCCACCAGGCCCGCGTAGTCGTTGTCGGGCACGAAGCAGATCTCCTGCGAGTCCGGCTTGTCGAACACGGGCAGCCCAAGCTCCGCGGCCAGCGCGCGCACGTCCGGCTTGCGCATGCCGCCGATCGGCAGCAGCATGCGCGCCAGGCGCTCGCGCGGCGCGCCGAACAGCACGTAGCTCTGGTCCTTGTCGTGGTCCACGCCGCGGCACAGCATCCGCCCGCCCTCAGGCGCGGGCAGCACCTGCGCGTAGTGGCCGCTGGCCACGAAGTCCGCGTCGATCTGCGCCGCGTAGTCGTGCAGCTTGCCGAACTTCAGCCAGTCGTTGCAGCGCACGCACGGGTTCGGCGTGCGGCCGGCGTTGTATTCACCGACGAAGTAGTCGATGATCCGCCCGAAGTCCTTCTTGAAGTTGACGACGTAGAACGGGATGCCCAGCTTGGCCGCGACCAGCCGCGCGTCGGCCGCGTCGTTGATCGAGCAGCAGCCCTGGTGGCCGATCTTCAGCGGGATGCCGGCGCGCGGGGCCGGGCACGCGTCGGCGCGCTCCAGTTCGTCGAACGTCTCGCCCGGGCTGCCCAGCCGCATGAAGACGCCGACCACCTCATGGCCCGCCCGCTGGAGCAGCGCGGCGGCCACCGAGGAATCGACTCCGCCCGACATGGCAAGGAGAACGCGCGGCATGGCGGAACCATACGCCCCGGCGGAAAATCGGTACATGAAGCGGCGCTGAATTTCCGGCGCTACCCTGCCGCCCCATGCCGCTGCTGTACGCAGGCATCGACGAAGCCGGATACGGCCCCCTGCTGGGCCCGCTGTGCGTGGGCTGCGCGGGGTTCGTGCTGCCGGATGCCGCGGGCGACGGCGCCGCGGCCCCAGCCGCCACCGGCACCGACGACCCGCCCTGCCTGTGGAAGGCGCTGAACGCCGCGGTCTGCCGCGCCACGAACGACAAGCGCCGCCGCATCGCCGTCGAGGACAGCAAGAAGCTGAAGGGCGCGAAGGACGCCGCCGCGCACCCGCTGCGGCACCTGGAGCGCGGCGTGCTGGCGTTCGCGTCGGCGCTGGAGCCGGCCGAAGCGGCCCCGCGCGCCGCGGACACCGACGCCGCGTTGCTTGCGCTGCTCGGCGCGCCCGGCGACGCCGCCGACGGCCCGTGGCACGTCCATGCCGCCGCCGCACCCGTCACCCTGCCGCTGGGCAACGACCCCGCCATGCAGCGCATCGCGAACGCCATGCTGCGCGCGACGCTCGCGAAGACGGGCATCACGCTTGCCGCGCTGCGCGTGGAGGCCATCGCGGCGCGCGACTTCAACGCGCAGGCCGCGCGCGTGGGCAACAAGGCCACGATCAACTTCATGGCGGCCATGCGGCACGTCGATGCCGTCCGCCGCGCTGCCGCCGCGCGTGGCGTGGATGCGTGGATCGCGCTCGACCGCCAGGGCGGCCGCACCGCGTACCTGGACCCGCTGCGCACCTCGTTCCCCGACGCGCGCATCCGCGTGATCGAGGAGTCCGACGCCACCGCCCGCTATCGGCTGGAGTTCCCCGCGGGTGCAGGCTCGGGCGCGCCCGCGCACGGCGCCGGCACCCCCGCCCACGCCGCCACCGTCAGCTTCGAGCTGGGCGGCGAGGAGCGCAACCTGCCCATCGCGCTCGCCTCGATGGCCGCCAAGCTGGTGCGCGAACTGCACATGCGCCGGCTGAACGCGTTCTTCGCGTCGCACGTCCCGGGCCTGGCCCCCACCGCCGGCTACGTCCAGGACGGGCGCCGCTGGATGGCCGACGCCGCGCCGGCGATCGCGCAGCTGGGGATCCCCGAAGCCGAGCTGGTCCGGTCGATCTGAACCACGCCCGCCGATAACACAATCGTGACATTGCGCTTGTGGCACAACGGGGTCCCGGATATCCTCCCCGATCTACCCATTTTTCGCCCCGTTCCACGGACACACACCCATGGCCATTGACCTCAGCAAGGTTCGCAACATCGGTATCTGCGCCCACATCGACGCCGGCAAGACCACGGTCACCGAGCGCATCCTCTTCTACACGGGCAAGATCCACAAGGTCGGCGAAGTGCACGAAGGCACCGCCACCATGGACAGCCTGCAGGAAGAGCAGGAGCGCGGCATCACCATCCAGAGCGCGGCGACCACCTGCCCCTGGACGTTCAAGGACGTCGAGTACAAGGTCAACCTGATCGACACCCCGGGCCACGTCGACTTCACCATCGAGGTGGAGCGCTCGCTGCGCGTGCTGGACGGCGCGGTCGCGGTGTTCGACGGCAAGGAAGGCGTCGAGGCGCAGTCCGAGACCGTGTGGCGCCAGGCCGACCGCTACGGCGTCCCCCGCCTCTGCCTGATCAACAAGATGGACAAGCTGGGCGCGGACTTCGACTACAGCTTCAAGTCGATCCGCAGCCGCCTCGGCGCCAACGCCGTCGCGATCCAGATCCCGATCGGCTTCGGCAACGACTTCAAGGGCATCATCGACCTGATGGACATGAAGGCCCTGTACTGGACCGCCGAGGACCAGGGCACGAACATCAAGGAGACCGAGATCCCGGCCGACCTGAAGGACAGCGCCGAGATCTGGCGCCAGGAGATGGTCGAGAAGATCTGCGAGCTGGACGATGACCTCGCCGAGAAGTTCCTGACCGACCCGTCCACGATCACCGTCCCCGAGCTCAAGGCCTCGCTCCGCAAGAGCGTGTGCGCGCTCAAGGTGTTCCCGGTGCTCTGCGGCTCGGCGCTCAAGTACGTCGGCATCCAGCGCGTGCTGGACAGCGTCATCCAGTACCTGCCGAACCCCACCGAGTGCCCGGACGTCGAAGGCGTCGACCCGAAGGACACCTCGGTCAAGCTGACCCGCCCGCACACCGAGACCGCGCCCTTCAGCGCGCTGGTCTTCAAGGTCGTCGCGGACGTCGCCGGCACCCTGACCTACATCCGCGTGTACTCGGGCAAGCTCGAGAAGGGCATGCGCGTCCTGAACCCGGGCAACGGCAAGCGCGAGAACGTCTCGCGCCTGTACGAGATGCACGCCCAGAACCGCACCGCGCTCGACTCGACCGGCCCCGGCCAGATCGTCGCGGTCGTCGGCCTGAAGGAGTCGTTCACGGGCGACACGCTGTGCGACCAGGATGACCCGATCATCCTGGAGCGCATGACGTTCCCCGAGCCCGTCATCAGCATGTCGATCGAGCCGCAGACGGCCGACGACAAGAAGAAGCTGGGCGAGGCGCTCACCACGATCCGCCGCGAGGACCCGTCGTTCCGCTCCAACTACAACGAGGAGACGGGCGAGACGATCATCAGCGGCATGGGCGAGCTGCACCTGGAGATCATCAAGAACAAGCTCGTGCGCGACATGAAGATCGGCGTCAACGTCGGCAAGCCGCGCGTCAGCTACCGCGAGTGCATCACGGGCTCGGCCAAGGACGTCCGCGGCCTGTTCAAGAAGCAGTCGGGCGGCCGCGGCCAGTACGGCGACGCGGTCGTGACGATCAGCCCCATCACCCCCGAGGAGGCCGCCGCCGAGGAGCTGGAGATGGAGAACGGCGTCGTGTTCGAGGACAAGGTCCAGGGCGGCGCCATCCCGCGCGAGTTCATCCCGAGCGTCGAGTACGGCATCCGCCAGGCCGCGGCAAGCGGCGTCATCGGCGGCTACCCGGTGATCAACATCCGCGTGCAGCTGGTGTTCGGCTCGTACCACGACGTCGACTCGAACCAGATCGCGTTCGAGCAGGCCGGCGCCCTCGCCTTCCGCGAGGCCGTCATGAAGGCCGGCCCGGCGCTGCTGGAGCCGATCATGAAGGTCGTCATCACGACGCCGGACGAGTTCTTCGGCAACGTGTCGGGCGACGTGGCCAGCCGCCGCGGCCAGATCATCGACAGCGAGATGCGCGGCAACACCCGCCAGATCACCGCCGAGGTGCCGCTGAGCGAGCTGTTCGGCTACACGACGACGCTGCGCTCCATGACGCAGGGCCGCGCCGCGGCCAGCATGGAGCCGCTGACGTACCGCCAGATGCCGGAGCGCCTGAAGCAGGAAGTCCTGGCGAAGCAGTGACCGCGCCGCGGCCCCGGCCGCGGATGCAACCCCGAGATCCCCGAGGAGCCCGCCCCGCGCGGGCTCCTCGCGTTTTTCGGCCGCCTGACCGCGCCTTCACCGGGCGCCCACCCGCACGCCTGTACCCTGCGCGCATGCAGGACGCGGGCCACGACGCGCTGTTCAGCGCCGAGTACGAACGGGAACTGGAGCGATGGCTCCGCCGGCGGTTCGCATGGATGCTGGGCGCGACCATCGTCTGGGAGTTGATCTCGCTGGGCGGCACGCTGCTGGGCCTGCTGGCGATGCGCACCGGCAAGGCGATCGCCACGGTCGAGACCGATGCCCCCGCGCCGGTGGAGGTCAACCTCACCCCCGAGGCCTTCGGCCTGACGCCGCTGTCGGTGGCGATCGCCAGCGTCAGCACGCTCCTGATCCTCGCGATCACGGTGCATGCCTGGCGCGTCGTGCGCCCGCGCCTGGTGACCAGCGAGCAGACCCTGCGCGCCGCGTACTGGTTCATCGTGCAGATCGGCGGCATCACGTTCATCTCGGACTGCATCCTGCTGCTTTCGGTGCCGCAGTTCCCGATCACCGGCGTCGGTTCCCTGGTGTTCTTCCACTTCTTCAGCAGCCTGTTCCTGCCGTGGTCGCCGCGCGAGAGCATGCGGCCCATCTACCCGCTGATCTCGCTGTTCCTGCTGGAGCTGGTGATCCTGCGCGGGACCGACCGGATCACCTCGGTGGACATCGTCCTGCAGATCCTGGCGATCCCGGTGGCGCTGCTGCCCGGGCTGCTGGTGTGCTGGATGCGCCTGCGGCGGCACCGCAAGTCATTCGACCGCCAGATGATGGCGCGCGGCTTCTTCGCGATGCGCAAGGAGCTCTCGCAGGCGCGCGCGGTGCAGTCGGCGCTGTTCCCGCGCACCGTCCGCACCGCGGAGCTGGAGTTCGACTACGCATACCTGCCCGCGAACGAGGTCGGCGGCGACTTCGTGCACGCCAGCATCGACGAGAAGGGCCGCCTGGACGTGGTGCTGATGGACGTCACGGGCCACGGCATGGCCAGCGCGCTGACGGTGGCGCGGCTCTCCGGCGAGGTGGAGCGACTGCTGGCCGAGGACCCGGACATCTCCCCCGGCCAGGTGCTGCGCGCGCTGAACCGCTACGCGCACCTGACGCTGGCGAAGCACAACGTCTACCTGACCGCGCTGGCGCTGCAGGCCGACCCCGCCACCGGCGAGGTGCGCTACGCGAACGCCGGCCACCCGCCGATGTGGGTGCGTCGCGGGAACGGCGCGGTCGAGCGGTTCGACGCCACCACGTGGCTGCTGGGCGCGACGGGCGACGCGGTGTTCGAGCCCGGCGAGGAAGCGCTGCGGCTGGATCCCGCCGACGTGCTGGTGATGATCACGGACGGCGTG
>JBIKJV010000313.1:0-4098 GCA_044360755.1 Phycisphaerales bacterium
CACCGGACTGGATGAACTTCAGTTCGGGGTCTGCGGTGAGGTTCCCGACGATGGCGATCTTGGTCATTTTTTTCCCTTTCGAGGATGATTTTTTTGGGTTTTCTCGCGCACGTTACTTAGGTAAGTATTTCTCTAAAAGGTGACAAAACCTTCTTCGTTAGTCCGTCCGTCCGTACGTGTTCGCGCTTAGTAGTTGAACCGCTTAGTTGAACCGCTTAGTTGAACTTGTAGTTCAACTTGGTAGTTGAACTTGGAGTTGAACTAAAAGAGGTCTTCCTCCTTCTCTAAAGCCTTCGCCGCACGGGCCTGGGCGCTGGCCCTGCCGCCCTTCTGGGCGCGCTCCCGGCGCTTCTTCGAGGCGTCGTCAGACACTTGGAATTCGTCCCACCCGTGGATGTCCCAACCACCGGCAGCCACGTCCCATAAACCTGCCTCTACCAGCGTTTGCGCTTCCTTTTTCGTGGCGTGCAGAAGGAACAAGCAGTGTTCGGGGATGTACCCGTCTGTGCCGTGTGCGCCGGCGTAGGCGAGGGCGGTGACGTACACGAACGCGGCCCGGTATCGGTTGTCTATGCAGAGTCCGACGACCTTCGGGTTGGTGGCGAACTGTGTGTCCAAACGGACCCAAGGAAGGCCCATTTATGACCCGCTGTCGAGGATGTCGATGACTTTGGATGCTTCGTCTTTGGTGAGTTCTTTGGAGCTTTCGATGGTTCTTTCGATGGCTGCGATGACGAATGCGTGGGCTGTTTCGCGGGTGTCGAAGCCTTTTTCGCGGAGTTGGATGGACATTTTTTTGAGTTGCGCGGGGGTGATTAGTTCGACGGCGGGGGTTTCCTCGACGGGTTCGGGTTCCTCGACGGCGTCGGCGGCGGCTTGCGCGACCGTCCTGGGGGCGATCCCCGTCTTCGGAACAGCAGGGGTAGTCGACCGCCGTTTGGGTTTGTCGTCTATGGGTGCGGCTTGGTCTGCGATGGACGCGACGGGGTGTTCCACGACGGTGTCGGGGACCGGGGTGAGCGCGGGACGCTCAGGGTTGTCGAGGACGCGGCCGGTGGATTGCTCGACCAGGATCGGCTGCGGCTGGCTACCGCCTAGGAGTTGTGCCGGCGAGATCTCTACGTCCAACACAGGGACGGCGAACCTGCGGGTGCCCTCCCCCAACCTCTTAACCATGCGCTGTTCCAACCGGAGTCGTGCGGGGAGCATCTGGCCTCTGCCCGCAGCCATCTGGATGACACCGACAGCGCCCTGGAGTTCGAGTGCGGCATACCAGCCCGAGGTGTCGATGCGCCACACGCCGAGTCCGTTGAGGTCTGCGAGCATGACTGACAACCGGGTGTGGATGTTGCACTCCCGCTTTTCGGGGTCGCAGACGCACGGCCCTTGAGAGATTGACTCGTTGTAGCCGTCGCAACGGCGCTGACAACCACCGCCACTCCAAAGTTCATACGCCTGCGAGAAACATATGTCCGAGGGCGGGACGATCACGTTCAGAGTGTCTGTGTCGGTGACGGTTTCCCACTGCCTACCCGCTGGGGCGTCCCACTGCCGAACTGTGCCGCCGTACAACTGCGCCGCCTCTTCGATGCGTGTTCGGTCAGCCGAGGTGAGCCGGAAGGTCGTGAGCTTCTCTGGGCGTTTCCGGCCGTTGGACGTTTCGACCTGTTGGCCGATCCGAATGCGTCCTGCCTCTGTCAATCTCCGTTGCAGGTCAATAATCATGCTGATGCTCGCTTTCTTGCTTTGTAGGCTGCTGTTCTTTGGTAAGTGCATGTGCGGCAGAAGCGCCGTTTCCGATACCTGATGGTGTTTTTGTCGTCGTATTCGTGCCCTTGAGGGCAAGTTTTTTTAGATCGGTTGGCGACGGCAAATGATCTTCCGCGAAGGGTGTTTTCGCCAGCCGAGACAAGCTCCAGGTGCGTGGGTTCGATGCAGGCGCGGTGTTGGCATACGCCGCCTGGGCAGTCGTTGTCGTTGGTATGGCAGAGGTGATCGACTTGCATGCCTTCGGGTATCTCACCGACGAATTCGATGTAAGCGACCCGGTGAACGGAGATTGATTTAGCACCTTGGTATCCCATGCGCCCGTAGCCGTCCCGGTTGCGGTGTCCTGTCCAGACCAGGCAGCCGTTATCGGCGCGTTGGGCTTTCGATAGCAACCGATCTTTGGCGGTGCGTTTCCATTCCGCGCCCACTATTCAGCCTTGCTTTGCAGCGGTTGACGCATAACTGTTTTGGATGTCTCCTGGGTCCACCGGAACGCTTCGAGGACGTACAGGAAGGCGTTGTGTACGTCTTGGTCGCAGCGGATCGGGTACGCCTCGCAGGACTCTGGGGTGAGTTTGATGACGAGGCCGGTGTCGACTTCGGGCACGGGCACGGCCAGGGCTTGCTCTTCGGGTGAGAGGAGGTAGTAGCGGCGCCTAAACTTTTCGAACCGGCGTGGGCGCCACACGGCTGCGTGTTCGGCGTACCGGTACGCAGCTAACTGGAGAGCCACTTGCTCTGGGTAGGGGAGTTTGAGTTTCCCACGGGAGTCGTAGGTGTCGCGGGACGTTTTGTAGTCGGTGATGAACCGCACCCCGTCGATGGTGAGTAGGGCATCGCACTGGCCGGCGTATCCAAAACTGCTGGAGTACACGGCCATCTCTGTGGCTTGATAGCTGGGTGTGAAGCGTTGGAGCCACCCGTCGAACTGCTCCAGCATCTGGCACACGGTGTCGACTTCGGGTTCGAGTTCCAGGTCGCGCCCACCCTTGAGTAGGACTTCGTTGGTGATGAACTCCCTGTCCGGCTTCACCCCGGTAAGGGCATACGTTTCGCACACGGTGTGGGCGACGGTGCCGAGATCCGCAGCGGACAGGCGGGTGCGGGGGGAACGGAACCGTGCGTCCCGCAGCCACTTCGCCGCTTCTTCCCTGCCGCGGTCCTCGACCATCGCTTGCCAGGTGGCGGCGTTGTCGATGGCGGCGTCGGCGGTTTGTTGGGCAGCCCAGTACAACAGCGCGGGCTTATCCAGGGCGCCGATGATGGTGGTCACCGACCACAACTGGAGGTCGTCGGGTTCAGCTTTATCTACCTGGATTGCTTCTTGGCCGATGGCGGCGAGGTCGGTCACGCGGTCTGTCCTTCTGGTTGGGTTTGTTTCGGGTACGGGAGTATCGGATACTTGAGCATTTGAAGTCTTTGTCGCCGTTGAGTTTTGTTGCCGAGGATGTAGACGTAGCGGTGCTTAGGCCCGGCCTCGCAAACTGTCCAACCTCGAGTTCGCGCATCCTTTTTTGTGATTCGCGCCGCCGATCCAGCGATTGTGCTGCGTGGACTTCGGTGTTGTCCGCGCTGGTCTTTGTAGACGACCCCGTCGCCGCCCACGCCGGTATAGATGGCATTAGTGGCTTGGTAGACGTATCCAATGTGGCCTTCGTCTGTTGCCGCGTATGTCAGAACCGCCCACACTTCGGGGTGTTCATCCTCTAGTTGCCGCAGGCTTTGACCAATAAGGCGCGATTCTGAATTACGCGGTGCGCTATCGGGCAGCGCCAGCCTGCCGATATGTAACACGTTCTGCTTGTATTCACTGCCGAATACGGCGGCGCCGGCAACCGGGCTGGGCCAGTTGTAGCAGATCACCCCGTAAAGCACGGGGCCGCACCACAATCCCCACCGCCACATCGCGTGGCCGGCACGTTCCGTGTAATGGTAGCGGGAGCAGAACTCGAGGGTGTCTTTCATGGACACGGGGCCGACGTTCATGTCGCGCACTTTCGGCTGCACAACAACGTCTTCTACGTCGAACAGTGAGATCTCTGATGCTGCCATCAGAGTCCTAACAGTTCGGTGATGGTGATACGGATTGGGTAGCCGGATGTGGGGCAGGGCCGGTTGGCTTTGTCGCGGTGGTAAGCGATGTTGACGCCGCCACGGTTGGTTTTGACGCCGCGGGCGCAGACGGGGCAGATGTACTTCACTGCGGACCCGTGTAGGTTGCGGAGTTGTTCAGCCCTTCGCGCAACGTGAGTTCGGATAGGCCGGGGAGGTCGATGCGGTCCCACAGCCATTCGAGCTGGATCTCGACGGTGGGGTTCTCCAGGCCGT
>JBIKJV010000368.1:0-4074 GCA_044360755.1 Phycisphaerales bacterium
ACTTACCCAATGAGAAGGAAATAATGAATAAATCTGCTGATTAATCCAACGCGATGGATACACAACATTTTGAGTCCCTGAAACCATAGCTGCCCACCAAGAAAATGTGCTATTCGCAAGAATAGCACCATCTTTACAGGCTGCCATTCGGAAAAAAGATTGAATCTCATCCTTTTCTTCTACAAACTCACATATGGGCAAATCTTGTAACCAAGATTGTTGTCTGCACCAATCTATGTCATCCGAAAAAATCAAGATTTTTGTTGGTTTCAGTAGTTCAATCGCTTTTTCATAATACTCTTGTCCTTGTAGAAAATGAAAGTCTGATTTGGAGACATAATCACCTCTGCGCACATGGAGGAATGTAGCCGATGAATCAGGGTATTTGGGACCCGCTTCTTGAAGTGTTCGTATAACTTCAGGTAAAAAGGGTTTTAATGCTGGGTAATATTGAAAATATCCATTGAGCACACAAGGAATCTGTAATGCATGAGGATCCCAAGGTGCAAAACCATCTCCTTGAGAGAAAACATTGACACCCTGTGATTTAAATAACCATTCTCCTAAGGGACCCCTTGGCCAATCTACTTCAATCGTATCCTTAAATAGTTCTTGTGCATAGTTATGATTATTTATATTATGTGCATTATCTGACTCTTTATTCACTAAAATCCTACAGTTGTTAATCTTGGCAACAGCCTTGGCGGCTGCATACTGAAAGATTTGATTGCCTAAGCCTCCAAAGAGATTTACACAAACAAATGGATCCATTCTGTCTTGTCCTACTGTTCACAGTTTAGGCGGCTACTCATAGTCACGAATGGCGATGCCGATTCCAAATCGGGGAATGCCATCGTCTGTCATTTCTTGATATTTCACTGTGAGTTTCTTTCCAACATAGGATTTCGCTTTCTTGAAGAGTTCTTTTCGTTCTTCGATTGTCCCTTTGGGTCTTACACGGAACTGTTTCTTGTCTTCTGTTTCACAGACCCAAATGACTGCACCCTTCTCATTACCATCTCCTTCGTCAAACCCTACAATGGTAAACTCTGCATCTTCAAACTCTTTGAACTTCTGAAGATTTTCAGATCGTGTCGAGAGACGATACATTCCTGCTTTGTTCCGAATAATCAACCCTTCGTATCCCGCTTCGACATATTTGTCGTGGAATGTTTTGATATCCTCTTTTGTTTTACATTCTTCTGTGGGAAGCAAATGCACGTGTTTGAATGTATGATGACTAAAAAAATCTATCAACATAGCCAAACGTTTTTCAAAGGGATGCTCATTCACACAATCATACACCCAAAGATTTACTTGTTTCAGAGTTTCAATATCTTTCGCAGTTACACGCTTCTTCTTTACCAATCCTACAAACTCTTGAAAGGAAAGAGTTGTGGAATAGATTTCACCGTCTAAGATGAATCCAGCGTCGATCGCAGGTTTGAGTTCCTTCACAATGTGATCCAAGAATCCAAACGGTTTGGCTGTGCGGCTTGTAAAGACTCCATTTCTGAACAATGATCTTACACCATCCAACTTCGCTTGCACGTAACAAGGGAATCGAATCTTGCGACTCTGTTTCGTATAGTCTTGAGCTAACATTGGATACAAGACATCTTGTTCAACCGCCTTTGTTTCAGCAACGCCAGGAACTGCTGCATCTGATACGATTTCTGCATATCCCTCGCGTGTTTTCTTCTTTTCCCACGATGATTGTGCCTCTGAAACAGCTTGTTGAAAAGGCGTTGTTTCATTCGTTTTACCTTTGTTCTTTCCTTCCGTAAGTTCCTTTTCACTGGTAGCAAGTTTTCCATCCTTGTAGCCCCATTGTGTTAGTATTGTCGCTGATCCAGTTTTATTTAGGGTCACTTCAATCTGCCATAGTTGGATTTTACCCGTCTTGGATTTATTGTATAAGATAGGAAAGCTGGCTTTCTCAATCTTGGGCGAAGGTGGTTTTGCTGGAGAGGCTACAACCTTTTCTGCTGCGATTTTGAAGACTCGCTTCTTTGGTGTAACACTTATTGCTGTCACAACGGGACTCGGCACTTTACGAGCTTCTTCCTGTTTTGGAGCTTCGACCACTTTGGATGGTGAAGGGGGTTTGACTCCCTTCTTTTCCAATGTTTCTGCTGTTTTTTCAAGAGCCTCTTTTGATGCGGCTTCAAGGGCTCCTTGTGCAATCTTAAACTTTCGTTTTGGTTTCGGTGCAACAGGCTCTTCATATTCATCGGCATTCTTGTATTGATTTTTCAAATGAAGATCAAGGTTCGACAACCAGGATTGTTTCCCGTTGTAATCGGGAGATGATTTCTTCATATTTTTCATCATTCCTTGAAGCACATTGCGATTTTTGCGCGTCTGATCTTGATTTTGATTCGCAGGTTTTCGTTTTCTTGAACGATTGACAATACCGTTCAACAAGGCGTTTCTATCTTTCCCAAACTTGGGTCTTTTATGTAGGAGATCGTCCATTCCTCTACATGGACGAAATGAAAAAGATTGGATCCTTAATGTCCACGCCAATAGTTCTGAACTCCAGCACGTCCATCTTTCTCCGCAATCTCAGCAAGAAGTTTCGTATCGACTTTCGCAACATTAGGAAGCGTTTCTACAAAGCCCCACTTTTGGATCGCCGCATCATACTCGGCACCACCCGTTCCATCAATCGCTTGACGCATCGCTTTCGCACCCGCGAACGTGCCGCCAGGGTGTCCGTGAATGGCACCTCCGCAGTTTGCCATCCAATCCACTCCAATCTCTTTCTCAATGGCTTTTACAAGACCAGGATGCATACCACAACTGAGCGCAGTCACAGTATCATACTTTCTGAGGACTTCAAGGACCTTCGTGATCTCATCGCGTCCATTATCGGAATAACCTCCCAACATTCCAGCGTGGATAAAGTCAACACCTGCCATTCCAGCAAGCTTGCAGCAAACTGACCACTCAATGTGGAAAGGATTGCGCTTGTCCGTGAGAATGCTGATTCCTGACTTCTGGTAGTGCACGTGAATAGGGAGATCAAGTTCGCGAATACGCTTATAGATGCCAAGACCAGCCCAGAAGTTTACGTGAACACCATTACCACCATGCTTATGAACAAACTTCACACGATCCAGCACTACATCAGCATCACCATTGATGCAGAAGCAATAGACAACTTTTTTGTCTTTGAGGTAGTCGCAAATGACAGGGACACGCTCTTCAAGAGGGGCATGCGCAGCATTTGCCATAATCTCATCTTCCTTGATAAAGTTGCATCCGCCTTCCACGAGCTGCTTAATCACTTCCAAAAGAGTCTTGGTGTCACAACCCACCTTGGGTTTGATAATGCCACCGAGGAGAGGCTTGTTATGAGCGCCCACAAACTCGCGAATCTTCTTGAAGCCAAACTTCGGTCCTAAGAAATACTTGGTTTCAACCTCCTCAGGGATCTCAAAATCAAGAACGTGGCAAGCACGAATCGTATCGATATCTAACTGCCCACCCATTATTTGACAAAGAAGCTGAGTAATGCCATCGGTGGCGAAATCAATGTTGGCAACGGGAAACGCAACGGTGACTTCACCTGATTTTACCTGCTTCATAGCCTCATGATCTCCAAGAATGCGGCACCCTGCACGGTCCCAGAGTTCAGGAGTCTCCCAGCCATTTCGCACCTTCGGGTTCCCAACACTCTGTCCAATCGCAATATTTTCAGCTGCATCAAAAAGCGACACAGTTGATTCAAGATAATAACGGACATTGAAAAAAGACATTTCTTATTCTATTCGTATTATGTTAGCAACTTTTAAGCCAGCCTTGAGTAGAAAATGAATATCGTAATTCCGATGGCTGGAAAATCCTCCCGTTTCTTTGAAGCTGGATTTACTGTTCCTAAATATATGCTTCCTCTTTCCAAACAACAAAATGGTATTTCTATGATTGAAGGGGCTGTAAATAGTCTTCACATGAAAGGGCAACTTATCTTCATTGTGCAACGCGAACATACAATGTTCGGAATCGATACCTTCTTGAAAGAAAAATACCCTGAATCCATTGTTCTTTATTTGGAACGATACACGGGTG
>JBIKJV010000289.1:0-4068 GCA_044360755.1 Phycisphaerales bacterium
CATCACTCAACGGCGGATCTTGCGCACACTTGTCCCAGCCGAGGTACTGGCGCATTGCTCCAGTACTCGGATTGATCTGCGAAATCGGTTCATTGTTGGGAGTGCTCAGCGCAGTGACACCGCCACACTGAGCGCCGTAGACGAAACCCGCGGAGTCAATGGCAAGCTGTGCTCCAAGGCCGTACCAAGGACTTCCATTCCATGTTTCGAGGTTGCACGAAGCGGCGGCAAGAAGCACAGGGGTATCACCGCCAGCCGGGATCTGCATGACATCCTTGTCGGCGTTGATGTAATACAGGACTCCGGATGTCGTGTTGATGACTGGACCACTGATCGGGGAGCCCAATCCCGTCGCGTAAGTGCTCACCACCCCTGCCGGCGTGATCTTCTTGATCTCGCCCAGATACGGCATCGTGACGTAGAGATTCTGGTTTGCGTCGATCGTCATGCCGCTGATCTGGCCCTGGCCGGCAGAAGGGACACCGAGAGCTGCCGCAGAAACGAACGTCGTGCTATTCGTACCGATCGAGGTGCGCTTGCGGATCGTGTTCTGGGCAGTGCCGTTGAAGACAGCCTCGTAGATTGCCCCGCTCGAATCGACGGCAAGACCAACGACACTGACATACAGGCCATTCCATGACTCAGACGGTGCGTAACTCACACCACCACCCGCTGTGAGCTGTTTCGTTTGGCAACGGCCGCCACCACAGTCGCTCGGGTTGTACGTCGAGACGTAGAGATTTCCACTGGAATCGCCCGCGAGCCGCCAAGGCGAACTGTTCCCGGTGTAGGTCCATCGCTGCATACCTGCCAGCGAAACGCCGGACCCCACTGTCGAGGCGGTGCCGATCGTTTGCCCGTCGTACGTGAACGTCACCGTTCCCGGAGCGCTCGTTGTCGCCGTCAGAGTGACGGACTGTCCCGCGACAGCCGGGCTCGGCGAAGCAGACAACGTTGTCGTCGTCGCAGTCGAAGCGTGCGCAGAAGGTACGAACGCAAACGTCGATGCGACGACGCATGCAAAGGCTGCCAACGAATACAAACAAGAACCGATACGACGGGGCATGCCGACAAGTATCTGTTGCCCCTCGAAGACGGTCACCGGAAAAAACGAGAAGAAACTATTTTCTTGCCCCGTTCATGAACTCACATCGCAGTCACGTGCGATGGCAGAACGCCATGTGATTGAGGATGGCCATCCCCGGGACGCCGAGCCGATGCTCAGCGTCCCGGGGTCTTGCGGCGAATGCGTCGGCCACGCAGCAGCCATCCTCCGACGAATCCGAAGAACATGCCTCCGGTGGTGACGAGGAAGGTGACGACCGGTGAAGTGCCGTCCGTGGTGTTCTCGGTCACGTCGACCGTTTCGTCGGGTTGTTCGGTGACATTGTCGGTGTTGTCCGGCGACTCTTGCGACGAAGGCACCGTCGTCGGTGTCGGTTCGTCGACGGTGTCCGTCTCGCCGTCGGTGACGGTGTCGTCGGTTGTGTCGCCGCCATCACCTTCGATCGGGTCGGTGGACTCGGTTCCGTCGGTCGTCGGAGCGGTGGTCTGCTTTTCGTCGACCGTGAAGCGCACCGTGCGCGTCACGCGCTTGCCGTCGAGACCGATGGTCTGGACGATCAACTTGTAGCGGCCGGCGGGCAGGTCGTCCGCGAACTCGAGCTGCGCGGCGAACTTGCCGGACTTGTTGGCGCGGGTCACCAAGACGACCTCGGCCGGAGCACCGGCGCGGTCACCCGAGATCGCCTCGATCTTCACCGTCACCTTCGACTTCGCCTTGACGAACGAACCTGCGATGCGTGCGGTCGCCTCGCCGATGTTCGCAACGTCCGCGATGTCGACGTTGAAGGAGATCTTCGGCGCGGCGACCGGTGCCGGCTCGGGCGTCGGCTGCGGCTCCGGCTCGGGCGTCGGAATGATGCCCTGCTTCTCTGCGGCCTTCGTGGTCACCTCGACGGTCACCGACTCGCCCACGAGTTGAACATTGAGCGGGGTCACCCGGTAGGTGTAGGCCGTTGCGGCATCGAGGCCGCTGTCGACAAAGGTCGTCGCGCCGACGGTGGAGACCACCGTCCAGATACGGCCACCGTCGACCGAGCGCTCGATCTTGTAGGTGAGATCCGCTCCGACGGGGATGCTCGGGGCATCCCACGTGAGGGTCACGGACGATGTCGTCGATGTGGCAGCGAGGTTGTTCGGTGCGCTCGGCGTAGTGCCGACCTGCAGGGTGGTGTCCACCCATGGGCTCTGGCCGACCAGTGAGTATGCAGCCACGCGGAAGGTGTAGGTCGTGCCGACGGCCAAGCCCGTGATCTGCAGCGACGTGCTGGCGTTCAAGCCTGCGTCGTCGACAGCGAGGTAACGAATGCGGCCGAGTACCGACACAGTTGCCGTGTTCGTGACGCGCACATCTGACGATGCTGTCTGGATGCCGGCATCGAACACGTTCGGACCGAGCTGCGCGGTGTCGGTCCACGTGATTCCGCCGTCGGTCGAGGTCTGCACCTTGTATCCGACCACTGCAGCTCCGCCGTCATCGGTCGGCGGCGTCCACTGCAGCGACGCCACGGTCTCGGTGGTGGTTTCCACCTCCACCGATCGCGGCGCCACCGGAGGTGCCACGGGCGACGAGGTCACCCACGTCGACGCGGCACCGGTTCCCGCGGCGTTCACTGCGGACACACGGAAGGCGTAGGCCACGCCGTTGGTGAGACCGGTGACGGCGAACGACAGCGTGGATGCCGAGACGTTGCCAGCTGTGGTCCACGAACGACCGCCGTTCGACGACGTCTGGACGACATAGCCCGTGAGCGAAGAACCGCCGTCGTCCGTCGGGGCGACCCATCCGAGAGTGACACGACGGTCACCTGCGGTCGGAGTCAGGTTCTGCGGAGCCGATGCGGTTGTCCGCGGCACCGTGCTCACCACCGTCGATGCGATGGCGCCCGATGTCTCGATCGAGTTCACGTCAGCGACCGCTGCGTTCACCGCATAGACCCGGAACCAATACTGGGTTCCGTTGGTCAGGTCGACGATCGTCGTCGAGTTCGTCGTCGGCGTGTCGACGAGCGTCCAGTTCACATTGTCCGTCGACTGCTGGACGACGTAGGACGTGATCGTTGCGCCACCCGTCGCGGACGGCGGCGCCCAGGCGAGAACGGCTTGGGTGTCCGCCGGCGTGACGACGAGACCGCGTGGCGCACCCGGCGTCGTGTACGGCGTGGCTGTCACGAAGGTTGACGCAGCACCGTTGCCGACTGCGTTGACCGCGCGGACGCGGAACGAGTACGAGGCACCGTTGATGAGACCCGTGAAGGTGGTCGCAGCGGTGGCGACCGTGCGAACCGTGGTCCAGGTCGCGCCGCCGTCGGTGGTGCGCTCCACCACGTAACCACTGATCGCGGATCCTCCGGTGTCACCGGGTGCGGACCACGACAAGCCGATCTGTCCGTTGCCCGGCGTGGCCGTGAGACCCGTCGGCGTGGCGGCGGGTGCGCTCGGCACCACCGCCGTTGCAGTGGCGTTGGTTCCCTCGCCGGCGGCGTTGACTGCGCGGACGCGGAACAAGTACGACGTACCGTTCGTCAGTCCCGCCACCGTGGCCTCGAGTGCGGAGGTACGCAGGCTCTCGGTCCACGAGTTTCCGTCGTTCGACTCGACGACGTACGACGTCACCGCCGCACCACCGTTCGACGCAGGAGCAGCCCAGGTGAGGGTGACGAACTGGTCACCACCGACCCGCGTCAGCGACAACGGCGCGGATGCCGTGGTTGCCGGAGTCACCAGCACCGACTCGGTGAACGCGCCGGTTCCGGCTCCGGTCACCGCGGCCACACGGAAGGACTGGGACACACCGTTCGTGAGACCGGACTGCTTGGTCAGGTGCCAAAGAAAAAAGTTACAAGTGTGCGTCAGCGACCGTTTCGCCGCCTTCGAGCCGCGTTTCGGGATCGTCGGGCTCAGCCGCCGACGGCGGGAATGACGATCGATTGACCGGCGAAGAGTTGCACTCCGGCGGGATCCATCCAACCGTTCGCCGACATCAACTCTGCGATCTTCACGCAG
>JBIKJV010000394.1:0-4060 GCA_044360755.1 Phycisphaerales bacterium
TTTGCTGTTTGGTCCGGCTACCCTCAATCCTGCATGTCACTCGGTGGCCGGCGGACAGTGGGTGGAAGAAGAACTCAACCTCAGCCGCTTCCGGGATCAGCGGATTCGAAAGCGTGTGTATCGACTGGTGCAGCAACTGGCGGAACATATCGGAGAGCCTATTCCCAATGCGTGTCAGGACTGGGCGAACACCAAGGCAGCTTACCGCCTGTTATCGAATCCGCGTCTGACGGAAGAAGATATTCTCGCTGGCCATTTTCAAGCGACCGCCGCACGGCGCGCCAGTCAGGATGGATTGATCCTGGTCTTACATGACACAACTGAGTTCTCGGTCAAGCGCGACAATCCGACGCCCGTCGGCCTCCTCAAAAGCTTACGTTCGGGCCGATCCTATGTCACTCCGCAGGTAACTACCTGCGGGGTACTATTACACTCCAGTCTGACTCTCACAGCAAAGGGTCTCCCGTTGGGGCTATGCGCGGCAGAGTTCTGGACCCGCAAGGAATTCAAGGGGACGAACGCACTGAAGCGCCACGTCAATCCGACGCGAATTCCTATCGAACGCAAAGAGAGTATTCGCTGGATCGAGAATGTGAAAGCTTCCACTCGTCTATTGGGCCAACCCGCCCAATGCTTGCATATTGGCGACCGCGAAAGCGATATCTACGAACTGTTCTGCGCCGCTCAAGAGGAGGGAACCCACTTCCTGGTTCGAACCTGTGTGGATCGACGCAGCGGCCCCAATCGAGTCTGCATTTCCGAGCAAATGGCGGCGATCCCGTCTCTAGGGCAACACCGGATCATGGTGCCTGACCAGGACGGCAATTCAGCGGAGGCTGTCCTGGAAATCAAGTTCCAACGGTTACTGCTACATCCACCGGAGGGCAAGCAGAAACGGTACCCGACGATGACGGTGACCGCCATTCACGCCTATGAAATCAAGGCACCTGAGAATCGAGAGCGGATCGACTGGAAGTTGCTCACGGACCTTCCGGTTGATGATTTGAAGGCAGCCGTCTGTCAGTTGGAGCGATACGGGATGGGCTGGAAGATCGAGGTGTTTGATAAGGTTCTCAAGTCCGGATGCCGGGCCGAGCAGTCTCACTTACGAACCGCGGAGCGACTGACCAACCTGTTCGCTATCTTCTGTATCATCGCCTGGCGAGTCTCCTGGTTGACCATAAACCAACGGGAAGACAAAGACCCTTGTCTTTACAGAGGCGGAGCAGAAGGTGCTGGATCATTTCGTCAAGGACAGCCCTTCGGAATCACGATCATTCACATTGCAGTATTATCTACGTAAAGTCGCCAAGCTGGGCGGTTATCTAGCCAGGAAGAATGATTCTCCACCAGGCAACATCGTGATCTGGCGAGGCTTTCGGAAACTGAACGACCTCCATGCCGGCTTCTTGGCGGCTCGGCAAATTGTGGGTAATTGAAAGCCGGCCGTCACCGTCTTGCGCCGCCCACCGTTTTTGAGCTAGCTCTTTCGGAAGTGTCCACCTGACCGCGAAGTGGACACTTGGCGAAGGATCACTCTTCGCCCTACTCCTCGTCCGCTTTCCGCGGCAGGTTCACATTCCACGGCAGCAGTTCTTCCACCCGATTCACCGGATGCTCCGCAATCCGCTCCAGCACATGCCGCAGGTACCCCTCCGGATCCACCCCGTTCCGCTTCGCCGAACCCAGCAACGAATACATCGCCGCCGCCCGCTCCCCGCCCGCATCCGAACCCGCAAACAAAAAGTTCTTCCGGCCCAAAGCGACCGCCCGAATCGCCCGTTCCGCCGCGTTGTTGTCCATCTCAACCCGCCCGTCGCCAACATAGCGCATCAGCGCCTCCCACTGCCCCAATGCATAGCCGATCGCGCCCGCCAACGCAGACTTCTTCGACAAACTCCGCAACTGATCCCGGAAATACCGCAGCAGATCTTCGAGCCGCGATCGCGCCCGGTCCTGCCGCACCCGCAGTCGCTCCTCCGGTAACTGTCCCCGAATCTCCCGCTCAATGTCGTAGAGCTCTCCTATCCGGCGGAGAACCTCCAGCGCCACCGGCGATCGCTGCGCTTCGTGCACGTCCACAAACTTACGCCGCACATGCGCCCAACAAGCGGCGTGGACTACCTTGCCATCCGCATATACCCGGTTAAAGCCCGCATACCCATCCGCCTGCAGCACCCCTTCGAAGTGCTGTAAGTGCCGGACGGGATGCTCTCCCCTCCGGTCAGGCGAGTAAGTGAACCACGCCGCCGGGGGAGCGGTATCCCCCGCCGGCCGGCCATCGCGGACATACGCCCAGAAACGGCCCGTCGCGGTCTTTCCTTTGCCGGGTGAAAGCACCGGCAGGGGAGTATCATCGGCGTGCAAAGCAGCCGTGCTCATCACATGCCGCCGGAGGACTTCCACCAGCGGCTCCAACATCCGGCTGGCGCCGCCGACCCAGTCCGCCATCGTCGAGCGGTCCAGGTCAACGCCTTCCCGGGCGTAGATTTCGCTCTGCCGGTACAGTGGCAAATGATCGGAATACTTGGCGACCAGGATATGCGCCAACAGGCCCGGGCGCACTTGGCCGCGGTCGATGACGCGGCTCGGGGCGGGCGCCTGCACAATGCAGTCGCAGCCCGCGCAGGCCAGTTTCGGGCGGACTTGGCGGATCACTTGGAACCGCGCCGGAACGTACTCCAGAAACTCGGTCACATCTTCGCCGAGCGGCTTGAGAGAGCCGCCGCAATCGGGGCAGGCCGACTGCTGCGGGGCCATGGTTTCGACTTGGCGGGGGAGTTCGGCAGGCAACGGCCGGCGGACCGGCCGGCGGCGCTGGTCCGCAGCGGGCAGCGCGACGGGCGCCTGCGCGGCGGCCTGCTGAATCTCGCGATCTTCGAGCTCGAGCTCCATTTGCCGCAAGTGGCCATCGAGCTTTTCCGACTTACTGCCGAACTGCTCTCGCTTCAGCTTGGCGACTAACAGCTTCAGGTTCTCGATCTCGATGCTCTGGGCGTTGAGCTGTTGATGCTGGGAGAGGACGAGGCCCCGGAGAGCGTCAACGTCGAGGCTCTGGAGATCGGGAGTAGTTACGGCCGCACTCATCCTACCGTAATTATCTCATGAGTAAGTGAGTCACTCAAGAGATATCACGACAGAATAGGGTGTTTTTGTTTCAGCGTCAGACGGTGAGCGTGATGGCGGCGGTGCGGGTGGGCCGTCGCCAGTCGATTCCTTCGAGCAGCATGGAGAGTTGAGCGCGGGATAGGGCGACGGAACCGGACTCGGCCTGGGGCCAGACGAAGCGGCCCTTTTCGAGGCGTTTCGTGAAAAGACAGAGGCCATCGCCATCGAACCATAGGACTTTGATGAGGTCGCCGCGACGGCCGCGAAACACGAAGATGTGTCCGTTGAACGGGCTGGCTTCGAGGGTGGTTTGGACGAGGGCGCCGAGGCCGTTGAGCCCACGGCGCATGTCGGTGACGCCGGCGGCGATCCAGATCGGAGCGGCGGCGGGGAAGGTGATCATGGCAGGAGGTGAGCGAGGAGGGTGCGGAGGGTGGTGGGGTCGGGGGCGCCTTCGATGCGGAGGTGGGCGTGGGGGAGTTCGAGATGGAGGATGCCGGCGGCTGTTGGAATGGGTGGGGCGGACTGCGGGGAGACGATGCGGACGGGAAGGAGCGTGGAGGCGTTGCTGGTTTGCTGGAGTTGTTGGCGGTAGCGGCGACGCCAGGTGAAGACCAGGTTGGCGTTGCCGTTGTGGGCGCGGGCGACGAGGGAGACGGAGGCGCCGGGGGCGAGGGTTTCCTCGACGATCTGGCGGCGGAGTTCGGGGGACCGATAGGTGCGGGGGCGGGTTGGGGAACTGGGCATGAGGGCGTGGCGCGGGGCGCGCTGGTCCTCCTAGCTTGCAGAAATCGGGGAGGAATCGCTAGACGGCCGAGACCGGACGCTTACGATCAAGGTGAGGCTCAATACGAAGAAAAGTACCAGCAACAGAAGCTCAAGATGGCTGGTGTCAATAGAAGAGTGTAAATTCGCTGTCGCCCCTAGTGGTCGGGGTTAGAATACAGTTACC
>JBIKJV010000304.1:0-7011 GCA_044360755.1 Phycisphaerales bacterium
CTCATTTTATACCACAATATTTTGATTGGGGCTGGATTGATGATCGTGGAAATATTCAATATCCAGAAGAGCATGATAGAACACATACATCTATTCTAAGAAGATTAACAGAAAAACAACCTGAATATAATTTGGGCGATAGGCCAACAGAAACTGATGCAACAAAACAAGGTTGGATTCGTTGGGTAGTTGAATACAGCAATTCTGAATTTGTTTTATTTTTCAATACAAAGAAATTGATTAAAACGATAAAGATGTATAGATCTATAGAAAATATTGTAAATAAACATAAAGATTCGTCATATATTTCATTTGATTTGCCTAGAAAATTTATACAATCTAGAACGAGGAACGAATTCATGTTAGAGCTATCTAAGGTATTTGGAATAAAAGAAGATCAAGATTACGAAATAGAAATGATTTCTGGACAATTAAAGAAAATTATAGATCTATCTACAGATACCTTGAATATTATCCAGAATCAGTCAGAAATTCCTGCATGGATTCAAGATAAGATCTCAGTTTCTACTCATAACGCAGAAGCAATATTTGATTACTACAATTATTCGGAAGAAAAGATTCAAGAAGAAACGCAGATGAAGAAAGTTGTCATATTTCCAGGTGGTTTCCATCCATTCCATAAAGGCCATTATTCGGTTTATACTGCAATCAAAAAGAAATTTCCAGATGCAGATGTATATGTTGCTTCAACAAACGAACAAACCGAAAGACCATTTTCATTTGAAGATAAAAAATATCTAGCAAGTCAACTAGGAGTTCCTGAGAAATCATTCGTTGAAGTAAAGATTCCATATGTTGCTACAGAGATTACACGGAAATATGATAAAAAGAATACGATAGTTATCTTTGCTATTTCTGGAAAAGATCCAGATAGAATCTCTTACACAAAGAAAGATGGTACACCAGGATACTTTGCAGAATGGACTGGTGAAAATGTCGAACCATTTGAATCAAAAGGATATATCTTTATTACACCAAAGGTAGATTTTAAGATTGCAGGTAAACAAGTTGATTCTGCTTCAATGATTAGAAAAATGTATAAAGAAGCTGATGATTCAGAAAAGAATCAAATTATCAAAGATATGTATCCTGGTGGTGATGTCAAAAATATTAAAAAAATCTTAGACAATAATTTGATAGATTCTACACAAGAATCAGTAGAAATTATTTCTGAAACTATCAGATGCAGTAAGAAGACTGGTAAGAATATCTGTTTCGTATTCTCTAAAAAGGGTAAGAAGATGGGTGGTCCATATTCTGAAACGAAAGCCAAGAAAAGACTCAGACAAATTGAATTCTTCAAACATTTAAATAAATAACGATAAGGAAAGAAAATGAAAAATTTTTCACAAATACGAAACGAAATCAATATCCAAAATAAATCTTTATTGACTGAAGAATCACAGTTATTCGGATTAGATGAAACACATTTAATTGAGTCGATAGATATTCTATCTAAGAATTTAATTCTAGCTTCTCTGATTACAGAACAGATTTCTGATTCAGAAATTAAAGAGATTGTCGATTCAATTCCACTAGATGTAGATAAATTAGAAGATTATATGATTCAAACCAAGAACAATATTGTAATTGTTAATTGGGATGGATCAAAAGCTTCTGTAGAAGTAGACGGAAAGGAAATTGATATTCCTGGTGTTGTAAATAATCCTGAAGCTCTGCGTGGTGCTGTTGAAGGAATTCTTCAAGATTATCCTATGTCTGAAGAAGTTACACAAGATGATTTGGCAGATGTTCTATATAATATTCCAACAGATACAAAAGAGTTAATTGGTAAAGAATTTGATATAAATGGCGATAAGTTATCTGTAGACTGGAATTCGGAAACAGGATCTGTAAAAGTTTCTTTGAATGGAAAATCTATTGATATTAATGATAAAGCTTATGATTTGGATACATTGGCACAAGCAATTATGAAGGCTGTTGGATCAGATTCTAAAGAAAAAGAAGAACCAAAGAAAGATGATAAGCCTGTAACTGATCCTGAAACGAAGAAGAAACTGGCAGTACTTAATACAATAATCAAACCAAGATTAATTTACAAATATGCAAATACAAGTACAGATAGAAATAGAGTAATTGCAGCTCTAACTGATTATATTAAAACTGGTTCAGATGAATCAAAGACAACTGCCGATTTAGATCAAAGAGCTCTAGTTGATCTCTTATTCGATTTAGTTGATGTATTAGTTACAAATAGAAATCTAGCAACTCTAGTTACAAAGAATGCAACAGCTGCTTCAGTTTCTGAATCTGTTATTCTTGAAGCAAAGAAGAAATCAAAGAAGAAGCCGCCTACAGAAGAAGGTGTCGATGTTAAGTTAGATATGCTTTTGAAACTTGGTCTTGTTGATCAGAAGTTGTATAATAGAGCAAAGAAAGCTCTTTCAAATAAGAAAGCAGCTGGAACAGTTCCTTATTTAAGAAATCTTCTATTTGATTTATTGGATAGATTAATTTCTTATATCAAGAAAGATCCTACTCTATATAATAGAATTAGAATCAACGTCATGAAAGAAATGAAAGGAATTCTTCCAACAAAGAAAGATCTTGATGAAGCATCATGTGCTGGAAAGAAAGCTGCCGAAGAAGGTAAGGGAAAAGAAGTCCCTGAATCATATTCAAGACACTACTTCACAAAAGAAGCTTGGTTAGAAGGTTTCGATTCTTGGGATGGAACTATAACTAATATTAATTCGGAAGAGGAAGAAATGAAAACATTCAAAGAATTTAATGAAACATTCAAAGAAGAACAAGAAACAAATGAATCGGTAAAGTTATCTGAATTAAATGTTATTAATGATGTTATAAATGGATTGGAGATCTTATCAACAACTCCTTTTGCAAATCTAGAAGAAGCTGAGAGCGAAATTAAATCTCTATTAGGAACTATCGGTTTGTCATTTGATAATCTTGAAGATGGCGAGATTCCTTTAGATTCAATTGACGGCGAAAATGCAGTTCTTTCTGTATTTTCTGCAGACGAAACGGTAGAAGATGAATTGGAAGGAGATATGGTTTTAAAATGTTCCATTTCTGAAGGAGAATCTGGTGTAACAGTTTCTGCTGAAATTATGGTTTACTTCGAAGATGGAGAAGCAGTTGCATTGACTGACGTTGAATTTGAAGTAGAGAAAGAAGATGGCGAGGAAGCCGAAGACGAAATGGAAGATAATCTAGAAGAAGAATTTGAAACTGGTAAAGTCTTTAACGTCATCTTATTCAAGCCAACCACAAGAAGATTCTTATCTTCAATTATCCACGCAAACTCAGTAGAAGAAGTTGAGAAGATTGTTTCAGAAGAAATGCCTTTGTATGTAGTTCACTCAATTAATCCTATTGAAGTAACAGATACAACTAAATAAGGGAATAACATGAATTCATTTACTAAAGCATATATGGAAGTCCTCAACGAAGGTACCTTCTTGATGGGACAAGATACAACTCTTGCAGATATCTTAAAGGAAACTAAGTTTGAAGATTTTTCTAAATCAGATTTTGATGCATTTGCTGGTGTGGAAACAGATAATCCTGTTATAGGAACATATAAAGATTATCAGATAATCATAGATGGTAATGACATTATATTGATATCTGATAATGAAGAATCAGCTGGTTTTTCTCAAAAGATCTTTTCGTTGAAGTTACAATCAACCATTTAATGATTCTAAATTTAACAAAAGACAATATTAAATTATATGCAGCCAGTGTTTACCAAAATCCTGGCTGCGCTTCGTCTTTAGAATTTGAAGAGGATTATCTTCGAATCAAATATCTGAAGACGATTTTATATAAATATCTAAATAACAAGAGTATAAATATTCGTATTTTGTTAAATCATATTATTTGTATACAGAATGTTTTTCCTGGAGAAGCAACTGCTAAGATCTTATTCGTTGTGTTTTCTGAATCTTCGTGGAATGCATTAGCAACAATCTTGATCTATTTGTCTTTGATGCCTCCAGAAATTAGAGGAATAACGGGAAAAACGATTACTCTATCATCAATATCTATAGACAATAATCTATTAGAAAAATTAAAGGAACTATGATGTTACTAGAAGGCGTTTACGGAAGTTTCAAATTAACTGAAGATTCAGCAAATAAGTTAACTGAATGGATAAAAGATAACAATGTTATAGAACCTGTTGAAGATGAAGATTTACATATCACAACAACATACTCAAAGGTAGATCCGAAACAAGAAATAACTCCTTCCGAAAAGAACAATATCAGATTAGATCATAAAGAATTTTCTATAGCAACATATGGTCGGGCTTTGGTTATTGAAGTGGAATCGAAAGATCTCGAAACAATTCATAAATCAGCAATAGATTCTGGCGCTTCTTATGATTACGAAACTTATAAACCGCACATAACCATTTCTTATAATGCAGAAGCAAACGAAAACATAATTCCTCTTCTATTTCCTCCAGATTTTGATATCGTTCTTTCTCATGAAGAAGTAGAACCTCTAAATTATAATTTTTGGGGTTGGATTAAGCCTGATGGTTCTCTTCTTCTTCCAACAGAAAAGATGAGGTACTCTTATAATGAGTATTCACACATAGATGTATTAAAAAAACAACAAAAATCAATTTCTAGTTATGACGCAGCATATAAATTGAATTATATTCGTTTCTATGTAGAAACGGCATTAGATCGCCTTGTTTTTGATTGTCCAAACACAGTTCCTGCTTCTATTGTTGAAAAAGGATACAAGAATATTCTATATTATGTCAGAACTAAACAATTCAAATTTTATATAAAAAAGAAAAAAGGTCGTAACGAAACTCATGATTTTGAAACAATTGATAGTGGCAATTCTTTACAAGAATTGCTTGCCAAATTGGTGAAGCTGCAGGAATCAGATGCACCCGCCAATTCAACAGCAAATATTGCTACTTATGCAAAACCAATGACATTTAAGATGTTTAAAAGAAAAATGGATTTGAAATAGGTGTTTTATGGACAAGGGTTTAGAACAAATGGAAAAAGACGTCCAAGAAATTAAAGTTCAAGTAGAACTTGTCAAGAAAGACATTCAACAATTCCAAAAAGTAGTGGATAAACTAGACACAACAAACGATAAAATTCAAGAGTTGATTAATAACATAACAACCATCACAACACAACATCAACAAAAAATAGTTGACTCGGAAACGAATTCTAAGTATATCTGGGAAGAAATTGCTGATGTTAAAAAACAAATTGCTTCCGAGAAAAAAACTATAGAAGAAAGATTAACTGATTTAGAAAAATCAAAGTGGATGTTAATTGGTGGTGTATCTTTCTTAACTCTATTGATGAATATTGTTTCTACTTTTGTAAAGAGTAATTAAATGAAATCCTTCAAACAATTTCTTATTGAAAACGAATTATCTATTGGTAAATGGGAAATTATTGCCTCAACTGAAAGAAGAAGAAAGTATGCTGAAAATCTATTCGATCTAGTTCAAACAGCATATAAGGACACACCATATGGTTCATTTATTAAAACTGTAGATAATGTAATTAATGGTATTAAGAATGAAACAGATCCAACAAAACCACCGACAATTTCAGATTGGCAAGTAATTAATCTAGACTCAGATCCATATGCAGAAGCCACAGTATTCTATAGAAAAAATAGATCAGATGAAACTTGGATTGGAAATAAGATACAAGGTATAGGACATGATGGAAGATATCATAATAGAATTAAATCATCTCAGTATGCTGTAGAAAAGATTGTTGAATTGATTAATGAAGAGGGTTGGTGGATAGAAGTTTCAGATGCGTTGAAATACATTTTATTTAAAAGATATAATGGAAAATTTCCTGTTGTTTCTGATGTTGTGTTTTTGAGAAAATTATATAATGATCCAACTCTTGAAATGATTGATGAAGTTACATACACTAGAGATATTGGTAGTGGAAGAATCCAGGAATCTACCCTGGGAAAACCTGTTCTTAAGATGAAAGAAGAATCTCTAGATGAAGGTCTTTCGGATTGGTTGAGGAATATTGTGCTCGCTGCTGGTCTATTCGCTTCGGGGGAGCAGGGTGCAGAAGCAAAAAGAATAACAGTTTATCCTGATGGTAAGGCAATTTATACTGATACAGGAAAACCAGTAATCAATAAATTACCCAAACTACAATCTACAAAGAATATATTATTAAATGTCAAAGCAGATACTCCTGATGAAAGAAAGAAACTTTTGAATAAGATGGCGATTGCTTCTGGAATAAAAGGAAACGAGTTAGAACATTTTATTGCACAAGCTAGTCATGAAACATTAGATTTCTCGAAGCTTGAAGAAATTGGTTCTAATAATAAATTTGAATTAAAATATGGTCCGAATTCTAGAATAGGAAAAAAATTAGGTAACGATACCAAAGGTGATGGGGCGAAATTCAAAGGACGTGGTTTCTTACAATTAACAGGTAAGTATAATTATGAGAAGATTGGTAAGATATTAAATCTAGATCTTGTTTCTAATCCTAATATGATTTCTAAGTATCCTGGTGTTGCAGCTGCTACTGCTATTGCTTATTGGAAATGGAGAGTTAAACCTAATGTTAAATCTTTCGCAACAAAAGATACAGTTTCGAAAGTTACTAAGCAAATCTCCGGATCTAGTAAAGAAAAACATATAGATAGAAGAAAACCAAAAAAGTAGTTTTATAGGAAATGGTAAGTATGAAATCATTTAAATCGTTCGTAACGGAAAAGAAATTTGCAGATCTTAAACCAACAAAAGGTAAATGGGCAAACTTATCATAAGAATAAGTTATTGCTTTCTTCAACTTAATAAGGTATAATATAGTTATATCATATGATTCATAATGAGGTTTATGTCAAAAGAATACGTCAACAATCAAGAGTTACTACAAGCACTAGTTAACTATAAACAGTCTGTTGCAGAAGCCGAAAACACTGGATTACCGAAACCCAGGGTTCCTGAATATATTGGAGAATGCATTCTTAAGA
>JBIKJV010000305.1:0-6439 GCA_044360755.1 Phycisphaerales bacterium
AGACCGAATTTTTCAGGTTATACATTTAGAGAAGATATGATAGGTGATGCTGTCGAAAACTGTCTATTATATCTTCATAACTTTAATGAGGAAGCTTCACAAAATGCATTTGGTTATTTCTCTAAGATTATCTGGTACGCATTCTTAAGAAGAATTGAAAAAGAATCTACAGAAACTTATGTCAAATTCAAATCTCTTGAAGCTTCTCCTTTATTCACAGATCACAAGATGGAATCTAAAAAATTCGTTAATCTTAATAAGTCTGTTCTGAATGAAAACACAATTCATATCATTGAAAAATATGAAGAAAAGATATTGAGAAGAAAGAAGATAAAGGTTCTCGATGAGAGTCTAACTAAATTAGAGGAGTTTATGGAATAATGTTTGTAGCTCTTATCACCGACACACATTTCGGTATCAAAAATGATTCTCCTCTATTCTATGAATATTTCGATTTATTCTTAGATAATGTCTTCTTTCCGACCATAGAACAAAAAGGAATAGACAAGATAATTCACTTGGGAGATTGTTTTGATAGAAGGAAATATGTAAATTTCAATACTCTAACATGGGCTAGATCTTCTTTCTTTGATAGAATTCAGGATATAGCCACAATGGATATTATCATTGGGAATCATGATACATATTTTAAGAATACGAATGATGTCAATTCTCCCAATCTATTGCTTAGTGATTATGATAATATTCGCATATTTGATGATGTGTATGAAGAAGACAATTTAATATACGTTCCTTGGATTACAGAAGATAAAAAGAAAGACGTATTAGAAAAGATTTCGAAATCTTCTGCTAACATTCTTCTTGGTCATCTTGAAGTAAAAGGATATACTATGTTCAAGGGCGCAATCTGCGATCATGGTTTGTCTTCTGATATTTTCTACAATTATGATCTAGTTCTTTCAGGACATTTTCATTCTAAGAACGATTCGTCAAATATCTATTATCTTGGATGTCCTTGGGATTTGATGTTTAATGACGTCGATGATGTTAAAGGTTTCCATATCTTAGATACAGAAACAGCTGAATTGACTTTCATTGAGAACCCATATAAATTATTTAATAAATTATATTATGATGATTCTTCTGCAAAGAAGGTTCAAGATGTTCTTTATTCTGATAAAAAATACAATTCATTAACAAAGACTTTCATTAAAGTTTATATTAAAGCTAAAACAAACCCAGTATTTTTCGATAGATTTTGTGATCGATTAACAGAATCGAATCCTTATTCTGTAGTTTATGCTGAACAATATCTAGACATTGAAGATTCAGAAGAAGTCGCTTCACTATCAGAAGATACTCTTTCTCTTCTAAAATCTTCTATCGAAGATTATGTAGATTTAATACCTGATGATAGTAAAATGCGAGAATTAGAAACATTATTATCAGATTTATATACCGAGGCAATAAAATCATGATTATATTTGAAAAAATGAAATATAAAAATATTCTTTCAACCGGAAATAAATTTAATGAAATAATATTCAATGGTGTGAAAACAAATCTCTGCATCGGAAAAAATGGTGAAGGAAAATCAACTTTTCTTGACGCATTAACTTTCGTTCTATACGGTAAACCTTTCAGAAAAATCAACAAACCACAACTAATTAATTCTACAAATAACTCAGATTTACTTGTTGAAATTAACTTTAAAATCAATAAAGATTCATACCTAATACGTCGTGGTATGAAACCAAATATTTTCGAAATCTTTACAAATAACAAGTTAATAGATCAGAATGCAATCTCAAGAGATTATCAAGAATTACTGGAAAATCATATCTTGAAGATGAATTATAAAACATTCACTCAGATTGTCGTTATTGGAAACGCAACTTACATGCCATTTATGAAGTTGAATCCAGTAGATAGAAGAAATATCGTTGAAAATCTTTTGGATATTGATATCTTCTCTAAGATGAATTCTCTTCTTAAAACAAAAGTGTCTAAGACAAAAGAAGAAATAAATGGAACTTCTTATAAACTAGATCTATCTAAAGAAAAGATGAAGATACATAAGAATCTAATTTCGAATTCAACATCAGATATTGACAAATCAATCACAGATATCGATGCTGAAATGAGACGAAATGAATTGCAAGTAATTGCAAAAGAATTGGCTATAGATAAATTGAATAAAGAGATTCAAGAGATCATTGTTAATGATTCAAAAATCAGTACCCTTACTTCTAAGATATCCAATCTTACACATTATTCTGTAACTTTTAAAGAAAAGATGAAGAATCTGTCGAAAGAAATTAAATTCTTCAATACAAATGATTCTTGTCCAACTTGTACACAATCTATTCCAGAAGAATTTAAATCAACTACATTATCATCTAAAGAAAAAGAATTAACCAAATATAATGATGCCATATCGTCCTGTAATTCTGAGATTAATAGTATATCTATCGAGATAGAAGAAATTAACAAAAATATAGAAGAGATTAAAGAAAGAAAGACAGAAATAACAAAGAGACAATTTGAAATTGATTCTATTACACAATATATCGGTAAGTTATCAAAACAGATTAATGATTTAAGAGTTAAGAAGATTGAAGATGTAAAGAAGATCGAAGAAGAAAAGACAATCTTAGAACAGGAATTGGAAACTCTGAATGAAGAACGTGATACTCTTCTAAATCAACAACACCTACAATCCATTGCAGCAATTCTTTTGAAAGATGATGGAATCAAAACGAAAATTATTCGTCATTATCTTCCAGTAATGAATAAGATTATCAACAAGTATCTACAATTAATGGACTTCTATGTCAACTTTTCACTTGATGAAAACTTCGATGAAGTCATCAAGAATAAATCAAAAGAGAATTTTACTTATCATTCCTTCTCTGAAGGCGAGAAATTAAGAATCGATCTTGCTATCCTTTTTACTTGGAGAGAAATTTCAAAGATGAAGAATGCTGCAAATACTAATTTGTTGATTCTTGATGAAATTCTTGATTCATCATTGGATGCTCTGGGTATTGATGATTTCTTGAAAATCTTATCTTCTAGTAAAGAACAAACTAATACCTTTGTTATTTCGCATAGAAGTGATGGAATTCAAGATAAATTTGAGAGAATCTATAGATTCTCTAAGGTAAATGGTTTCACTAAGATATCTATAGATTAAATATTCATAGATATATTATATTTTTTCATTTTGTTGGTTTTGGTTTTTTCGAAGAGTAAATCTTCCTGATCTTCTACTATCTTTATAAGAACAACATCTCCGGATTGTAATCGTTCGTCAGAAAGAACGCAAGATAACGGGATTTCAATTTTGCTAGAAATAACTCTCTTCAAATTTCTTGCACCATATTCTTCGGAAAAACCTTTTTCTATCAACCAGTCTTTTGTCTTATCTTCCATAACAAAAAAGATTTTCTTTAGATTCATCTTAGACGATAATATTCTATATTGGATATCAGATAACTGTAGTTCCAGAATCTTTTTCATATGTTCTGGTGTTAATGTTTCGAATTTAATTGTCACATCAATTCTATTCAAGAATTCTGGTCTAAATTTTGATCTCATCGATTTATCTAGTAGAGACAATTCTTCTTCTTCGTCGACCTCTTTGTTAACAAATCCTATCGTTTTAGATCTTTGCACATACTCCTCAACACCAATATTTGATGTGAATATAATGAAACAATTTCTGAAATTCACAGAATCATTATTTCCCAATCTAATTTCTCCCTTATCTAATATAGAAAGAAGTAGATTAAATAGAGAATCTGTAGCTTTCTCAATCTCATCGAATAGAATGACATTCGGAACAACTCCTTCTACATCTTTTTTGTTGAAGAATGCTTTGGTTTCCGAGTGTCCTATATAACCAGGAGGAGCTCCAATTAATTTGGCAAGCTCATGAGATTGTTGATACTCACCACAATTTACTTTAAGAAACCTATCAACACCAAAAAACTTAGCCAATTCTTCTGCTACTTTCGTTTTCCCGCAACCAGTTTTACCAGCAAAGAAGAAAGAAGATATAGGTCGAGTTGGATCAGATAAACCATTATAGAACTTTTGTGTAGATATCGCCAATTCTCTTATGGCTTTTTCTTGACCAACAACAACATTATTCAATTTATCTTCTAATTCTTTTGCTGGTCCAGACAGATTTCTAGAGTTTAAGATCATCATGATCCTCCTGAAACTATTTATTGGTATATGTGAAAATGCCGCCTTCTGTTTCCAGGTGGCGGCGAACCCAGTCTTATGCTGTTTAAGCAGCAGCAGACATTACTAATACGTTAGTATTTGCGTTTATAGTTTACGCTGTTATGGTAGTCGTCTACCAGAAATCTACTCTCATCTATTCCTGCCAATCGATACTGATTCAGGCCCACCAAAGTATACTCTTTGTCAATATCCCCGCAGATATCATACGTTTGGTGTAGGACTCAACTTCATAGGTCGAGCGAGTATACTTTGGTGGACCTGCTGGGTTCCGCCCCCAGGTCTTGCACAGTTGTTGAATCGGATCAACGATTTCAATTTTTATTTATTAGTCTTCCTCTCACCAATCCAAAAGATTCAGTCTCAAATATCAAATAATTATTTGTGCCATCATTATACCAATGTCTTGTGTTTCCCAAACCATCTCTTCTGCCGTTTCACTGAAAATGCCCATAGTCTTTTCTAATTCCTCAATAGCAATATTCTTATTTGTAATTCTATTTTTGGTAGAAAACGAATCTATAACAAGACCCGTTGTTAAATGTATTAACCTGACACCAGCTGGATTCTCATTCAATTTTTGATCTGGTGTCAGGAAATATTCAAATGTACACTGTGTGTTAATCGTGTGAATATTCATCCACATCAATTTGACCATTACGATATACATTAATCTCTGCATGATCACCAAACATTTGACGAAGATCTTCATCTTCAAACATAGATAGAAGTTCGTCTACTTCATTATATGCCTTCTTTATTGAATCGATCGAATCGAAAGAAAGATCTTCAAGATCAATCTCTTTACTATATTGTTCGTTATTCAAAGTCCAGTTATCAACATGATCACAAGAGTTATTGAATCTATAATAATCTCGATTAACACCAAATACACAAGTGTCACCATCATTGAAATAAGGTGTATATTGATTCCAAGAAAATGAATTCAATTGTGGATTGTCATTGAAGATATCTTTTGTGATATCACCAAATACACTCTTTGCGTTATCTCGTAACATCTTCATATGTTCGTCACGAATTACCTTAAATTCATTAATCTTTGCAATAAATTCATTCTTAGTCATATTAATCAATCCTCATTTTATTAGTTACAGTTTTTGCAATTTTCTTGTGAGAAGAAGGAACAGTGTCTTTACCAGCATTCATCCAAGATCTATATTCCATTTCTTCCAAATAATCAGAAGCATTTGGAATATATCGATTACCAAAATCCTCTAGGATATGTTGCTCACCAATATCCCTGACAGATACATTCCGACCATCAGAATTTTTGATATTCACCCCAAATATTTTTTCTAAGATAGTTGAAAGAAACCAAGAATTATGAGTTAATGCACGATGACGATTATCTGACATCGCACCCTTCGACGAATCCATCAGATTATGGATATCAAAATAATCTTCTGGAACACCACCAAACTTCTTAGCAGAAGATACTGCGTGAATCCAAGGTTTTGCCATAATTTATTATACCTTATTCAATTGTTCTAGTCAACTTGAACCCGACAGTTCCGCCTTCTGATTTAATTTTAGCACAGACTTCTTCGAAAAGAATCGGTGCATACTCAGTGTGTTCGACGCAGACATTATGATATCTAATATCTGGAATATTATTGACGTGGAGATGGCCATGAATATTACATCCAAATCTACCAAGCGATTCATTATGAACTGGAATATGACTCAAGATCATACCATTCATCACATGATACGAACGAATGTCACGAAAATATTCTGTGTAATCCGACAACTTGAAGATATCATGATTGCCACGAATCAAGATCTTATCTCCATTCAGTCTAGATAAAATTTTAAGGTTCTTTCTAGAAATGACAACATCGCCTAGATGATAGATCTTATCATTTGGTTTGACTCTTGCATTCCAAGCTTCAACCATATATTCATCCATTTCTCCGGCCGAAGAGAACGGTCGCATCGGCGACCCGTCTTCCCTCTTAAATACTGTACATGTTTTCTCGTGACCAAAGTGGGTGTCACTAATTAACCAAACTGAAGGCATAATTTTCTCTATAGATCCTTTTCTAAATTCTGATTAACATGATTCCACGTTCCACATCCAAATGCATTTCGTGTTTCTTTAAGAATACAACTGTATAAAGAATCGTATTCGTTTCCCCTATAAACATACTTATCTGTTTCTTTGTTGAACGTAATCGATTCTTTAAATTTATCTGCTTCTATGAGC
>JBIKJV010000007.1:0-36968 GCA_044360755.1 Phycisphaerales bacterium
CGGCTCGGCCAGACGGCCTCGGCGGGCCGCAAAAAGGAAACCGCCGCGGCCGGAGCCGCGGCGGAAGGTTGTGCATTCGGGGTCAGGGGTTCAGGCCTGGGCCGGCTCGCCGCGGTCCTGGCGGTCGCCACGGTCACCACGGGGGGCGCGGTCGCCGCCGCGGTGGCCGCGGTCGCCGCCGCGGTCGCCACCGCGGTCGCCACGGTGCCCACGGTCGCCGCCGCGGTCATCGCCCTCGCCGCGCGGCAGGGCCTCGAGCAGGGCCTTGCGGCTCAGCTTGATGCGACCGCTGTCGTCGACGTTGATGACCTTGACCTTGACGATGTCGCCGAGCTTGACGACCTCGGTCACCGTCTTCACGAAGCCATGGGCCAGTTCCGAGACGTGGCACATGCCGTCGGTGCCCGGGACCAGCTCGATGAAGGCGCCGAAGTCCTTGATCGAGATGACCTTGCCCTCGTAGATGGTGCCGACCTTGATCTCGGCGCCCAGCGCCTCGACCTCGGCGCGGGCCTGCTGGCCCTTCTCGGCGTCGGTCGACGCGATGAAGACGGTTCCGTCCTCCTCGACGTCGATCTTGCAGCCCGTGCGCTCCTGGATGCCACGGATCATCTTGCCGCCCGGGCCGATGAGCTTGCCGATCTTCTCGGGGTCGATCTGGACCGTGATGATGCGCGGCGCCCACTTGGACATCTCGGCGCGCGGCGCGGCGATGACCGCCTCCATCTGGTCGATGATCTGCAGGCGGCCCTTGCGAGCGATCTCGAAGATCTCGACGATCTCGGCAATCGGCAGGCCGCGGGCCTTCAGGTCCAGCTGGATGCCGGTGATGCCCTTGCGGGTGCCGCTGACCTTGAAGTCCATCTCGCCGAAGAAGTCCTCCTCGCCGATGATGTCGATCACGTGGCCCACCTTGCCCTCGCTGGAGGTGAAGCGGCCGACGCTGATGCCGGCGCAGGTGGCCGTGATCGGCACGCCCGCGTCCATCATCGCCAGGCAGCCGCCGCACACGCTGGCCATCGAGCTCGAGCCGTTCGACTCGGTGATCTCGCTGATCAGTCGGATGGTGTACGGGAACTGGTCCGGCAGCGGCAGGATCGGCGCCAGGCTCTTCTCGGCCAGCGCGCCGTGGCCGATCTCGCGGCGTCCCGGTCCGGTGATGCGGCCGGCCTCGCCGGTGCAGGACGGCGGGAAGTTGTAGTGCAGGTAGAACGGCTTGGCGTACTCGGGCAGCAGGCCGTCGACGATCTGCTGGTCACCCTTGGTGCCCAGCGTGCAGGTCACGATGCTCTGCGTCTCGCCGCGCTGGAAGAAGGCGCTGCCGTGCGTGCGGGGCAGGATTCCGACTTCCATGTCCAGCTTGCGGATCTGGTCCTTGCCGCGGCCGTCCGGACGGACGCCGTGGTTGGAGACCAGGTCGTGCGTGATCTTCTTCTCCAGGATGCGCAGGGCCTCCTTGGCCTCCTTGGCGCGCTTGTCGGCGGCCTGCCACGTGCCGAAGGACACGTCGCCGGCGGGCATCGCGAAGTGCGTGTCGAGCACGTACTTCTTGATCTCGTCGACCTTGGAGTTGCGGTCGCGCTTGCCCGGGATCTTGCGGGCTTCCTTCATCGCGTCCCAGGCCTTCTCCTTGACGAGCTTCATCACCTCGTCGGAGGGCAGGGCCGGCGCGCCCATCGCGGCGGCCGGGGCTCCGCACTTCGTGCGGAGCTCGTCGATGAGCGCCAGGATCGGCTTGATGCCGTTCTCGTAGCCGAAGCGGATCGCCTCGACCATCGACGCCTCGTCGATCTCGAGCGCGCCGACCTCGATCATGTTGATGCCGTCCTTGTGTCCGGAGAGCACCAGCTCGAGGTCGCTGAACTCCATCTGCGACACCGTCGGGTTGACGACGAACTGCGCGCCCTGCTCGGTGGTGATGCGGCCGACGCGCACGGTGGCGATCGGGCCGAGGAACGGCGCGTCGGTCAGGCTCAGCGCGGCGCTGGCACCGGTGCAGGCCAGGACGTCGCTGTCGTTCTGCTGGTCATGGCTGAGGACCAGGCACTGCAGCTGGATCTCGTCGATGAAGCCCTCGGGGAACAGCGGACGGATCGGGCGATCCATCATGCGCATGGTGAGGACTTCCTTCTCGCTGGGGGCGCCCTCGCGCTTCTTGAAGCCGCCCGGGTACTTGCCGGCGGCGGCGGTGCGCTCGCGGTAGTCGCAGGTCAGCGGGAAGAAGTCGATGCCGGCGCGCGGGTTCGCGCGGACGGCGGTGCAGAGGACGACGGTGTCGCCGTAGGTGGCGACGACGGCGCCGCTGGCGAGCTTGGCAACCTTGCCGGTCTCCAGGCGCAGCGTGCGCCCGCCGATCTCGGCCTGGACGGTGACGTGCTTCTTGGTGGTGGTCTCGGACATTCTGTTTCTCTCTTTCTTTCTCTCGTTCGTTCGTCTGGGTATGGATGGACCGACACCGTCCCTCCGGTCACGGACGGGTCACGGCGCAGGTGCCACTGGGGCCTGGTGAAGCTGCGCGATGCCTGTCCCGCCAGCGGGTCGGCGGGGGCGCGCGCATCACTTGCGCAGGCCGAGTCGCTTGATCAGGTTCTGGTAGCGCTCGCGGTCGGTGTTCGCGAGGTAGGACAGCAGGCGGTTGCGGCGGCCGACCATGAGCAGCAGGCCGCGGCGACCGTGGTGGTCCTTGGGGTTGGTCTTGAAGTGCTCCTGCAGGGCGCCGATGCGCTCGCTGAGGAGTGCCACCTGCACTTCGGGCGAGCCCGAGTCGGAGGCGTGGAGCTTGTTGCCGCTGATGACGGCGGCCTTCTTGGTCGCGGAGATCGACATGATTCCTGTGCTTTCCTCTGTGTGAGTTGAGTCGGGCAGTGTAGTGGAACCCGGGGTCTGCTCAAGCCGCTTCGGCGAATCGGGTGGACAGGGGGCGTTATCCGGACAGGCACCCCGCGCCGCGACCCCCGGGCTGCGTATTCTCGGGTCCGCATGTCCGCATCCACCGCCCCCAGTTCCGGCCTCCGGGCCGCGACCGACCAGTTCCTCGCCGACGCCGCCCGCATCGAGCAGGGCGGTGGCCCCGCCGGCATCGAGCGCCAGCACCGCCACGGGCGCCTGACGGCGCGCGAGCGCATCGCGCAGCTGTGCGATGCCGGCACGGCGTTCTCCGAGCTCGGGCTGTTCGCCGCGTGGAACATGTACCGCGAGTACGGCGGCGCGCCGTCGGCCGGCGTGGTGACCGGCATCGGCACCGTGCAGGGCCGGCTGGCGATGGTGATCGCCAACGACGCCACGGTGAAGGCCGGCGCGTTCTTCCCGATGACGTGCAAGAAGATCATCCGCGCACAGGTCATCGCCGAGCGCGCGCGGCTGCCGCTCCTCTACCTGGTGGACAGCGCGGGCGTGTTCCTGCCCCTGCAGGAGGACGTCTTCCCGGACACCGACGACTTCGGCCGCATCTTCCGCAACAACGCGGTGATCAGCGCCAAGGGCATTCCCCAGTACGCCGCGATCATGGGCAACTGCGTGGCGGGCGGCGGCTACCTGCCGGTGCTCTGCGACACGCTGCTGATGACCGAGGGCAGCGGGCTGTACCTCGCCGGCCCGGCGCTGGTGAAGGCCGCGATCGGGCAGGAGGTCTCGAGCGAGGACCTGGGCGGCGCGCAGATGCACGCGCAGATCTCGGGGACGATCGACTTCCGCGAGAAGGACGACCCTGCGTGCATCGCGCGCCTGCGCAGCCTGGTGACCGCGAACCGCGCGGCGCCCGCCGTGCCGCAGCCGCCGGTGGCCGCGGCCGACCCCGCGCGGCCCGCCGCCGAGGTGGCCGACGTCTTCCGCGGCGAGCCCGGACAGCAGTACGACATGGCCGAGCTCCTGCGCTGCGTCGTCGACGCCGGCAGCATGGACGAGTACCGCGCCGAGTACGGCGGGTCGCTGGTCTGCGCCTATGCCCGCATCGGCGGCTTCCCGGTGGGCATCGTCGCCAACCAGAAGAAGCTGACGCAGAAGAAGATGCCGGGCGGCAAGGCCGGCCCCTCGACGGCGAGCAACATGCCCGCGGTCATCTACGACGACAGCGCCGACAAGGCGGCGCGCTTCATCATGGACTGCAACCAGCGGCGCATCCCGCTGCTCTTCGTGCACGACACGACCGGCTTCATGGTGGGCCGCGACAGCGAGCAGGGCGGCATCATCCGCGCCGGCGCGAAGATGGTGAACGCGATGTCCAACTGCATCGTGCCCAAGCTGGTGCTGATCGTGGGCGGCAGCTACGGTGCCGGCAACTACGCGATGTGCGGCCGTGCGTTCGACCCGCTGCTGACGCTTGCTTGGCCGAACGCCAAGTGCAGCGTGATGGGCGCGGCGCAGGCTGCCAACACGCTGCTGCAGATCGACCTGGCCGCGCGCGAGCGCAAGGGCGAGAAGGTCGACGAGGCGATGCGCGCGCAGCTGCTGGAGGCGATCACCCGTAGCTACGGCGAGCAGCAGGACATCCGCTACGCCGCCAGCCGCGGCTGGGTGGACCGGATCATCGAGCCCGCGCGCACGCGCGACGAGCTGCTGGCCGCGGTGCGCGTGGCGTACCAGGCGCCCGTCGAGGGCGAGTACCGCACGGGCGTGCTGCAGACCTGAGCACGGGGAGCATCCATGCGCATCGTCATCGCGACCGGCAACCCGCACAAGGTGGACGAGATCCGCGCGACGCTGGCGCCGCTGGGGTTCGAGGTGCTTTCGCTTGTCGACCTGGGCATGCCCGTGCCGCCCGAGCCCGAGGAGCCGGGCGAGACGTTCGAGGAGAACGCGCGCATCAAGGCGCGGTACTACGCCGCCGCGCTGGGCCGGCCCGTGCTGGCCGACGACAGCGGGCTGGAGGTGGACGCGCTGCAGGGCGCTCCCGGCGTGCACAGCGCGCACTGGGCGGGCCGCGAGGGCGCGCGCGCCGAGCGCGACGCGCGCAACAACGCGAAGCTGGTGGCCGCGATCCGTGGCGTGCCCGCCGACCGCAGGCAGGCGCGCTTCGTCTGCACGATCTGCGTTGCGGGGCCGGACGGCACGGTGATCGTCGAGACCCGTGGGGAGTTCGAGGGCACCATCCTCGAGGAGCCGCGTGGCGCACACGGGTTCGGCTACGACCCACACCTGCTGGTGGCCGGGCGCGACGTGACCAGCGCCGAGCTGCATCCCGACGAGAAGAACGAGATCAGCCACCGCGGCCGCGCCGTGCGCGCGCTGGCCTACCTGATCCGCCACAAGCGGATCGCCTGGTGACCCCGTGGCCGCGCCCCGCACGCTGCCGCTGACCGTGCTGCCGATGGGCGAGCAGCGCTATTCATGCCATGGCTGCGGCGACTGCTGCCGCGACTTCACGGTGCAGCTGCTGCCCGGCGACCTGGAGAAGCTGCGTGCACAGCGCTGGGAAGAGCGGCTGGGTGGCCCCGTCGTCACGGAGTTCCGCGGCACCGCGTTCCTGCGTCAGCGCGAGGACGGCGCGTGCGTGTTCCTGCAGGAGGGCGGCCGCTGCCTGATCCACGCCGAGCTTGGCCTGGAAGCGAAGCCGGTCGCGTGCCAGCTGTTCCCGTTTGCGTTCGCTCCGGACACGCGCCACGCGCAGGTCACGCTGAGCTTTGCGTGCAGCAGCGTGCGGCAGAACAAGGGCGCCTCGCTCGCCAGCCACCTGGATGACGTGCGCCGCATGGCGCGCGACGTGCCCGGCATCGTGCCGACGCCGGTGCAGCTGGCGGACGGGGTCGAGTCACGGCCCGAGGAGCCCGGCATGCTGGCGTCCGCTCTGGACCGTTGGCTGCGCGCGCGCGAGGTGCCGATGGCCGTGCGCCTGGACGGGCTGGCGTGGCTGGCGCAGCAGCTGGGCGAGGCGCGGTGGGACAAGGTGCGCGGCGAGCGGTTCGGTGAGCTGGTCGGCATGCTGGTCGATGCGCTGCCCGACGAGTTGCCGCTGCACCCGGTCGCGGCGCCCACGCGCGCGCAGCTGGCCAGCCTGCGCCAGGCGGCGTTCTTCCGCCTGGAGGACCCGAAGATCGGCGGCTTGCGCAAGGCCGGGCGCGTGCGCGCGGTCCTGGGGCAGTTCATGCGCAGCCGCGCGTTCTCGCGTGGGCGCGGCGCGGTGCCGGCGATGGGCGCCGCCTGGCCGGCGGGAGCCTCGTTCGAAGCGGTGGACCGCACCGCGCATGCGCTGGAGTCACCCGACCGCGCCGCGGTGGACGACCTGCTTGAGCGCTGGCTGCGGGCCACGGTGCTGGGCGGCCGCGCATGGGGCAGCGGTTTCTACGGTTGGCCGATGGTGCGCGGGCTGCGCGCGCTCTCGCTGAACGCGGCGTGCGCGCTGTGGCTGGCGCGCGCGCATGCGGCGGCCTGCGGGCGCGACGTGCCGTCGATCGATGACGTGCGTGCCGCGGTGGGGCGCGTCGACCGCGCGTCGGGCCGCGCGCCGTGGCTGGGCTCGCGTCCCGAATCGATGCGCCTTTCGTACCTCGCGATGGACGACGGCCTCCGCCGCGTCCTGCACGCGGGGCGTGCCTAGCCGCGCGACTCCGCGGTCGCGGCCCGTGCGCCGGGCGCCTCGCGCAGCCGCTTGCGGAACCACGCCGCGAGGAAGGGCAGCGCGACGATCCCCATCGGGATCGTGGTGAACATCTCCCCGAGGCTCTCGACCAGCGCCAGCTGCTTGAACCCGGCGTCGGCGTGCGCCACGTCCAGCCCGCCGCCTGCCATCCAGTTGGCCACGATCACGGTGGTGGCCTCGCGGAACCCCAGGCGGCCGAGCGGGTTCAGCATCACCGCGATGGCCGCGACGCCCAGGATCGTGACCTTGGCGAAATCCAGGTCCAGGCGCAGGATCTCGGCCGCGCACCACATCCGCACGATCCACAGGAAGACCTCGGCGACGCGGATCAGCGTGCCTGTCCAGTAGGTGCCGGGCGTCGTCACCATGCGCGCCCACTCGCCCAGCCGTGCGGCGACCGGTCGGAGGCGCACGGCGCGCACCAGCGCCAGCCCGCCCACCGCGATCGCGGCAACGGCGACCAGCACCCAGCCGATCCCCGGGTTCGGGAACGCCATCGTCGCAAGCACCACCGCACCAAGCGAGACCAGGATGACCAGGGTGACTGCCGCGAACCATGCGGTCGCTTCCAGCAGCGTCATCCGGTTCGCCTTCAGCGCGTAGGCGTACCGCACGGCCAGCCCGAGGCGGACCGGGAAGAAGTTGCTCATCGCGGCCACGAACGTGACCCACTGCATCTCCATGAAGCCGAGCCGCCGGACCGGCAGCAGCACCAGCCAGAACAGTGCGCCGTCGATCACCAGGCTGGCGGCCGTGGTCGCCGCCAGGCCCACCACCAGCATCGGACGCGTCTGCCACGCCGTGCGCATCGACTCCAGGATGCCGGCGCGCGACTCGTCGCCCGCGGTCGCGAGCGCGCCCTTCACCACCCAGAACACCAGCAGCGCGCCCAGCAGGAATCCGACTGCCTGGGCCGCCGCCTTGCGCGGCGAGACGAAGCGGCGCACCCCCTCCGAGACCGCGGTACGCAGGCCCTCGCTCATGGCGTGGCCCCCGGGCGCGAACGCAGGCGCTCGCGCGCGATCACCCAGAACGCACGCAGGCCGTCCTTCGCACGGATCTTCTTGCCTTCCGCGAAGCCACGCGGGTCGTAGCGCACGGGCACCTCGGCAACCGGGACTCGAAGGCGCCCCAGCGCGGCCGCGATCTGCGGCTCGATGCCGAACCGCTCCTCGGTCATCCAGGGGCGGATCTCGCGCAGCACCGGCACGGGCAGCAGCTTGTAGCAGCACTCCATGTCATGCAGCCGCAGGCCCGTCATCGCGTTGCTCGCGACGGTGAGCGCGGCATTGCCCAGGGCGTGGATCTGCCGGTAGGCGCCGCGCCGCTGGACGTCGCCATTCGCCCAGCGGTTCCCGAAGACCGCGCTGCGCGGGCCCCGGAGCGCCGCCAGCAGGGCGGCGTAGTCGGCCGGGTCGTACTCAAGGTCGGCGTCCTGCACCAACGCAGCGTCGGCCTCGGCGGCGACCGCCAGCACGCGGTCGAATCCCGTCATGAGGGCCGCGCCCTTGCCCCGGTTGCGGGGGTGTTCCACGAGGTGCACGTGGCCCCTGCCCGCATGCCGCCGCGCGCAGGCGCGCACCGCGGCCGCGGCGTCCGGCCGGCTGCCGTCGTCGACCACCGTCAACTCGATCCGCCAGCCGCCCGGCAGCTTCGCCGCCAGCACGCGCGTGACGATCGCATCGAGCGTGCCCCCTTCGTTGAACACGGGCATGACGACGTGGAGCACGGGCACGGCGCGGAGGATAGCGATGCGCCGAAAAACGCCCGAGGCCGGCGCGGGGCCGGCCTCGGGGAGGGTTCGTGCGTCGCGGGCCCTGGTTCAGTCCCAGGTCACGAAGTCGCCGCCTTCGGCGGAGTCGATCGTGACGTTGGGCGCGTTCAGGGTGCCCGAAGCGGTGCGCTGCATGACCAGCCAGCAGTCCGTGTTCCGCTGCGCGCCGGCCAGGCTGCCGGCGTCGTTCCTGAACAGGTTGTCCAGGATCGGCGGGTTGACGGTGCCGACGGTGCGCAGGTTCTCGGGGAAGAACGTGCGGCCGTAGTCGACGTGGTTGTCGTTGTAGGCCGTGTTGCCGTCCCACTCGTTGCGGCCGCCGTGGATCTCCAGGGTCTTCGAGGCCGTGAAGGGGGTGCCGGTGATGGCCCCGCCACGCGTGCCGCGGTTGCCCAGGACGGCGAAGCGCGAGTCACCCGTGTTGCGCCACTGCGCGCGACGGCGCGAGCTGTTGTCGATCGGCATCGTCGCGTACGACGTGTTGCAGATGTTGGTCAGGTCGCACTTGAAGCTGGTCGGCGAGTTGTCCCAGTAGATGTCCGCGGCCGGGTTGATGATGTTGTTGTTGTAGGTGGTCGCCGGGATGACCTTGCCGTTCGACTCGGCCGGCGAGACCATGATCTGCGCGCTCAGGAAGTTGCGGCCGATCATCGCACCCCACAGGTTGGCGTGCTGGTTGACGGTCTCGTCGATGTTGCCGCGGCCGGGGATCTGGCCGTTGCCGGGGGCGCCGGGGACCGCGGCGCGGTTGATCTCGCCGGGCAGGGGGTACACGCCCTGCGTGTCGTTGGCGGCGGTCAGCAGGCCGGTGTGGACCTGCTTGACCTGCGTCTGGTCCTTGACCTGGCGGGCGGTGGCGCGCGCCTTCGCAAGGGCCGGGAGCAGGAGGCCGAGCAGCAGGGCGATGATGGCCATGACGACCAGCAGCTCGACGAGGGTGAAGCCCTTCTTGGTGTTGCTCATTTCAGTGTCTCCGTTTCGTGTGGAGTTTCGGGTGATGTTCCTTCGACGCGCCTTACGGGGCGTTGTCGAGCCGGTCGTACACGGGGATCGCCAGGTACTGCGTGGAGGCGTTCGGGTGGATGCCCAGGAACGCGTCGCCGCCGCCCCAGTTCTGGCCGTTCGGGACGCAGCCCGCGCCGCCGAACTCGGCCGGGGTCGTGCCGGCGCACTGGAACATGTTGTCCTTCGACAGGTTGCCGCCGTTGTAGTTGCCGCACTCGAAGAAGCAGCCGTCCGGGCGCATCGTCTCGACGAACTCCATGTGGGTGTCCGCGAAGCAGACGTTGCCTTCCCACGACTTCGGGCCGCCGTGCAGGCGGAGCGTCGGGCTCTGCTCGTAGGCGTCACCGGTGGTCACGCCGTTCTGGGTGCCGCGGGTGCTGAAGTAGGGGCGCGACGAATCGGAGTTGTTGCGCCACCGCTGCTCCTTGCGCCAGCCGCACAGGACCTGGTGGGCGTAGGAGGTGTGGCAGACCGCGTTCGCGGAGGACCCGGCGGTCGCGTTGATCGCGGCCTGGAAGTTGGTGTCCCAGTACATGTCGTTCGCCGGGCGGTACATCTGGTAGTTGTAGTTCTGGTACAGCTGCACGACCGGGTTGACCTCGGTCGGGCCCACCAGCAGGTCGGTGTTGAACAGGCCCATCGCCACGCACGCCGAGTACAGGTTGCGCGTGTTGTTCTGGGCGTAGTTCTCGTCGCCCTCGCCGGGGACCTGGACGCCGTTGACCGGGTTGCGGTTGATGAGGCCCGGGATCGGCATCTTGCCGCCCTTGGACTCGTTGGCCCGGGTCAGCATGGCCGTGCAGATCTGCTTGATCTGGTTCGAATCCTTGACGGTCTTCGCCGCGGCCTGGGCCTTGGCGAGCGCCGGCAGCAGGAGTCCGACGAGCAGCGCGATGATCGCCACGACCACCAGCAGCTCGACGAGCGTGAATGCGCGCTTCTTCATGATGCTTGTTCTCCTCACGGGGGTGAGACTGAACGTCCTTCCGACATGGCGTCCCGCACCGTGCGGGAACTGTTCGATCGCCGACGGGCCAGGCGTGGGCCTGGAACCGTCCCTTGTGGCGGTCCGGGCATGCGCCGCGTTGTGCGGCGAACGTCCGGACCGTCTGCAAAGCAGGGGTTCTGCGCGGGGGAGGGAAGCCCGTTTTGACCGTGACACCGTCGCCCGACGGAACAAGCTGTCGGGGCGGCATGCGTGCGCCCGGATGGGCGCCCGTCAGGGCCAGGCGTGGCTCCGAAGACCATTCGGACCGTGCGGGACGGCTCCTCGGAACTGAACGAGAGAGCGGTCTGGCAGGTCAGTGCGTGTCACCCATCGGGCGGCGAACGAATGGCATCAGGACATGGTCCGTGGGTCCCGAATCCGGGACCTGCCCGAGGTTGGTCGGGCCGGGGGGGATGCCGCGTCGAGCGGGTGGCGCAGTCTCCAGCGCGCGTCGGGATGTCGGCGGCGGAGCCCGAATCCGGGCAAGGCCGTCACCAGCAAGATACGCGCGGTTTCGGGGAATGGTGGCATTGCGTGAACGGGTTTTTCGATTTGGGTCAGGTTTCGGGACACGGGTGCGTCGGCCGGGGGCTGGGATCCCGGCCGCATCCCGGTCCATGGGCAGTGCTTACACTCGGCCTCCCATGACCTTCGAACAGCAGCTTGCCGCCCTCGGACTGACCCTGCCGCCCGCTCCCAAGCCGGTTGCGTCCTACATTCCGGCCGTCCGCAGCGGCAACCTGATCTTCGTCTCCGGCCAGCTCCCCTTCAAGGACGGACAGCTGCTGGCCACCGGCCCGGTTCCCTCTGCCTGCTCGATCGAGGCCGCGCAGGCGGCCGCCCGGCAGTGCGTCCTGAACGGCCTGGCGGTCGTGGGCGACCAGATCGGCGGCGACTTCACGCGCGTGGTGCGCATCGTCCGCGTGGGTGCGTTCGTCCAGTCTGACGATGGGTTCACCGAGCAGCCGAAGGTCGCCAACGGCGGCAGCGAGCTGCTCCAGCAGCTGTTCGGCGAGCCGGGCCGTCACGCACGTGCGGCGGTCGGCACGAACGCGCTGCCGCTGGGCGCCAGCGTCGAGATCGAGTTGCTGGTCGAGGTGCGTTGAGGACGGGGGCCGAGACGGCCCTGGCCGCGGGACCGCGCCCGCACCCGCGCATCACCTGCGCGTGAGCAGGATGAGGAGGAGCGCCGCGTTCAGCGCGATGCTGAGCCCGGCGATCGTCGCCAGCACGATGCCGGCCGTCGTGCCGAAGACGCTCGGTGCCTCGGGCCCGCGCACGATCGCGACCTCGTCGTCGGCGGCAGAGCCCACCGAATCGAGCCCGGTGCCCGGCGCGTCCAGCTTCGGGCGCGCATGCACCGGTGGCTGTCCGGCGGCCACCTGGTCCAGGTCCTCGATCAGGTCCTTTGCGCTGCGGTAGCGCTCGCGCGGGTCCTTCGCCATCATCATCTCGATGATCATCGAGAGCCCGCCCGAGAGCGAGGGCGCCAGCTGGTCGGGCGGCACCAACGGGTCGCGCAGGTGCTTCTGCATGACCTCCTTGGGTGCGGTGCCGTCGAACGGCACCTTCCCCGTGACCATGTGGTAGAGCGTGGCGCCCAGGCCGTAGATGTCGGTGGCCGGCGTGACCGGCTTGGCGCGGACCTGCTCGGGCGAGATGTAGTAGGGCGTGCCGAAGATCTTGCCGCGCTCCTCGCTGGCGGCGTCCGAGTCGCTCTCGGCGCGGGCCAGGCCCAGGTCGGCCAGCTTCAGCAGGCCATTGCGCGTGAGCATCAGGTTCTTCGGCTTGACGTCGCGGTGGATGAAGCCGCGCTCATGCGCGTGCTGCAGCGCGCTGGCGGCCTGGCGCGCCAGGCGGATCGCCTCGGGCTCGGGGATGCGCTTCTGCGCCTGGATGCGGTCGAAGACGGTGTCGCCGTCGATGAACTCCATCACGAAGAAGTACTCGCCGGAGGGCGACTGGCCGACGTCGAACGCAGCGACGATGTTCGGGTCGTTCAGCTTGGCGGCGGCCTTGCCCTCCTTCAGGAACCGGTCGATGTACTGCTGGTCCTGCGCGAACTTCCTGGGCAGCATCTTGATCGCGACGAGGCGTTCCAGGCTGCGCTGCTTGGCCAGCACGACGGTGCCCATCGCGCCCGCGCCCAGCTTGCGCACGAAGTCGTAGCCGGGGATGAAGCCGGTGCCCGTGCCCGGGGCGGCGACGGGTGCGCCGCTCTTGCCGGGGTCCGTGGCCGGCTGGCGCAGTTCCTCGCGGAGCGCCGCGATCTGCTGCGTGGTCAGGATGCGGCGCTCGACGAACACGCGGTCGAACTCCGCCGCGCGGCGCTCGGCCGGGAGCGTCTTCAGTTCGTTGAAGCCGGCAACCACGGCATCGCGCGAAGCAAGCCCACGCTCGACCGCGGTACGCCCGATCATCGTCTCGATGGAGTGGCGCGGCGCGCTGCCGGACCCGCCCGATGCGGTCGAGCCGAGCTGTGACGCATCCGGCGACCGTTCGGGGCCGCGTTCATCCACGTTGTTGGTCGGCGGGATGTTGCTCACGGTCGGTCCTGCGCGAGTCGAGAACTATACTTGGGTTCGGCCCGCATGCCGTGCGGGGTTCCCGATGGCTGCCGCTCCCAGTCGCATCCTCATCATCCGTCCGAGCGCCTTGGGCGACGTGTGCCGGACGGTGCCGGTGCTGGCTTCGCTGCGGGCGGCATGGCCGGGGGCACGGATCGAATGGCTGGTGAACGAGGGGTTCGAGGACGCGGTCCGCGCGCACCCTGCGCTGGATGCGGTGGTGCCGTTCCCGCGCGGCGCGCTCCGCCATGCCTGGCGGCCCGGCGTCGGCCTTTCGGCCGTGCGCTGGATGCAGCGTGCGCTCCGCGCGCCGCGGTACGACTTGGTGCTGGACTGCCAGGGACTGGCCCGGAGCGGCTTGTTCGCCCGCTGGACCGGGGCCCGGCGACGGATCGGTCCTGCTTCGGCCGCTGAGTTCGGGTGGCTGGGCTGCAACGAGCGGGTCCGGACCGACGGCGTGCACCACGTGGTGGACCGCATGCTTCGGCTGGTGCAGGCGGCCGGCGCCGCGCCGCGCGCGGACATGCGCCTCCACGTCCCACCGGGATGCGCGTCGTCGTGGGCATCGACCCGACGCGAGGAGGGCCTGGAGGGCGGCTATGCGGTCTTCGCGCCGACCTCGCGCTGGCCCTCGAAGGAGTGGCCCGCCGAGCGCTGGGCGTCGCTGGTGCCGGAGGTGCTTGCGCTCGGCATCGGTCGCGTCGCATTCGTCGGCGCGCGGTCCGAGGCGACCCGTGTCCGCGCGGCGATCCCCGCCGATCCCGCGCTGGCGGCCCGGTGCGCCATGCTGGCCGGCCGTACCGGCGTGGGCGAGCTGATGGCGGCGATCGGCGGCGCATCGCTGGTGGTGGCGAACGACTCCGCGGCGCTGCACATGGCGGTGGGCCTGGGCGTGCCGTACGTGGCGCTGTTCGGTCCCACCGACCCGGCCGAGAACGGCCCATACGGCGGGGATCGCTGGGTGGTGAAGGGCGACTTCGTCGAGTGCGAGGCCCCACTGCATTACCGCGATCGACGGCTCGGAGACCGCCTGATGCGGCGCATCCCCGTGGCCGCGGTCGCCTCGCGCGCCGCCGAGGCACTCGGGCGTGGGCCGTGCACCGCGGAGGCCGTGCGCGCGTGAACGCCGCCATCGACGTCATCCTCGCCAGTGGGTCGCCGCGCCGGCGCGCGATCCTCGCCGAGGCCGGCGTTCCGGCCATCGTGCTGGTGCCCGGCATCGATGACGCCGCCGCTCCTGCGGACGGCAGCAACCCCACGGCCTTCGTGATGTCCCTGGCGTGGTTCAAGGCGCGCCAGGCGATGGCCGACGCCCAGGCTGCGTTCGGCGCCGGCAGCCCGCGCTGGATCGTGGCCGCCGACACGATGTGCGTGCGCGACGGCGCCGTGATCGGCAAGCCCGCCGACCGCGACGAGGCCGAGTCGATGATCCGCGGCTTCGCGGGGCGCACGCACGCGGTGGTGACGGGCGTCTGCATCGTCGACCGCGCGACGGGCGCTCGCACGATCTTCGCCGACGAGGCGCACGTGACCCTCGGGGCGCTGGGTGACGCGGCGCTTGCCGCATACCTGGCGGGCGAGGGCTGGCGAGGGAAGGCCGGTGGCTACAACTACGCCGACCGTGTCGCGGACGGCTGGCCGTTGGCGTGCGAAGGCGACCCCGAGACGGTGATGGGCCTGCCGTCGGCGCTCGTGCTGTGCGCGCTGGCGCGCATGCGTGCGGAGGCCGGCGCATGAAGCACGACGACGCCGGACCGCTGCCGCCCTGGCTGGCGCCGCTGACCGTGCCGGCGTCGTGGGGGTACGGCGTGGTCGCGTGGGCCCACCGCGCGTGGGACGCGCGTCGACCGGCCGCGCACGCGGGCGTCCGCACGATCAGCGTGGGGAACGTGACCGTTGGCGGCACGGGCAAGACGCCGTTCGTGCGTTGGTGCGCGGGTGAACTTGCCGCCGCGGGGCATCGGCCCGCGATCGCGCTGCGCGGCTACCGCGCGCACGATGGAGCGTCCGACGAGGCCGACGAGTACCGCGACCTTCTGCCCGGCGTCCCGCTGGCCGTGGGCGGTGACCGCTCCGCATCGATCGCCCGCATGCGCGCGGCGAACCCCCAAGTGGATTGCGTGGTGCTGGACGACGGCTTCCAGCACCGGCGCCTGGCGCGGGACCTGGACATCGTGCTTGTGGACGCGACGCGGCCGGGGCTGGGCGGGCGCCTGCTGCCGGCTGGTTGGCTGCGTGAGTGGCCGGGCGTGATGCGTCGCGCGGACCACGTGGTGATCACGCGCGCGCGGGACGTGGACGAGCCCGCGCTGGCGGCGCTGGTCGAGGCGATGCATGGGCGACCGCCCATTGCATGGACGCGCTACGACTGGACGGGCCTGCGCGTGGCGTGCGAAGGCGAGGCTCGCAACGAACCCGTCGAATGGCTGCGCGGGCGGTCCGCGGTGGTCGCGGCCGCGATCGGCAACCCGGCGGCATTCCTGGCGCAGTGCCGGGCGTCCGGGGTTCGCGTGCACGCGACCGAGATCCGTGCCGATCACGCGGCCTATGACCGCGTCACGGTGGCCCGGATCGCGGCGTTGGCGCGCGCGGCCCCCGAGCCCGTCGTGGTCCTGACCGGCAAGGACTGGGTGAAGGCCCGCGAGCACGCCGCCGAGCACCCGGGCGTCCGCTGGGCCGTGCCGGTGGTGGGCCTCCGGTTCCTGGCGGGCGAGCAGCCGCTTCGATCCGCGGTCGTTGCCGCCGGGTGAGGCGTTTTCCACCTTTCCTGCCCCGCAGGGGCGCCGTTACGGTGCACAACACCTGAATGACCTGTCAATTCTTGACTTGTCGCAAAGTGGCGTTCCTGCGGCACTTGCGTCAGTTGGGTGCTTGACTCGCCTTGCCGTCGATCGCATACTTCGCCCCATCCCCGGATGGCCGCATGCGGCGCTTTGGGGGCCTTGCACATCCCGTTCCAACCAGACGCCAGGAGCCGCCGCATGTCGACGATCACGAAGAAGGAACTCATCGAACGCCTTGCGGATCGTTCGGGCCTGAAGCGGCAGGACGTGCGCCGGGTGGTCCAGGGGTTCCTCGACGAGATCATCAACGAGCTGGGCAAGGGCAACCGCCTGGAGTTCCGTGACTTCGGCGTCTTCGACGTGCGCGAGCGCGCCGAGCGCGTCGCGCAGAATCCCAAGACCCTGGAGCGGGTCCAGGTGCCGGCCAAGCGCACCGCCCGGTTCCGTGTCGGCCGCCTGATGAAGGCGTGCGTCGACGAGGGCACCACGGTGCTGGCGCTGAGCGGCGCCGACGCATCGTCCGAGGACTGAACGCCGCCTGAACGCCGCGCGGGCCGAACGCCCGCCCGCACCGGCCTTCCCGCCGGGTGCCCCGAGGAACACACGCCATGGACGAGCGAGCAGCAGGCAGCACCGACGGACGTCGGGGCGACGGCGGACGCCGCCGCGAGGCGGTCCGCCGCACGATGGCCGACCCGGCCGAGGTCGCGCGCCTCTTCTCTGCGCTGCCGCCCGCCGCGCCCGAGGCCGAGATGAGCCTGCTGGGCTCGATGCTGATCGACCCGAAGATGATCCCCGACGTCGTCGGGATCGTGGCCGACGCGGACGACTTCGCGAAGCCCGCGCACGGCACCGTCTACCGCCACATGGTCGAGCTCTACGAGGCGACCGCGACGGTGGACATCGTGGCGCTGGTGCAGCGGCTGAAGGACCACGCGGTCCTGGACGAGGTCGGCGGCTCCCAGTACCTGGTCGAGCTGGCCGAGGGCGTGCCCACCGCGGTGAACGCTGCCGAGTACGCGCGGATGGTCCGCGAGAAGGCCACGCTGCGCGAGCTGATCCGTGCGGCCGGCGAGATCCTGGTGGATGCGCATCAGTCGCGGCAGGACCCGCAGCTGACGCTCGGCGAGGCCGAGCAGCGCATCTTCCGCATCGCGCAGCGGCGCGAGGCGCGGCACGCGTCCAACCTGCGCGAGCTGCTGGACGAGGTCATGCGCACGCTGGAGCGCAACGACGGCCGCCGCATCACGGGCGTCGCGACGGGCTACGACGAGCTGGACGAGATGCTGAGCGGCTTCCAGCGCGGCGAGATGATCATCCTGGCCGCGCGTCCCTCGATGGGCAAGACCGCGCTGGCGCTGAACCTGACCGAGCAGATGGCGTCCGGCGGCGCGGGCGTCGCGTTCTTCAGCCTGGAAATGGGCAAGCAGCAGCTGGTGCAGCGCATCCTGTGCGCGCGCGCGGGCGTCGACGGCCAGCGCCTCCGCAAGAACATGCTGAAGCAGGAGGACAACGTCCGCCTGATCGCCGCCTGCGACCAGATGGCCGAGCTGCCGATCTTCATCGACGACACGCCGGGCCTGAACCTGCTGCAGATGCGCTCGAAGGCGCGGCGCCTGAAGGAGCGGCACGGGATCGGCGCGATCGTGATCGACTACCTGCAGCTGATGAGCAGCGGCACGCGCGTCGAGAGCCGCCAGGTGGAGGTCAGCGAGATCAGCCGCGGCGTGAAGGCGATGGCGCGCGAGCTGGACGTCCCCGTGCTGTGCCTGAGCCAGCTGAACCGCCAGACCGAGGGCCGTGAGGGGCACCGCCCGCGCATGAGCGACCTGCGCGAGTCCGGCTCGATCGAGCAGGACGCCGACGTGGTCATGATGCTGCACCGCGAGGAGTACTACCACCGCGGCGACGAGGCCTGGCAGGTGGCCAACGCCGACAAGCAGAACCTGGCCGAGCTGATCCTGGCGAAGCAGCGCAACGGCCCGACCGGCACCGTGAAGCTGGTCTGGGACAGCCGGACGACCGCGTTCAAGAACATGGCCACGCACTCGGTGGGCGGCGTGGAGTACGCCGGAGGCCAGGGCGGCTACGAAGGCGACATCCCCATGTGACGGCGAGGCGCGCGGCAATCTGCCTGCATGCGCCGCGTTAGACTCGGGTGATGGAGGCGGACGACCCCGCGCTTGCGGCGACGCTGGCCCGTGCCGTGCGCGGCGACGGCGGGGCGTGGCGCACGATCGTGGATGCGTACTCGGGGCGCGTCTATGGCCTGCTGCGGTCGCAGGGCGCGGACCCCGAGCTGGCCGAGGAGATCACGCAGTCGGTGTTCTGCACGGTGGCCGCGAAGCTGCGCGACTATGTCGACGAGGGGCGTTTCGAGAGCTGGCTGTTCCGCATCGCGATGAACCGCCTGCGCGACGAGGCGCGGCGGCGCAAGCGGCACGCGCGCCCGGTGGGCGAGCAGGAGGCGCTCGAGGCGCTGGCCGGATGCGCGCCCGACGCACGCCCCGACCGCCCCGACCGCGAGGAACTGGATGCCCTGCAGGCGGCGATCGCGCGGCTCTCGCCGGCGGACCGGCAGATCATCGACCTGCGCCACGTCGGCGGCATGAGCTTCAAGCAGATGTCCGAGCTCCTGGGCGAATCGCTGGGCACGCTGCTGGCCCGGCACCACCGGGCCCTGGCCAAGCTGCGCGGCATGCTGGAGTCCGGGGAGCGGCAGCGGGGGGGGCTGGAATGACGGGCGGCGGTTATGTGACCTGGATCCGCGCACGCGCCGCAATAGGCGCCGGGCGCACTCGTTGGAACGGAGGATCGACCCATGGCTGAGCACGACGACCTCTCGCACTTCTCCGACGCCGCGTCCGACCCCGGGCTGCGGCCCACGATGGCGCGGCTGGACGCGCTGGGTGCGGCGTATGCCGCGGAGCGCGCGGGCCTGGCGGACCGCGTGCACCGCGCGTCGGTGGCGCAGCTGGGCGGCCACGCACCGCTCGCGCGCATCGGGCGGTGGGCGTGGCCGGTCGCCGCGGCTGCAGCGGCCGCGCTGGCGGTGGTGCTGACGTTGCCGGCGTGGCGGCCGGCTTCGCGTTCCTCGGAGGGATCGGTGGTCGGTGTCGCCGCCCGCACGACGGAACTGCCCGGCAGCGGTCGGTCCGAGCGGCTGCTGGTCACGCTGCTTGATTCGAACGCGGCGGTCGCCTCGGGCGAGCCCACGTCGGATGACGCGTCCGCGCTTGCGATCCTGCGCGCGCGTGACGTGGACGACTTCACGGTCGAGCTGGACGAATTGCTCTCGGTGGGAGGCCGGCGGTGAGCGCGCGCCACGCGTTCGCGGCGGCCGTGCTTGCGCTGGTCGTCTCGGTGCCCGGTGGCGGGGCGTTGGCGCAGTCGCCGACCGCGGCACCTGCTGCCGATGCCAAGGCGCCGGCCGCCGATCCCAAGGCACCTGCTGCGGATGCCAAGCCGGATGCCCGTCGCGCGGGCGATGCCTCGCGCTGGCGCCCGGAGATGCCGATGCCGCCTGAGATGGTCGACCGCATCATCGAGGTGGCGCGCGACGTCTCGCCGGACCTGGCGAAGCAGATTGAGGAACGCCGCAACGCGGCCCCCGAGGAGATGACGCAGGCGATCCGCCAGAACGCGCGTCGGCTGTTCTCGCTGGCGGTCCTGAAGCAGCGCAACCCCGAGCTCTACGCGATCCGCGTCGAGGACCTGCGCCTGCAGCTGGAACTGCGCGCCCTGGGCGAGCAGTTCCGCGCCGCGGTCGAGGCCAAGGACGACGCCCGCGCGAAGTCGGTCGAGGCGCAGATCGCCGCCAAGGCGCGGGCGCAGTTCGACGTCGACATGCGCGCGCGGGCCCAGGAGCTGGTGGCGCTGGACCAGCAGGTGAGGGCCATGCGCGACGAGCTTGCGCAGGAGCAGCGCGAGTCCGAGGCGAAGGTCGCCGAGCGCATCGACGCCGCGAAGAAGGGGCTGCCGATCAAGCAGCGCGGCGGCATGTTCATGGGTGGCGAGGACCGCGGCGAGGGCGACCGCCGGGGCGGCCCCCGCCCGCAGGGCACCCCGTCGCAGCCGCCGGCTCACTAGACTCGCGCGCGTGACGGATCGCTCCACACGCTGGTCGCGCTTCGGCTGGGCCGTCCTGCTGGCCGTGGTGTCCGCGTGCGTGCTGACGCTGCCGTGGACGTTCGGGCACGTGCAGCAGGGCGCGGCGTCGGAACCGCGCTACGCAGCGTCCAACCTCTCGCTGAACCTGCTGCCGCCCACCTGGATGGCGATGGACGACTTCGACGCGCACCGCTTGGAGCGCGCCGAGGGCACGCCCGCCTACGTCCCGGGCCGCGCGCTGGGCACCGACGCCTCGGGGCGTGATTTCCTGGCGCGCCTGCTGGCGGGCGGGGTGTTCAGCCTGTCCGTGGGGCTGGCGTCCGCGGCGATCGCGGTGGTGATCGGCACGCTCTGGGGTGCCGTCGCGGGGTTCGTCGGTGGGCGCACCGACGCCATCCTGATGCGGATCGTCGACGTGCTGTACGGGCTGCCCTCGGTGCTGCTGGTGGTGCTGCTGGCCGTGGCGGTGGACGGCGTCGTCGGCCGCTCCGGGCGGCAGCTTTCGCCGGGGCAAGGGCAGCTGCTGGGGCTGGTGACGCTGCTCGTCGCGATCGGCGGCACCAGCTGGCTGACCATGTCGCGGGTGATCCGGGGCCAGGTGCTCAGCCTGCGCGCGCAGCCGTTCATGGAGGGCTGCCGCGCGATCGGCGTGCCGGCGTGGAAGCAGTTCGTGCGGCACCTGCTGCCAAACCTGGTGGGTCCGATCGTGGTGTACGCCACGCTGGCCGTGCCGGCGGCGATCCTGTCGGAGAGCTTCCTCAGCTTCCTGGGTATCGGCGTGCGCGAGCCCACGCCCAGCTGGGGCAGTTTGGCGAGCGACGGCCTGAGCCAGGTGAACCTGGTGCACAGCCGGTGGTGGCTGCTGGTGGCGCCGTGCGTGCTGATCGCGGCCACGCTGGTGGCGCTGAACTTCATCGGCGATTCGCTGCGGGCGCGGTTCGACCCGACGGCGAACCGGGCGCGCTGGTGACGCGGCGCGGGCGTCGATAACGCGCGCGGCGGGCGGTCGGGCGGACGCGCTGCCGCGGCGCGGCGCGAGGGTCGTTCCGCTACCCTTCGCGTCCCCCGAGAACCGCCATGCAGAACCGATTCGGCATCAAGGACTTCCTGGTCGTCGTGCTCCTCGTCGCCACCCTGGGGAGCGTCTGGCTCTCGATGGTCCAGAAGACCCGCATGGAGCTGGCGCAGGACGCCATGAAGGCCAAGCTGGCCGAGGTCGAGCAGCAGGTGGCGCAGGTCAACCGCAAGCTGGACCAGGGCGTGGCGGTGTCGTCGCAGGGCGGGCAGGCCGTGCCCGGCACCGCCGGCGCGGCCGACGACTCCTGGGCACGCCCCGGCGTGAAGATCCAGCGCTGGGCGGCGCCGCACGCGGCGTCCGACCCCGCCAAGCTGCCCGGATTCACCGTGGGCGGCGAGTTCGTCGAGCTGTTCGAGGCCCAGCCCGCGAAGCTGACGCCCTACATCAGCAGCGACGTCTACTCCACGCGTGTCCTGGACCGCGTCTGCGAGAGCCTGGGCACGTTCGACCCGACGACGCTCAAGATGGTCGGCCAGCTGTCGGATGGTTGGCAGATCGACCCGGACGGCCTGTGGATCCGCGCGCACATCAACCCGCGCGCGCGCTTCAGCGACGGCCAGCCGGTGACGGCCGAGGACGTGCGCTGGACCTACATGGAATTCATCAACAACCCGCTGATCGAGGCGGAGCGCACGCGCAGCACGCAGGACAACCTGAAGGACGTGAAGGTCATCGACCCGCTGACGGTCGAGTTCACCTTCAAGGAGGCGTTCTTCACCAACGTGCTGATCGGGCTGGCCAACCCGATCCTGCCGAAGCACTACTACGCGAAGTTCGAGCCTTCGCAGGTCAACCAGGGGACGGGCCTGACCATGGGCTCGGGCCCGTTCCGCATCGCGAGGTTGCCGACCGGCCCCGAGGACTTCGCCAACCAGTGGACGCCCGGCCAGGACGTGGTGCTGGTGCGCAACGAGCAGTACTGGGCCGAGAAGCCGCCGCTTGCCTCGATGCGCTTCAAGAGCATCAAGGACGACCTGGGCCGCCTGGTGGCGTACCGCAACGGCGAGGGCTCGATGATGCTGCCCACGTCGCCGCAGTTCAACAAGGTGGTCAAGGAAGAGCCCGAATTCGCCAAGACCAGCTACGAGCTGAAGTGGACGAACATGCGCTGCGGCTACACGTTCATCGCGTGGCAGTGCGGGCCGCGGAACGGCAAGGTGACGCCGTTCGCCGACAAGCGCGTGCGCCGCGCGATGACCATGCTGCTGGACCGCGAGCGCATGATCCGCGACATCTGGGACGGCATCGGGATCGTTTCCAAGGGCCCGAACAACCCCGAGAGCCCTGCCAGCGACCCCGCCACGAAGCCGCTGCCCTTCGACCCCGACCAGGCGAAGGTGCTGCTGGCCGAGGCCGGCTGGAAGGACCGCAACGGCGACGGGGTGCTGGAGAACGAGAAGGGCGACGCCTTCACGTTCGAATACACGTACGCGACCGGCGGCGAGATCTCCGAGCGCGTCGCGCGCTTCGTGAAGGACAGCTACGGCAAGGCCGGAATCGTGGTGAAGACGCGGCCGGTGGACTGGAGCCGCTACCAGGAGCTCCTGAAGCTGCGCGACTTCGACGCGATCACCATGGGCTGGGGCGCCAACGCGCCCGAGAGCGACCCGCGCCAGATCTGGCACTCCGACAGCATGAAGGAGGGCGGCGACAACTTCGTGCAGTGGTCGAACAAGGACTGCGACGCGCTGATCGAGAAGGGCCGCCGGACGATGGACGAGGACCAGCGCATGCTGGTGTGGCGCGAGTTCGAGCGCTGCGTCGCCGAGGACCAGCCCTATACGTTCGTGCGCGTCGCGCCGTGGCTGCGCTTCGTGAAGCGCGATTTCGGCAACGTGAACACGTACAAGACCGGCCTTGAACCGCAGGAGTTCTTCCGCGCCGCCGGCACCGCAGCGCAACCCGCGCCGGCCGCGCGGTGAGCGCCCGGCCCCCGACCGCCTGACCGCCTGACCGCGACCCCGCCATGGGCTCCTACCTGCTGAGACGATTGCTGTTCATGATCCCGACGCTGCTCGGGATCACGCTGCTCGTCTTCATGCTGCTGGCGCTGGCCCCGGGCGGCATCGGCGCGGGGCTGGCGGTGCAGGGCGGGCAGATGTCCGACACCAGCCGCGTGGCGCAGATGCAGGCGTACCTGGAGGATCGCTACGGGCTGAACGACCCGGTGATCGTGCAGTACGCGCGGTGGCTGGGGCGCATCTCGCCGGTGAAGTTCGGCGAGCGCGACCTGCGCGACGGCAATGGCGAACGCGTGCCCGCGCCGCGCGCAATCGACGACCCGCCGCTCGCGGCGGCGTTCCCGGTGCCCGCGGTGCCGGCGGCGGACTTCGTGCCCGCCACCGGCGAGGACGCGATCCCGCAGTTCAAGAAGCTGCAGCGCGACGCCGAGGGCACGCGCCGCGAGTACGTCGGTTCGGTGCGGCTCTTCAAGGACGCGATCGCCGACTACGCGCGCGCGGCCGGCCCGCCGCTGAAGGAGCGCCTGAACGCGAAGGGCGGCGCGGACCCGCGCGACTTCATCGACGTGCAGTGGGACCGCGCGAACGCCGCGTGGCCGAAGCTGCAGCAGGCCGCCGACGACATGCATGTCAAGTTCGTCGCCGCGCGGCTGGCGCAGGCCCGCGCGGCGATCGCGTTCCGTGCACGCCCGTACCCGGCCAGCGGCATCCCCGTGCTGCCCGGGCTGGTCAGCCTGGACACGCCGGACCTGGGCGTGGCGTTCTCGAAGAACCGCCCGGTGTGGGACCTGATCGCGGCGGCGCTGCCGGTGACGCTCCTGATCAACCTGATCGCGTTCCCGATCTCGTACCTGGTGGCCGTGCCGACGGGCGTGCTGGCCAGCGTGCGCCGCGGCGGGTGGTTCGACGTGCTGACGGGCGTGCTGTACCTCTCGCTCTACTCGATCCCCACCGTGCTGGCGGGCGTCTTCGCGATCGGCTTCCTGGCCAACAAGCAGTACCTGGGCTGGTTCCCGGTGAGCGGGCTGCACGAGAGCGGCGCCGACGCTTACACGTTCCTCCCTTACACGGACGAAGGCGGCACCTGGCACCGCGGCTACCTGGTGGACACGCTGTGGCACGTGGGCCTGCCGGTGCTCTGCCTGGTCTACGGCAGCTTCGCGGTGCTCTCGAAGCAGACGCGCGCCTCGATGCTGGACAACTTCAACGCCGACTACGTGCGCACCGCCAAGGCGAAGGGCGTGCCGCGCAAGGACGTCGTCCTGCGCCACGTCTTCCGTAACAGCCTGCTGCCGCTCATCACGATGTTCGTGGGCATCTTCCCGGCGATGCTGGCGGGCAGCGTGGTGATCGAGCGCATCTTCACGATCCCCGGCATGGGGAGCCTGGTCATCGAGGCGATCGACCTGCGCGACCGCGAGTTGATCCTGGCCGACACGTTCCTGATCGCCTTGGTGAACATGCTGGCGTTGCTGCTGGCCGACGTCCTGTACGCCATGGCCGACCCGCGGGTGAGCTATGACTGACGCCACGCCGACGAACGAGGCGCCCCAGGCGATCTCCGGCATCGACGTGATGCGCGGCGTGGGTGCCGTGCGCGCCAAGGGATTCTGGGCCGACGCGTGGGACCGCGTGCTGCGCCGCCGTGGCGCGGTGGTGGGGCTGTGCTGGATCGGCGTGATCGCGTTCTTCGCGGTGTTCGCGCCGCTGGTGGCGAACGCGCACCCGCTGACCCTGGTGCGCGTGGGCACCGACGGCGCGGCGCACCGCGAGTGGCCGCTCCTGGCCAGCCTGACGCCCACCGACTGGCTGCTGCTGGCCGGCCTGGTGTTGGGTGGGCCGTGGGTGTTCCTGGGCCCGCGCTCGCTGACGCGTGCGCAGCGCCTGGGCATGCTGGTGGTGGCCGCGCTGCAGGCCGGTGCGATCGTGGTGCTGGCGGGCTCGATCGTCCCGTGGGCGGCATCGGCCGACCGCGCCGAGTGGCTGAAGGCCTTCGCGCGCTCCGGCGCGGGGCCGTGGGTGATCTCGGGCGTGGTCACGCTGCTGGCGTCGATCGCCGCCGCGTGGGTGCCGTCGGTCGATTCGCTGCGCGCGCGCGTGGCGGCGGCCGCGTGCGCGGGCGCGCTGGCAGGCGCACTGACCGCGGGCATCGGGCCGGCCGGGCTGGTGAACTTCGAGCGCTACCAGGCCGACGAGGCGTCCGGCGCGATCCGCGACGTGACGTGGGCGCCGGTGCCCTGGTCGCCGCAGTACTCGCGCAGCGACATGGTGGCGATCGCCCCCGGCACGCGTGTCGAGGAGGTGCCTGCGCTCACCGAGTTCAGGGGCACGTCGTTCGGCGCCCGCCGCGTGCTGCTGGGCACCGACGCGCTGGGCGGCGACGTGCTGTCGCAGATGCTCTGGGCGTGCCGGCTCTCGATCTCGATCGGCCTGGTGTCGACGGGCATCTCGGTGCTGATCGGCGTCACGATGGGCGCGATCATGGGCTACTTCGGCGGGAAGGTGGACATGGTCCTCTTCCGCATCGTCGAGATCTTCATGGCGGTGCCGGTGCTCTTCCTGCTGATCGTCGCGGCCGGCGTGCTGCCGCGCGACACGTACGTGATGATGGCGATCATCGGCTGCTTCAGCTGGACCGGCGCCGCGCGGTTCACGCGCGCCGAGTTCATGAAGCTTCGCAACCAGGACTTCGTGCAGGCGGCCAAGGCGACGGGCCTGCCGCTGCGCGCGATCCTCTTCCGCCACATGCTGCCCAACGGCGTCACCCCGGTGCTGGTGGACGCCAGCTTCGCGATCGCCGCGGCCATCTCGATCGAGGCCACGCTCAGCTTCCTGGGCCTGGGCCCCGACGGGCAGGCCTCGTGGGGCAAGCTGCTGGCCAGCGCCACCGCGGCCACGGGCACGTTCGTGTGGTGGCTGGCGGTGTTCCCAGGCCTGGCGATCTTCCTCAGCGTGCTCAGCTACAACATGCTGGGCGAGGCCATGCGCGACGCGATCGACCCCAAGCTCCGGAAGGCGGCCCACTGATGAGCGACCTCACCAAGCCCGTGCTCGAGGTCGCGGACCTCGCCGTCAGCTTCGACAACAGCGCCGGCGGCCCGCGCATCCAGGCCGTGAACGGCGTGCACATGACCGTCTTCCCGCAGCAGACGCTGGCGGTGGTGGGCGAGAGCGGCTGCGGCAAGAGCGTGACCGCGATGAGCACCATGCAGCTCATCCCGCGCCCGCCGGGCCGGTTCGACCGCGGCACGATCCTCTTCGAGGGGCGCGACATCCTGTCGATGTCCGAGGAGGAGATGCTCTCGGTGCGCGGCGGCAGGATCGCCATGATCTTCCAGGAGCCGATGACCAGCCTGAACCCGGTCTACACCATCGGCGACCAGGTGATGGAGGCGATCTTCCTGCACCAGAAGGTGGACGCCGGCGAGGCGCGCCGCATCGCGGTGCAGGCGATGAAGGACGTCGGGATCCGCAAGCCCGAGGAACGGCTGGACATGTACCCGCACCAGTTCTCGGGCGGCATGCGCCAGCGCGTGATGATCGCGATGGCGCTGGCGTGCCGCCCGCGGCTGCTGCTGGCCGACGAGCCGACCACGGCGCTGGACGTGACCATCCAGGCGCAGATCCTGGAGCTGCTGCGCGAGCTGCAGCGCACGCGCGACATGGGCATCATGCTGATCACGCACAACCTGGGCGTGGTGGCGGAGAACGCCGACGTCGTGTGCGTGATGTACGCCGGACGCGTCGTCGAGGTGGCGAACGTGTTCGAGCTCTTCGACGAGCCGCTCCACCCCTACACGCGCGGGCTGTTCCGCTCGATCCCGATGCTGCGAGACGTGAAGCACCGGCTGGTGACGGTCGAGGACGTGACGAACGATCCGGCGGAGTTCCGGAAGATCCCCGGCGTGATGCCGTGGTGGCCACATCTCTCCAGAGAAGCGCGCCCCGGGCTGGCCGCCGGCCGCGACGAGCACGTGCTGGTCGAGGTGCGGCCCAACCGCTGGGTGGGATGCTGGCGGACGCCGGAACTGGACGCGCAGGTGCATCGTCGCCCGGCGCTGGAGTTCCGCCGCGGCGATCGCTGAGGCGGGCACGAGGGGCAGCGCGGAATTCGGGGGATCTTTCTGATTTTCGTTTTTCACATCGGCGGGTCGACTGCGCTGTTCGACTACCCAACCATGCCGCGCTACCTCATCGAACTTGCCCCCACCGGTTCCCGCGGCCCCGCCTTCTTCAGCTGCATCGCCGAGGACGAGGCCCGTGCCCGCGCCGTGGCGGCGTACGTGCATCCCGGGCGAGCGGTCGTCCGGGTCCACGCCGAGACCGACGAGCCGCCGCCGACGACCGAATGGCTGGGCGGCGCGCCGGACGGGTCGGCGCCGGAAGCCTAGGCTTGCGGCCCCATGACCCTCATCGAGCCCGGCCGCAAGGCCCCCGCGTTCCGTGCCCCCGACCAGGACGGCGTCCTGCGCACGCTTGCCGCGTACAAGGGGGCGCCGCTCGTCCTCTACTTCTATCCCAAGGACGACACGTCCGGCTGCACCGTCGAGGCGTGCGGGTTCCGTGACGCCTGGAGCCGCTTCCGGAAGGCGGGCGCGCAGGTGTTCGGTGTCAGCCCGGACGGCACGGCAAGCCACGCGAAGTTCGCCACCAAGTTCAAGCTGCCGTTCGCACTGCTGGCTGACGAGCCCGCGAAGGCCGGCGCGGCGCCGAAGCTGTGCACGGCCTACGGCGTCTGGCAGGAGAAGTCGATGTACGGCCGGCGCTACATGGGCGTGGCGCGCACCACGTACGTGATCGCCCCGGACGGCCGGGTGGCCGCGCGGTTCGACAAGGTGAAGCCCGCCGACCACGCCGAGGAGGTGCTGGCCGCGATCGCCGCGCTAGGCTCCGCGCCATGCACCACGTCGAACTCCGCTTCCGCCGGCTCCACCCGGGCGCGCAAGTCCCCGCGTACCAGACCGACCACGCCGCGGGGCTCGACCTCCACGCGTGCCTCGAAGCGCCGGTGACGCTGGCGCCGGGGGACATCGCGCTGATCCCGTGCGGCTTCGCGATGGCGATCCCGCATGGGTTCGAGGGTTCGGTGCGCCCACGCAGCGGCCTGGCGACCAAGCACGGGATCAGCATGCCCAACGCACCGGGCACGGTGGACAGCGACTACCGCGGCGAGATGAAGGTGCCGCTCATCAACCTGGGGCGCGAGCCCTTCACGGTGGAGCACGGCATGCGCGTGGCGCAGATGGTCATCGCGCCCGTCGCCCGGGCCACGGTCACCGAGGTGGCGGAGCTGGATTCCACGGTCCGGGGCCACGGGGGCTTCGGGAGCACCGGGAAGGGCTGACCGGCCCGGTTGCCCTACACTCCGCGGAATGCCCACGATGACCGCCACCGAAGTCGCCGTCCCGCTCCTTGACCTGAAGGCCCAGTACGCGTCCATCCGCGCCGAGGTGGAGCCGGTCGTCAAGGAAGTGATCGAGAGCCAGTACTTCATCGGTGGTCCCAAGATCGACGCGCTGGAGCGCGAGACCGCCGAGTACTGCCGCACGAAGCACGCGATCGGCTGCGCGAACGGGTCCGACGCGATCCTGCTGGCGCTGCAGGCGCTGGACGTCGGCCCGGGCGACGAGGTCATCCTGCCCAGCTACACGTTCTTCGCCACCGCCGGCAGCGTGGCGCGCCTTGGTGCGCGGCCCGTGTTCGTGGACTGCGACCCGGCCACCTACAACATCTGCCCGAAGTCGACCGAGCAGGCGTTCGGCTGCCACAAGAACGTCAAGGCGATCATCCCGGTGCACCTCTTCGGGCAGTCCGCGGACATCGACGCGATCATGTCGATCGCGAAGGCCAAGGGCGTGCACGTGGTCGAGGACTGCGCGCAGGCGATCGGCACCGAGGACGCGCACGGCCGCCGGGTGGGCGGCGTGGGGGCGATCGGCACATTCAGCTTCTTCCCCTCGAAGAACCTTGGCGGGTTCGGCGACGGCGGCATCATGACCACCAACGACGATGCCCTGGGCGCGCGCCTGAAGCGCCTGCGCAACCACGGCATGGAGCCGAAGTACTACCACCAGGAAGTGGGCATGAACAGCCGCCTGGACGCGCTGCAGGCCGCGGTGCTGAGCATCAAGCTGCGCCACCTGGACGCGTGGAGCGCGGCGCGCCAGCGCAACGGCGAGTACTACGACGCGGCATTCCGCGCGGCGGGCGCCACGGACAGCGGCACGTCGCTGGACGCGGGCGGCTTCCCGCTGCGCTTCCCCAAGCGCCTGCCGGGCCGCCACATCTACAACCAGTACATCGTGCGCGTGCCGGCGCGCATCCGCGACGCCGTGCGCAACGAGCTGTCCGCGCGCAAGATCGGCACCGAGATCTACTACCCGCTCTGCCTGCACCAGCAGGAGTGCTTCAAGCACCTGGGCTACACGCCGGGCATCTTCCCGCACTCGGAGCGTGCCGCGGCCGAGACGATCGCGCTGCCGATCTTCGGCGAGCTGACCGAGGCGCAGCGCGCCTGGGTGGCCGAGAGCGTGGTCGAGGCGGTGCGGAAGCTGGCGTGATCGGCGCGCGAGCTCAGGCGATCGCGTCCAGCGATGCCAGGCCCAGCGGCTCGCGCGCGAAGAACGGCTCGGCCGTCACGGTGCCGATGCGGCTGCCGAAGTACGTGCCGGCCGCGTCCAGCCAGTCGACGACCTTGCGGTTGCCCTCGTTCACCACGAACTGGCTGCGGTAGGCCAGCACGGCCTGGCGCTTGCGGTCGGCGAAGCCCGTCGTGTCCAGGAGGAACGAGGGCTGCGGCACGATCCGCAGGTGCGTGGCGTAGTAGTGGAACAGCCACTTCACGTGGATCGGGTCCCCGGGCAGGGTGGTCTTCGTGAGCTTGGCGTCGAAGCGCGCGTCCTCGACGATGCGCGTGCCGGCCACGTGGTCGGGGTGGGCGTCCTCGAAGTACGGGACGAAGAGCATGTCGGGCCGGAACGTGCGGATGACGCCCGCCACCGCGTGGCGCGCGGCCAGCGTGTGCTGCACCTCGCGGTTGGGCAGGTCCAGCGTCAGGCGCTCGGCGCCCAGGATGCGCGCGGCCTCGGCGGCCTCGGCGGCGCGGGTGGCGGGATCGCCGAAGGGCGTGGGTTCGCCGTTGGTCAGGTCAAGGAGCAGCACGCGGTGGCCGGCCGCGGCGAAGCGCGCGATCGTGCCCCCCATGCCGAGTTCTTGGTCGTCCGGGTGCGGGCCGACGACGAGGATGCGCTTGCCGGTGCGGGGGGCGGTGGTCACGGCTCCACGGTAGCAGGTGCGGGGGCGTCGTTGCCTTCCGCGGCCAGGTCGGGCGCTGCGGCAAGGACGGCGGCCGCGGCGGCGGCGAGCCGTGCCCGGAGCTGGGCGGCCTCGTCGGTGCGCCGCGTGCGCCGCGCGAACGCCTCCTCGCGCGCCAGCCGCGCGAAGTCCATGAGCGCGGCGCGCGAACTGCCCAGCCACGCGGCGTCGCCCGGGCCCTGGATGGCCGCGTCCAGCGCAGCCACGGCGTCCTCGCGGCCTGCAAGCCACGGGTCCAGGCAGCCGGCGAGCCGCGCGACCAGCCAGGCGGCGGGCAGTGCCTCGGCCAGGCTGCCCAGCTGCGCGTCGACTTCCGCATCGCGGCGGTCGATCAGGGCCTCGGCAGCCAGCCGCGCGCGGCCCGTGAGCGCGGCGGCGTTGATGCCCAGTCCTTCCTCGGGCCCGCCGAACCCGCCCCAACGCACCAGGCGACGCTCGGCTTCGGCGCCGGATGACAGCACGGCGGCGGCGGCCAGCGCGTCCATCACGCGCCCGGCGCGCAGCATGGCCGCTCCGGCCTCGCGACTGCCCTTGCCGGTGACCCAGCCGCTGGCCCACGCCGCGCGTCGGCGGTCGATCTCCGTCAGCAGCGCGTCGGCGCTGCCGCCGGCCGCGGCGCGTGCGGCGGCGCCCCCGCGGCGCATGGCGGTTTCCATGCGCAGGTCGCGGAACCGCGCGAGTTCCGCGGCGAACGCGTCCATCGCGGTGCGGGCGGCGTCGGCGCCGCGCGGTGCGGCCAGCGCCTGGCACCAGCCGCGGGTGGTGGATTCCATCTGCCGGCGCGAGGGGCCGTGCATCGCGCCGATCGCATCCGGCCACGTGCGAGCGGCCTGCATGCGCAACAGGTCGGCGTGCGCCGCGCGCACCGTGCGAAGGGCTGCCTGCTGTGCGGCGTTCGGTTCGCGCCCGGCCGCGGTCGCGGCGAGCGCCGCGCCCGCCGTCCCCGCTTGCGCGAGCGCCGGGCGGCAGACCTCCGACGCGGTGCGGCGCAGCTCCGGCGGCAGTTCCGCCGGGTTGGACATCGCGACCGCGCTTGCCGCCTCGATCGCCTGGCGCAGCGCCTGCGCGGCGGAGGGATCGCGCGATTCGGCCACCGCGGCGAACGCGGCGCGCAAGTGGTCGCCTGTCCATCCCTTGCCTGCCGTGACCAGCACGTCGGCGGGCGGAAGCGCGGCGGCGATCTCGACGGCCAGCGGTGCGCGTACCGCACCGGAGGTGGCGTCGAAGGACGCCAGCGTCATCGCCAGGTCGCGCGGGATCCAGCTGCATGCCGCGGCGATGCGCTCGATCGTGAAGTCGTGCGCGGCCGTGCCGGTCGGAGCCGGGCGTGCCAGTGCGGCCTCATCGGGCCACGCAGGACCGGTGCGCGGCACGCGCAGCGGCGATGAGGTACCGAGCACCTGCCGCAGCGGCGCCAGCATCGGGACCAGCGCGCGCTCCGGTGCTTCGGGGCGCAGGCCGTCGGCCCCGGCATCCACGGCCACCCCGTGCGCGGCCGAGGCGACGAACCGCCGCAACGCGTCCGCCGCGGGGCCGTCGGCCGGGCACGCCGCGACGATCGCATCAACCGCCCCGCGCAGGTCGGCCAGCCGGAAGCCCGCCACGGCCATCGCCTGCGCTCCGGGCGGCGCCGAGGCCCCGCGGAAGACCAGGTCGTACGCGATGCGCCGGAATGCCGCGCGTGCGTCGCGCTGCAACGATTCGGGCTCGCGGCCGATCGCGTCCAGCTCCTGCGACAGCGTGGCGGCGACGTCGGCCGCGGCGCCCGGCGTTGGCCAGTCCGCCGCGGGTGGAGCGGGCGCGTTGGGCGTCGTCGTCGGCGGAGCGCGCGGTGCCGGCGGCGCTGGCGGCGCTGCCACGGCCACCGCCGCGAACGCCAGCGTCATCGCACCCGACGCGACCTTCCGCAGCATGCGCCCCAACGGCCGGTTCACGCCGGACCTTCCTCGCCCGGTGGCCTCCCGCCGTCGCGCCCCGCGTACGTGATCCACTCCAGGCGCAGCCCGTGCGCGGGCAGCGTCGGGCCGGCCAGCGTGCGGTCGCGCGTGGCCAGCGCCTGCCGCACCGACGCGGGCTCATTGCGCCCGCGGCCGACCTCGACCAGCGTGCCCGCGATGATCCGCACCATGTTGTAGAGGAACCCACTGCCGGCCACCTCGATCACCGTGCGCCCGGGGCGCACCTCGATCACGGTGCAGCCGTGGACGGTGCGCACGGTCGATTCGCGGCCATGGTCCACGTGCGCGAATGCGGCGAAGTCGTGCGTGCCCACCACCAGCGCCGCCGCCGCGCGCATGCGCTCCAGGTGCAGCCGGTGCCAGGTCCGCCACACCGTGCGCCGTTCGAAGACGAGCGCACCGTCGGGCTCGGTCGCGCCGTGCTCGATCGTGTAGCGGTAGCACTTGCTGGTGCAGTCGGAGATCGGGTCGAAGCCGCCGTGCACGGCCTCGGCCCGCCGCACGCAGACGTCCTGCGGCAACCGGGCGTTGATCGCCAGGGCCAGGCGCTCCAGCGGAACCCGGTGGTCGGCCGCGAAGCTGGCCACCTGCCCGAACGCGTGGACCCCGGCATCGGTCCGGCTGGCGCCGACCACGGGCACCCGCGCGTGCAGGACCTCGGCCACCGCGTCCTCGAGCACGCCCTGCACGGTGCGCAGGGGGGGTGCGCCGGGCGGCTCCTGCCGCTGCCAGCCGTGGAAGTCGGTGCCGTCGTAGGCCACCAGCAGTTTGACCCGTGGCATCGCGGTCAGGATAGGGGCGCGGGGGCCGCAGCCGTGGTTACAGGAACCGTTCGATCCGATCGACCATGAAATCCCGGACTGCCGCCAAACGGAGGCATTCCCCCGACCGTTTTGTGGACTTCAGGCAGGAGCGGTTTAGGATTGCTCCGGACCTTGATCGGCGGTCCGCCGCCGGGCCTTCCCCCCCACTTGGAGTCACACCACATGAAGACGATGATCATCTCCGCCGCGACGTTGTCGCTCTGCTCGCTCGCCTCGGCCCAGATCGTGGTCGACGGCACCGCCGAGGCCGCCTACGGCGCCGCGAAGGCCGTCCAGACGGTCCAGACCCAGTTCGGCGACTCGAACCTGGGCGTCATCGACTACGCCAACGGCAGCGAGTGCGACGCTGGCTACGCCGTCATCCAGGACGGTTACCTCTACATCGTCATCGCCGGCAACCTGGAGAGCAACTTCAACAAGATGGAAGTGTTCGTCGACTGCAAGGCCGGCGGCCAGAACCGCCTGCTGGGCAACAACGTCGACGTCGACTTCAACGGCCTGAACCGCATGGGCGAGAGCCCCGCGGGCGCCGGCAACGGGCTGACCTTCGACCAGGGCGTCGAGCCCGACTTCTGGTTCAGCGCCACCTGCGGCGGCTCGCCCTGGGCGATGTACCTGAACTGGGCCGAGCTCCCGACCGCGGGCGCGGGCGTGGGCGGCTACCTCGGCACCGCCGGCTCCGGTGGCACCGTCGTGGGCGAGAATGGCGTCGAGGCCGCGATCAACAACATCAATGCCGCGGGCGTTGCGGGTGGCACCCAGGCCGGCGACGGCTCGGGCGTGACGACCGGCGTCGAGCTCAAGATCCCGCTGGCGCTGATCGGCTACACCAGTGGCCAGATCAAGATCTGTGCCTTCGTGAACGGCGGCGGCCACGACTACCTGTCGAACCAGGTGATGGGTGGCTGCGCGCCCGACACCGGCAACCTGGCCGAGCCGCGCCTCGTGAACTTCGCGCTGCTTTCGGGCGACCAGTTCTTCACCGTCGGCGCGGCCTCGAACCCGTGCCCGGGCGATTTCGACGGCAACGGCCTGCGCGACGGCGGCGATCTCGGCCAGCTGCTCGGCTCGTGGGGCCAGCCCGGCGTGACCGACCTGAACGGCGACGGCACCACGGATGGCGCCGACCTGGGCCAGCTGCTCGGCTCGTGGGGTCCGTGCCCGTAAGCCCGATCGTCGTCCCTTGAAACACGACGGGCCCGGCGCTTTGCCGGGCCCGTCTCGTATTTCCTGCGCCCCGGCGTGCGTTCGGCTGCTTCAGCTGCCGAGCTTCTTCTGCGCCATCCGCACCATCGTGCGGATCTCGGCGGCCACGGCCTCGTCGGCCACCACGCTGCGCATGGCGGTTTCGAGCGCGGCGTCGTCGTGCGGCGTGATGCGCTCGCCGTGGAAGAGGAGCGCCGCGGCCGCCGCCGCGATCGCCAGGCGGCTGCCCATGGTGCGCTCCTCGGGGGTCTCGCCTTCGGCGCGCAGCGCGGACCACAGGACGCGCGCCCGGCGGATGCGCGAGAGCGGGGTGGTGGGGTCGGTCAGCAGCGACACGGCGCTGCCGCGCATCTCGTCGACTTCGTAGGCGATCCAGTCGCCTGCGGCGTTCGCCGGGTCGTCCAGCGAGCGCAGCACCCAGGCCAGGGTCTCGCGCAGGCTCTCGGCGCCCAGGGGCCGGTGTGCGTCGGGGGTTCCGTTGGGTTCGGTCATGGGGTACGTCCTTCCATCAGCCGGAGCAGTTCGCGCAGCTCGTGCTGCGCGCCGGCGGGCGAGCGGTCGACCGTGGCGCCGATGCGGCGCACCAGGTGCGCGGCGAACGCCTTGCGCATCTGCACCACGGTGTTCGAGATGCGCGACGGGTCGTTCAGCGACCAGCGCGCCATGAGTTCCTCGTAGCTGGGGGCCGTGGCGCCGTGCAGCATGGGGCGCACGATGCGGCTCTCGAAGATGTCCCATGCCCATTCGCGGCCGGCGGCAAGCGACTCGGCGCGGAGGGCCTCGGCGGATTCCTGCACGAGCATCGAGATCCAGGCGCGGTGGAACGCGGCCTCGGGCTGCGGGTCGGGGGACGCCATTGCGTCGGCCGCGGCGTCGTCGCCGCGCACCAGGCGGTCGCGGCCCGGGTGGCGCCGCGCGGCATGGTCGAAGCGGTAGACGTCGGCCAGGTAGTTGCGGACCGCGCTCATCAGGAGCGACCGGAACTGCCCCCGGCGTTCGTCCAGCTTGGAAAGCAGGTCGCGGCCCAGCAGCACGTCCGCGATGAAGCCCTGCGTCAGGTCGCGGGCCTCCTGGTCGCGGCGGCCGCTCTGGCGGATGTAGGCGTAGATGGAGCCGTAGCACCGCTCCGCGACGTTCTCGCGCGTCAGCGGCGCGTGGTCGTTGGGCGTGGGCGGCGGGTCGGCCATGGTGGCAGGGAAGCGCTGCATGGGGCTCCGCCGGGCTATACGGAAAGCACGGCAGGGCCTGTGGGAGCGTGCGCCCGGAAGGCGCGGTTTACGCGATTCCCCGCCCGGAGCTGCCCCGATAAGCAAGCAGCCCCCGCGGGAACCCGCATCCGGGTGGGGATGGGGGGCGGGGGCTGCGAACGAATTCAATGGAGCCGAGGGGAGTCGAACCCCTGTGCCGAAACAGTCCGCATGACGCCTCTACGCGTGTATCCACTGTTTGATTGTCGTCCTGGCGGACCCCGGTGGCAGGGCGTCCAGTCCCGAGACATGCAAGTTCTCGTCCTTCGGCGGCATGTCAGCCCCGTCGGACCAGCCCAGTGATTGGCAGGGTCTCACCTACTGGGCGTTGGTGAGGCACTGCGTCGCCTAATTAGGCGGCGAGAGCGTACTGCGTGTTGGCAGTCGTAGTGTTTGCATGCTTTTTGCGTGGCCTGCATGCTCCACGACGCGCCACGTCATGCGTTGCCTGTACGGTCGATGCCGGTACGGCCCCTGATGTCAAAGATGCCCGAAGTATAGGGAGCGCACGTGGCCACGCCCCAGGTTCCTTCGCGGATTCGCCGCGTTCGCGGCGGCACCATCCGCCGCAGCCCCGCGGCGGATGGATTATTCATCCACCGCCCGCCGCATCACGCCGGTGCCTGATCGCGGGTCCACGCGACGGGCTTCGCCAGCGCACCGCGTCCGTAGGGCAGGGGGGCGCGCTCGCGCGTGGTGCAGTAGTCGGGCCCACCCATCCGGCCCACGGCGCGGAGCTTCGCGGGGTCGATGTGGTAGCGCTCGTGCGCCAGCGCGTCGTCCAGGTGGACGTGCACCACCTCGCCGATGATCAGCGTGCTGGCGCCCTCGACGCCGGGGGCCATGCGCACCAGCTGGCGCGTGCGGCACTCGTAGCTGACGGGGCTCTCGCGCACGCGCGGGGCGCGGACCTTGGTGCCCCACGTGGGGGTCAGGCCGGCCAGGTCGAATTCGCTCTCGCCGTACGGCAGCGGCTCGGCGCAGGCCACGATGCGCGCCAGCGTGCTCTCGGTGGCCACGCTGACGGTGAAGACGCCGGTGCCGCCTTCCTCCACGGGCTTGGCGTTGCGCAGGGTGTCCTTCTCGCCGGCGCCGCCCGGCGGGTTGGCCACGCTGACCACCAGGCACATCGGGTTGCTGCCGCAGCCCATGAAGAAGCTGAACGGCGCGACGTTCGTGCGGCCGTCCGGCGAGGCCGTGCCGACCACCGCGATCGGGCGTGGCACGATCGTCCCGATCATCAGGTTGTAGCGAAGGGCGACGGGCAGGTCCGCGGGGTCAAACTCCATGCGCGGAGGGTAGGCGGGCCGCCGAAAAACGACCGGGGCTGCCCTCACCGCTCGGGCAGCCTCGCCGGTCTTGGTCCCCTCCCTGCCGTCCCGTTTCCGGGCCTCAGCTGGGCGGACGTTGTCGGTTGTCCCGAACACGGATGCCGACCGGCACCGGTCGTGGGCACAGTGGCGTTGCATGGCCCGCGTGCCCTGAGGTCTTCGCCTTGAGCCTTTCCGCGAGCTGCTTGATGCGTTGCCAGATGCCGTGCATGGTTGCCTCCGTGTCGGGACGTCCATACCGTCGAATA
>JBIKJV010000204.1:0-4024 GCA_044360755.1 Phycisphaerales bacterium
TGGTCGACTGCTCGGGGTCGATCTGGAAGTTCTCGGTGAGCCGGCAGCCGATGCGCTCCGGGCGCAGCAGGCGCCAGAGCTTGGCCTGGTCGGCCATGTCCGGGCACGCCGGGTAGCCGAAGCTGTAGCGGCAGCCGCGGTACTTCTGCTGGAACAGCTCGCGGATCCGCGGGCTGTCGTCGTGGCCGACCCCCAGCTCGGCACGCATGCGCTTGTGCCACAGCTCGGCCAGCGCCTCGGCGCACTCGACGCCGAAGCCGTGCGTGTAGAGGTAGTCCGTGTATGCGTTCGCGTCGAACAGCTTGCGCGCGCGCTCGCTGGCGCGCGGGCCCATCGTCACGCAGGTCAGGCCCACGACGTCCGTCGCCCCGCCCTTCCCCGCACGGAAGAAGTCGCTGATGCACAGCCCGCGCCCCGCGCGCTGCCGCGGGAACGTGAAGCGCTCAAGCTCGCGCGTGCGGTCGGACGGGTCGTACACCACCAGGTCGTTGCCCTCGGCCGCGCACGGGAACCAGCCGTAGACCACCTTCGGCTGCAGGAAACCCTCGCCGTCGGCAAGACCCTGCGCCTGCAGCTTCTCCAGCGCGGGCTTCGCCTCGTCCTCGATCATCGCCTCGTAGGCCTTCAGCTCCATCTCGCCCTGCTTGAAGCCCCACTGCCCGCGGAAGAGCGCGTTGTGGTTGATGAAGGGGAACACCTCCGCGAGCTCCACGTGCTCGACGACGCGCGTGCCCCAGAACGGCGGCTCGGGGATCGACTCAACCGGTGCGATCGCCGCCGCCGCGGGACGCGCGCCTTCGGTGCCGCCCGAGCCCTGCTCGCCGCGCGCGCCGGCGCCGCCGTCCACGCTCTCGATGACCGCCGCCGCACCGCCCGCCGCGCCGCGTCCCGTGCCGCCCGCACGCGCCGACGCGACCTTCGCCTCGACCGCGCGGCGCTTGTCCAGCCGCTCGGCGATCTGCGCATCGACCTGCGCCAGCGTGCCGGTGGCCAGCGCCTCGCACGTCGAGAGTCCCTCGAACGCGTCGCGCCCGTAGTAGAGCGGTCCCTCGTAGATGCCGCGCAGGTGGCCTTCCGCGTAGTGGCGCGTCAGCGCGGCGCCGCCCAGCAGCACCGGCACCTTCACGCCGCGGCGGTTCATCTCGTGCAGGTTCTCCTCCATCACGGCCACGCTCTTCACCAGGAGGCCGCTCATGCCCAGCGCGTCGGCGCCCGTGCGCTCGACCGCTTCCAGCATCGCCGCCAGCGGCTGCTTGATGCCGATGTTGTGCACCTCGAAGCCGTTGTTCGTCAGGATGATGTCGACCAGGTTCTTGCCGATGTCGTGCACGTCGCCGCTGACGGTGGCCAGCACCACCTTGGCCTTCGCCTTGCCGGTGGCGCCCGACTTCTCCATGTGCGGCTGCAGCAGCGCGACGGCCTTCTTCATCACGCCCGCGCTCTGCAGCACGAACGGCAGCTGCATGCGGCCCTCGCCGAACAGGTCGCCGACGACCTTCATGCCGGCCAGCAGGTGGTCGTTGATGATCGCGAGCGGCCCGTACTGCCCCAGCGCGCGGTCCAGGGTCTGCTCCAGGTCCTTGTCCTCGCCGTCGATGATGTGGCGCTGCAAGGCCTCCTCCACCGGCAGGTCCGCCAGCGTGCGCTTGGCCTCGGCGGTCTCGGCGCCGTCGGGGAACAACGAGATGAAGTGCAGCAGCGGGTCGAAGTTCTCGGGCTGCCCCTCGGGGCGCTCCGCGCCACGGCGATCGAAGATGAGCCACTGCGCCGCGTCCCACTGCTCCTTCGGGATGCGGTTCTCCGGCAGGATCTTGCTGGGATGCACGATCGCGCCGGTCAGGCCGCGCACCCGCGCCTCGTGCAGGAACGCGCTGTTCAGCACCGCGCGCGCCGCGGGCTTCAGGCCGAAGCTGATGTTCGAGAGCCCCAGCAGGATCTGGCACTTCGGGAATCGCTCCGAGATCAGGCGGATGCCCTCGAGGGTCTCCAGGCCAAGGCGGCGGTCCTCCTCGTTGCCGGTGGCGATCGTGAAGGTCAGCGGGTCGAAGAACAGGTCCTCCTCGTGCAGGCCCCACTTGCGCACGTACAGGTCGTGCAGGCGGGTGGCGATCGCCAGCTTGCGCGCGGCGGTCTTCGCCATGCCGGCCTGCGGGTCCTCGTCGATCGTCAGCGCCACGCACGCGGCGCCGTAGCGCTTCAGCAGCGGGCAGACCTCGTCCAGGCGCTTCTCGCCGTCCTCCAGGTTGATGCTGTTGACGATGCAGCGGCCGCCGGCGCGCTTCAGCGCGGCCTCGATCACGTCGGCCTGCGTGCTGTCCACCATCAGCGGCGCGTTCACCTGGCGCACGTAGCGCGACGTGACCTCGGCCATGTCGGACACGCCGTCGCGGCCGACGAAGTCGACGCACAGGTCCAGCAGGTGGCTGCCGTCGCGCATCTCCTCCTTGGCCATGCTGACCAAGCCGTCCCAGTCACCGGTGTCCAGCAGCCGCTTGAACTTCTTGCTGCCGTTGGCGTTGGTGCGCTCGGCCACGATCAGGAAGCTGTTGTCCTGGCGGAAGTCCACCGCGTTGTACAGGCTGGAGCAGCCCGGGGTGGCGACCGCCACGCGCGTCACCTGGCCGCGCGTCTCGCCCATCGCCTGCCGCAGCGCGCGGATGTGCTCGTAGGTGGTGCCGCAGCACCCACCCACGATGCTCGCGTGCGATTCGTCCAGGAAGCGCCGCATCGCCGCCGCGAAGGCGTCGGGGCGCAGCGGATACTCGGTGCGCCCGTCCACCAGCACGGGCAGGCCCGCGTTGGGGATCACGCTGAACGCGCGGTCCCAGTGGCGCGCCAGCGCGGCGACGTGCTCGGACATCTCGGTGGGGCCGGTGGCGCAGTTCAGGCCCAGGCTCGCGATCGGGAACGGCCGCAGCGCGTTCATCACGGCCGACATGTCGGAGCCGAGCAGCATCGTGCCCGTCGTCTCCATCGTCACGCTGACCAGGATGGGGATGTCGGTGTGCGTCCTGCCGGCCGCGGCCAGGGCGTCCAGGCACGCGTTTGCGGCGCACTTCACCTGCAGGAGGTCCTGGCACGTCTCGATGATGAACGCGTCGACGCCGCCGTCGATCAGGCCGCGCGCCTGCTCGCGGTAGCTGTCGAGCATGCCTTCCCACGACGCCTGGCCCAGCGTGATCAGCTTGGTGCCCGGGCCGATCGACCCCGCGACGAACCGCGGGCGGTCGCGCGTCTCGAACTTCGCGCACGCCGCGCGCGCCACCTGCGCGGCACGGACGTTCAGGTCGTAGACCCAGCCGACCATCTCCTGGTCGAACTCGGCGGCGACCAGCCTGTTGGAGCCGAAGCTGTCGGTCTCGACGACGTCGGCGCCCGCGGCCAGGAAGCCCTCGTGGATCCGCTGGATCAGGTCGGGGCGGCTGCGGACCAGGATGTCGGTGCAGTTGTCGCGCCCCAGGTAGTCGGCGGGGGTGCAGTCGGGGCAGGCGTGGATGCTGGTGCCCATCGCGCCGTCGAAGAGGAGGACGCGCTGCTCGAGGGCCTGCAGGAAGCTGGGACGCATGGCGCGAAAGGTACCGGGAACCCGGCCGCCATTCAACCGTTTATGCGGATGGACGGATGGATAGGGGGACGCCGGGGCTGTCCAACGGGCGCCGCGGAGGGGGTAGCGTTTCGGGCCAATGCACCGAACCCTGCCAAACGTTCGTGGGACCCTCGCACGCGCCGCCGCACTGGCCGCGCTGCTGGCCACCGCGGCAGTCGCGCCCGGCGCCCCCGCCGCGGCTCCCCGCCCGCGGGCCGGCACCGAAGCAGGCGACACGACGCGTCAGGAACTGGCGCAGCGAACCTTCGACATCGTGTGGTCGATCGTCCGCGACACGCACTGGGACCCCACCTTCAACGGCGTCGACTGGGACGCCGTGCGCAACGAGCTGCTGCCCAAGGCCATGGCCTGTCCCGACGACGCCTGCGTGCGCGCCGCGATCGTCGAGGCACTCGGCCGCCTGGGCCAGAGCCACTT
>JBIKJV010000205.1:0-4001 GCA_044360755.1 Phycisphaerales bacterium
GCAGCTGGCCGCCGCGCCGCTGCGCACCGTCGGTCGCATCCCGCTGGACGACGCCGCCGACATCGAGCGCGCCCTGGCCGCCACGCTGCGCGCCGACGACGCCGCGGCGGCCCCCGCTGCCGACGCCGTCATGGGCACCACCGTCTTCGGCGGCGGCTGGCCGCTGGCTTCCGCCCGCGACGAACTGCGCGAACGCGGCTGGACCGCCACCGTCTGCGGTGACCGCCTGGCGTGCGACGCGCCCGGTACCGCGTTCGCGCCGGCGCAGGCGCGCGACCCGCGGCTGCTGGTCTTCGTCGGTGGCACCGCGCCGCTCATGGCGCCCGCGGCCCCGGCGGACGGTGAACCGCGCGCGAGCCGCGCGCGCGGCGGCACCATTGCGCTGGCGTTCGCGTCCGCAGGCATCGCACTGGGTGTCGGCGAACGCCCGGACCCCGCGCTGGCGGGGGCGGCCGCAGTCGCAGGGTTCACGGGCGGCATCGAGGCATCGCCGCTCGGCCCCGCGATGTACGCCATGTCGCACCTCCCCGTCGAACTGGCCGACGGCGTCCCGCTGGGCCTGGCCGTCGAGCGCGTGCGGCACGTCTACTGGGCCTCGGCCGCCGACGACATCGGCCGCGCGCTGCCCGGCGTGCAGGAGGCCGCCGCCCGCAACGCGCTGGCGGCGATCGTGCTGGGCGATCCGGCGCTCTGCGCGGCCAAGCATCCGCTGCCCGTGCCCGGGTCGCCGGAGACCCGCCCGGCCGAGGACCTGCCGATCGTCGTCGCGCCGAAGGATGCAGGCGTGAACGCGGCCGGAACCGACGCTGCCGGCCCCGGCAACGCCCCCGCCACGACCGGCAAGCCGTCGTGGCTCTTCCCGGTCCTCCTGGGGATGTTCGCCGCGCTGGTCGCGCTGCTCTACGCCGCGGCCTCGCGCCGCCAGGGCGCCCGCCGCGCCACGCGGCGCTGACCGCGGTCACAGTTCCAGCGGCTTGCCCTCACGGGTCCCGTCGTACCAGAAGCCAAGCTGCTCGCGCGACTGCAGCCCCCGGCGGCTGCCGAACGTGAACCTCACCATCAGCCACAGCAGCGTGAACATCATCAGCCCGCCGCCGCCCCGCTGCTTGCGCGCGCTGGAGATCACCTCTTCGCGCAGGAACGCGAAGCGGCCACGCTCCTGCAGCGCCTTGCTCAGCCAGTACTCCTCGCCGGCGAACCACCGCTCGTCGAAGCCGCCGATCGCCTCGAACGCGTCACGGCGCACGAAGACGAAGCAGCCCGCGGCCAGTTCCTGCGAATACCAGAGGACCTTGAAGGCCTCGAAGAACCCCTCGGCCAGTGGGTGACCGCGGCCGTCGAAGCCCACGCGGGCGCCCCCACCGATCGCGCCGGCATCCAGCTCCAGCAGCGCGTGCCGCAGCACGGTCTCCGGGATCCACGTGTCGGCGTCGACGAACACCAGGTACGGCGCGGTCGTCGCGCGCGCGCCGGCGTTACGCACGGCGGCGATCTGCCGCTTCTCGACGCGCTCCACGCGCGCGCCCGCGGCCACGGCCAGCTCGGCGGTGCGGTCGGTGCTGGCGTCGTCGACGACCACCAGCTCGTACGGGCGACCCAGGTTGTCGGCAATGGTGCGCAGCTGCCCGACGGTCTGCGGGATCACCGCCTCCTCGTTCCAGGCGGGGACGATCAGGGCGTAGTCGGGCATCATGCGAGGATGGTAGGGAGCAACCCGGTTCACACGGTTGACCGGGTGCACCTGCCCGTTCTTGCGCGTCAGCGCAAGTCGGGGCGCATGAACCCGGTCAACCGTGTGAACCGGGTTGGCTCTGGCACCGTCATCCCCGGCGCCACCGTCGCCGCGTCGCCGCGTTCGACCATCGACGCCAGCGGCGCCGCGCACGAATCGATCATCGCCGCGCCCGCCGGCCGCAGGTTGCCGCTGCGGCCCAGGCCGCCGAAAGGCAGCTTGCCGCTGGCACCCGCGGTCCCGCAGTTGACGTTCACGCACCCCGCGCGCAGCTCGCGCAGTGCACATGCCTCGGCCGCCGCATCGCGCGTGAAGATGCTGGCCGCAAGCCCGAATTCGGTGGCGTTGGCCTGCCGGATCGCGTCGTCCAGCGAATCGAACTGCGCGATGCGCACGAACGGCCCGAAGACCTCGCAGTCGGTCGACGGCATGAAGCGGTGAAACTCCGCCACGCCCGGCGTCAGGAACCAGCCCGGGCGGTCCGGCGCCTGCGCAGGCAGCAGCACGCGCCCGCCGTCGCGGCCCACGCGCTCTTGGTACGCCAGCACGGCGTCGCGCGCCTCGCGGCTCACCAGCGGCCCCATGAACGGGGCCGGGTCGGAATCGCCGGGCCCGATCGTCAGCGACCTCGCGCACTCCAGGAACGCTGGGATGAATCGCTCCGCCACGTCGCGGTGCACCAGGATCCGCCGCGTGCACGTGCAGCGCTGGCCCGTCGTCAGGAACGCGCAGCGCACGCACTCGATCACCGCCTGCCGCAGGTCCGCGTCGGGCATGACGATCGCCGGGTTGCTTCCGCCCATCTCCAGCGCCACCATGCGCCCGGGGCGGTCCAGGTTCGCCTCCAGGATGCGCCGCCCCACCGGCCAGCTGCCCGTGAAGAACACGCCGTCGACGCCAGGGTGGTCCACCAGCGCTGCCGCCGCCGCGCCGCGCCCCTGCACCACCTGGAAGACGCCCTCGGGGAAGCCGGCCTCGCGCATCAGGCGCCCGCACAGTTCGCCGACGCCGGGCGCCTTCTCGCTGGGCTTGAAGATCACCGTGTTCCCCGCCAGCAGCGCCGGCACCCAGTGCCCGTTCGGCAGGTGCGCTGGGAAGTTGAACGGCCCGATCACCGCCACCGCGCCAAGCGGGCGGTAGCTGCAGACGTTCGTGCGCGTCGCGTTTGCGGGGATCTCGTAGCCGCGGATGCGCGCCAGCACGAAGTCTTCCAGCGTCACCGCCACCTTCTCGGCCAGCAGCGCGGCCTCCTGGCGGCTCTCGGCGATGGTCTTCCCCGTCTCGCGCGTGATGAGCCGAGCGACTTCCTCGGCGTGCGCCTTCGTCACGTCGGCCCAGCGCCGCAGCAGCGCCGCGCGCGCCTCCAGGCCCAGGTCACGCCACGCGGGAAACGCCGCGCGCGCACGGTCGACGGCCGCCGGCACGCATGCCGTCCCGTCCTCGCCGCGCCACACCGTCTCGTCGGGGTTCGCGGGGTTCCGCGACTCGATCGCCGCCGCACCCGTGGTCACGCCGCGCCCTTCGCGTCGATCGGCGTCACGCCGACCACGGCGCCCGGCACCGCGCCCAGCGCCTCGGCGTCGCCGGCGTCCAGCCAGATCTTCCCGTCCCGCACCGCGTAGGGCGCGCGCGTCGCGCGGAAGCCCAGGCGCGCATCGGCCCAGCAGCTGACGAACCCCACGCGGTCGGGCGACCCGCCCGTGCCGCCCAGCGGCATGGTCGCGGTGGCCTTCACCAGCGGGATCTCGTCGCGGTTCGCCTCCAGGTACGGCCCGCCGTCGAACGGATCGCAGCGGTCCAGGTACACGAATCCCTGCTTCTCCAGCATTGCGCGCGCGGGGCGCGTCTCCTCGCCCACCTTGCCGATCAGGTTGCGCGCCTCGGCAGGCAGGATGCTGGCGTAGATCTCCTCCTTGGGCAGGAGGCTCGTCATGAATTCCTTGCTGTGCTGGCAGAACGCGTCCGCCTCGGCGTAGCTCAGGTTGATGAAGCGGCGCCCGAAGAACTCCCAGAACAGCGTGTGGCTGTCCGGCGTCAGTGGCCCCATCAGCTCGGCCAGGATGCGCGGCTGGAACAGCGCGGGGTGCAGGCCGATGAAGTGGAACCGCACCAGGCTCAGGAGCGACCCCAGCCGCTGCCGGTGCCCGCGGTACCCCGGCGCCAGGATCAGTCCGCCCAGCTCGCTGGGCCCGCTCTCGTCGGTCATCACCTGGAACGTGGTGTGCACCGCGCCGCTGTTCAGGTCGCGGCTGAAGTGCTCGCGCCGGCG
>JBIKJV010000412.1:0-3967 GCA_044360755.1 Phycisphaerales bacterium
TGGGGCAAGTTGGAGCATTTACAGTTCACCCAGAAACGGGACGTATTATACCTACTGCTTCTCAAAATATTGATATCAACAAAGCGCAAGTTGATTTAGTAAAACAATACAAGAACAAGGCTACTACAAATTTTAATATACTTGGTCAGCAAGAGTTTGAATTAGATGTTCCCGCAGCTTCGAGTGCGCTCTATGATCAGTATATGTTGCAACCTGCAATTCAGGCAAAATACAATGCGCTTAATTCAAACAGAATTGCAAAAGAAGGCAAGAGTAATGAGCAAATTCAGGCTGAGTTAGCACAATTGTATGTTAAAGATGGTCTTGAAAATGCAGTCCCTAATAAGGTTGGCAATATACCTAAACAAGATATTTACAACTTTAACCTTGGACAAGGTGGAGAATTGCCTCCTGCATTGAAGCCAATTGAACTATCTGAAATAAAGATGTCTCAGACAAGTCCTATTACTGGCAAAAAAGAAGTAGGGGTGTTTAACTTAAATAATTCAAGAACACTTGGTGACGCTGTTGCGACTATTCCAAAAGGGGTAGGGGCTTATTACGCTGATACGGGAGATTCTGCTTCTGACTCCGATCTTCAAAAGGCTACGTTCAATGAGTTTGGTAATGCCCTTGTATTCAGCAAAGATGTAACGACCAACACCCCAAATGGAACAGTTACTTATAAAAAAGGAACGCCTATATTGCAGGGATTCGAGTCTATTGCAATTGTAAATGGATGGGCAAAGCCTGCTATGGTTGTTTCTGCACAAGTAGATGGAAGGTATGTGCTATCTGATGCAAGAAGATTCTTGCAGACAAAAGCAATTACAGCATCAAAAGAGGACACTCCTGTAATCAACCAAAATCTAATTGAGGCTGAAAAGGACTTTGAGAAATTTGAAAAGGATTTCAAGAAGAGAGAGGCAGACTTAAAGAAAGCCAAGGCAGATAGAGAATCCAAATCCAATCCTTCCACAAAAACAAAGCCTGCGACAAAAGCATCCACAACGCCAAAGGCTACGGGCGCAAAACCTTTATCAGAAGAAGGGCAAAAGAGAGCGAGTGGTAACACAAGCCTTCAGAAATTAATTGAACAAAACCAAAATCAGAAGTAATGGCAGAAAATGCTGCAAGTGGCGGTCCAGAAAAGTTCAAATTGCTTTACGAAGCAATGGCTGCTGATGAGGTTTTCTCACAAGTAGTTCCCGATAATTTTGATTCGTTTGTTGATCAGTACAAAGATCCTAACAAACTGAAAACTCTTTATGAGGCATTGAAAGCCGATGAAGTATTTTCTCAGGTAGTTCCAAGCGACATCAATCAGGCAATGGTTGAGTACGGCTTGGGAAAGCCTTCACCTACACCGCCAAGCGCAAGTGGTTTGGGTACTCAGAAGAACGTTGGACAGACACCAATGGTTCCCCAAGAACCGTCTATGTCTTCACCTTCTTCCGCGCAAGATTTGGACTTTGGATTTAAGAAAGTAGTTGAGGAGATTGAGAATCCTGAGCCAATGCAACAACCCGTTGCAGAAACACAAGTGGAAGAAACTTCTCTTGGTGAAGATTTGTATTCATCTCTTTTGAGAGGTTCTGCAAGGCTTGGACAAGGTATTGCTAACACTCCAGCGTTCATTTATGACATCGCTGCAATGCCTCAGAATTACATTGCAGAAGAATTTGATATACCTTCGTTGAAAGTTAGCAGTGAGGGCACGGGAGAACTTTTAGGCATTGAAGAAAATAAGGTTGCTGACTTTTATCGCAACCAAGTTGAGCAAAGCCAAAAGAAGTTTCAGAGCAAATACGATAAAGGCATAACTGATTATTTTTCAGATGGAGAATATCAGAAAGGCTTTGGATTGCTTGCTAACCAAATTGTAGAGAGCGCACCCGTAACCATTTCTTTAATGATGGGTAATGCTGCGGGTGTTGGGACGGCTGGATCAATAACCGGAAGTGGACTTGTTTTCGGTGCAGAAAAAAAGGATCAGTTAGACCGTGAAGCACCTTGGATGACTGAGGAGCAAAAGATTAATGCTGCTTTGATGTACGGTCTTTCAGAAGGCATATTTGAACAATTCGGTCTTACAAAAATAGGTGGAGTAGTCAAAGATGTTTTCTTGAAAAGTGGGAAAGAGGCTGCTGAAAAGATTGCCAAAGAAGGCTTCAAGACTACATACGGAAAAATACTTAGGCAGTATTTTGGAACAATGACTGAGGAGGCTTTATCTGAGGCTGCAACTCAGTTCACTCAAAATGCTATCGCAAAATATTCAGGAGAAAAACCTGACCAAGATTTATTTGAGGGAGTTGCTGATGCTTTTATCGTAGGTATGGGAGCGTCTTCCGTTTACGGTGCTGCGCCTGCAATTGTTCAAACAGCAAAGACAAAGTCAGGGCTTAAAAAGCAACAAGAAATATCTCAAAAGAAAGATCAGATTACTCAATCAATTGAATCGCCTGACTTAATGCCTGCTGCAAAAGGGGCGCTTGCTCAGGAGTTGAAAAAACTTAATGAGGAAGAAGCTGACTTGCTTATTCAAGAAACTGAAATGTTTGACCAATTGCCTGAAGAAAAGAAGGCAGAAGTAAACAATCTTGAAATTCAGGCTGATGAAATTGCTCAATCTATTCAAAGCCCTGAATTGACTCCAGAGGCAAAGGCAGTTCTTGAACAATCTTTGGGATCAATTGAAACTCAAAAAGACCAAATCCTTTCGGAAGCGAAGCCAAAGGTTGAGGAGGTTGCGGTTGTAGAAGAAGCCCAATTCGAAACCCCTTCCATCGAAGCCCAAGTAGCAGAGATTAAATCCAAGCCACTGACACGAATTGAAGGCGCAGGCATGGGATCAAACCAAGCCGTTGGGACATTTGTTTCCACTGAGCCTGAGAATCGCTACGCAGCGCAGTTCCCTGATGCAGAGGTGCAGCAGATGGAAGTTGACATCGAGAATCCTTTTGTTACCGAGGATACTAACCTGATTGACTACCGTAACGAAATGATCAACCGTAGAAAGGGAGAGTTGGATGAAACCGACTTTACTGAGGTTGAGATTCCTTCGGGAGAGTTTACTATTGACGACCTTTCCGACTCAGGCATTGAGAAGGTGGCTGCAATGGTGACTGAGGAAATGAAGGCGAAGGGATATGACTCCATTTACTTCCCGCAAGTTGGCGCTCAGGAAGGCGAACTTGTTGTCTTTGATCGTGAGAAGGTGAGAAGGAAGGGAGAGGCAATGCCTGCTGCTAAAGAAACTAAAGTTGAATATAAAAAACCTAAATCCATAAGTGTATATTTAAGCATTCCAAATAAAGACGGCAGTTTTAATAAATCTTCAGAAAGAACTTCTTTTGTAGACGGAGCATCAATATATGCACTGGAGCCAATTGGAAATAACAGGTTTAATGTATATATAGCAGAAAATGCAAATGCTTCTAAAATGGCACTTCAGTTTTCTCAAAATAATATTAGCCCTATATTTTCTAATATAGATGAAGATTTTTCTCCTGAGCAAATAATGAATGCAAAATCTTTAGATGTTATAACTCCATCTGTAGTTGAACTTCAAGGGGATAAATATGTTTTAATATCAGAAGGTAGGTTAGACGTAGATAATAAGTTAAAAAATAAACCAACTCCTGCCGCTACAGCACAAACTACTACTACTAAGCAAACATCTACCACCAAAACTCAGAATAAACAAACCACTGAATCTTTATCAAAAGAAATAGCAGACAAGAAATCTGATATAGAAAGAAAAAGACAAGAAGAGTTATCAGTAGAAGAACACAAGCCTAAAAATACAATAGGATATTTACCTATTCCAAATAAAGATGGTAGTTTTAGTGCTAAATCTTTTAGTAAAACTCCTGATGAAACTAGTTCAATGTTTCAAGTAGAAGATTTAGGCAATGACAGAATAAGTGTGTCTTTTTGGAATAATAATAGAGCCGTTCAAGAT
>JBIKJV010000334.1:0-13169 GCA_044360755.1 Phycisphaerales bacterium
ACACCCACGAGTACCCGCTTGGCACCCGCCTCGATAGCGGCGCCGATGAGCTCACCGGTGCCATAGGTCGACGCAGCCACGGGATCGTTCTCGCCGTCAGCGAGCAGCGACAGCCCCGACGCCCGGGCCATCTCCACAACTGCCCTGCCCCCCGACAGCCGCCACCCTGCCTCGACGGCGTCACCGAGCGGGCCGGTTACCACCGTCGTGCGGTTGGCACCTCCCATGGCATCGAGGAAACCTTCACCGCCGTCGGCCACCTGCACCACGTCGCACGTGCCACCGGTTGCCTCTACCGCAGCGGCGACCGCACGACCGACCTCGGCTGCGGTGGCGGTTCCCCGAAACTTGTCGGTCGCGACGACGACGTGCACGTCACTTGTCTACCCGCAGATCCAAGCGACCGCTGCAAATCCAGCCGGTTGGGATTGAATTCCTCGGAGGAACGGTGGACGACCCGATCGTTTGGCCCTGGCCCATTAATCCAGCGACAGTTCCCCCGCTCCGACCGGTGGCGCACCCCGGGTGGACCACCGAAAATCCCGCGCCATCCGACGGTCACGCTGAGGGCGGCTTGCACACCGAAAGGTCGAGCCTTAAGCGGATCGTCCGATTAAGGGACATAAGTTAAACAATCAGGACCAGCATCTTGAAGGTATGTCACACCTGCCCGGTACCCAACTGCACGTTGCGCGCTCCCGGACGGGAGGCCGTGACAGGGGATACACATGACCACCGACCTCGACCATCTGGCCCTCACGCTTGGGGGCCGTCCCGTGCATGGCTCGTGGGACCGCATCCGCCGCTACTGCGGGATTCCGTGGTCCGGGGGTCCACCGGAAACCTGGGCCTTCCCCTACTACGACGCCCTCGCCATCGACCCCGACACCCTTGAGCCGGTCGACGTGCTCGCCACCAGCGCCCTGCACAATCTAATCCCCACCCTTAAGCAGCTTTATGCTGCGACACATACAGTTCCGGAACGATAGCCCCTTGGTGGCTCGCCAGTAACGGACCAGCGAAAACTGCCTGAGTGGGCCAATCAGGTCCTCGGAGCCAAGGGCTGCGATGCTCGGGCCTTGGACCATTGGGGCACGACGCAAGGGCTTCGGGGCTCCTTCTCAACCATTCATTTCCCAGTATGGGGTGCATCGGACAAACCTTCCGGGGTACCCCAGTGACGAGTAGTAGACCTCGTGCAGGCCAAGTTCACTGATCCGGTTGGCGTCTTGTTGCGAAGCCGTTGGCAGCCCAATGCTGGCGAGGTTGCGCTGTGTCACCTGTGGGACCTTGTGGATGAACCAGGTCCGCAAAGGCTCTCCATAGTTTGTCCCGGGCTGCTCAAAGTGGGTCAGGTACTGGGAGGACAGGATGACCCCTACTCCAAACTCCCGGCCCTGCAGCATCAGATTCTCGAGCACCTCGAACCGGTACTTCATGATGTTGATGGCTTCATCCACTACGAGAAACGAATTCAGTCGCCGCAGTTGTGGCTGACTCCCTTGGTAGGGCCATCTGGTGAGGCCCTGCATGTGCTCGAAATACTGGTTGAGGAAGAGGGCGACAAGCGCGTTCTTGGTGTCTTGATCGACTCCCAGTGACTTGAGGTCCACGACGAGAACCGTGTCATGGAGCATGTCCCCGAACGGGACGAGGGCCGCACGATCATCGCTGAATATCTCCCCGAAAACGAAGGTGTTCAATACCGCGACCACGCTGTCGGTCTGGCCGCCGCTGCGATAGCTCTCGAGGACTTCGGCCATGGTTGGACCTGCGGCGCCCTTCTGCTCGTACAGCGCCATGATGGTCTCCACAATGCGGTTGCGCTGGACTGGACCCACTCCCGCGTACACGCGTGCGATCACATCGAGAAAGGCACGGGCACGCTCGTATCCTCGCGGCCTCTCGTACTCGCCCTCCATGCCAAAGATGTTGAGGGGGATGTTCCGGGGTTTGAGGACGCGGCCTCCGACCCGCATCAGAAAGTCCTCATCTTGGAAGTCGCCCTTGTAGTCGAAGATCAGCGTCGAGACGGGGGTGGGTTGTCTCTCGCCCGAAGAACGCCGGAGTTGCAGCAGTAGGGCCTTGAGTAGCTGGGTCTTTCCGGTGCCGAGGTCTCCAACGACCCCGATGTTCAGCTGATTCAGGTCGGTATTGCTGGGCCAGAAATCCGCTTCTGCCTGTCCGAATGAGCCAAGGAACATGCCCACAGGGAACCGCACGCCATCCTCAACTATCCGATCAGCCCGGGGACTCTGACCGGTTTCTTCGCTCGGTGCAGGAATCGGAGCCGGCTCGGGCTCGAGGTCCTGCGCTGGGTCAAAGCCGGCGACGACGGCACCGCTTTCCCGCACGGCTCCATGAATCGGCTCGACCTCCCGGGTCGTCGGAGCCTCCAATGGAGAGTCCTCAGCGATCTCGGGGGCAGCCGTCGAAGGATCCTCAGGTTTCTCGGGCGGGGCTGTAGCGGCTTCGGTGGCCCACGCGGCGAGACGCTGCCAGTCTCTCACCAGATCCCCACCGCCGTTGTGAAGTTGTTGGAGGGCTGTCGCGGGGTTGGCCATGAATTGGCCGTGGATCCCGCAGCCATCCGGTCGATTGTCGGCCAGCCCAACGTGGGTAACAGCAGGAGAACCGCCAGGTCCCCGCGCCCCGTGGAGGAAGTACGTCAAAACCGGACGCCCAACACGTACTTCGATCTCGCCGTTGGCAATGCGCGACATCCGCTTGGCTGCTCGGGCCAGATCGGGTGACCGCTTCGGGCTGAGGCGCATCCCCGCCTCTACCAGCGATGCAAGGCCGTTTGCAGCCAGCCGGTGGTCGGGGCCGCCGGGATGGTCCGTACGACGGTCTTCCCACTCCCGAGCGAGTTGCTGAAGCAGCCTCTGAGTCGCTGCAAGTTGGTCGAGGGGGTCGTAAAGGGCCTGACTCTCGGGGCTCGGGAATGTGGGGTGTGGACTAGTGAGCCCGTAGAACTTAATTTCGATGGGAACGAGCGTCACCGCTTCATCGTCAATTGTCATTACGAGCAGGTCCGCCCTGCGCCTCTCGGACACAGGCGTGCCGGCCGATGCAAGCGCCAACAGAAACTTGCCGCAAACGTCTATGGGAAGCACGAGTTGGTCAGCGTCTCCAGAATCGACACTGGCCGCCAGCATCATCGTGAGGTAGAAGCCAAGAGCCCCCGTGCTGTGGGATCCCCCCATAGAAACCAATGACGACAGGCCGACCCCTCTGCCCCCCAGCACCCGAAGGGTCCTCATTGCGTCCTCGCTGGACCCGCCAATCTCGGCAAGTTTTGCCGTCAATTGGTGCCGAAAAGGGCCAGGAATCCGAACGACCGAGAGATAAGGCCGACGTTCCAGCTGGCTTGCGCCCTTGACGGTTTCGTCAAGCTCCAGAAATGGCGGTCTCCATTCCCAGAGCATGCTGGCGGCGTCCTCATCCCTTTGCAACTGGGCTGCGAGTGAGGCCGGGTTGACCATCGACTCACCAGACACCGTCCATTCAGCGTCATCGGAAGTCAACAGGCCGCCAACGATCTTTGATACGAGGCTGGTCCCGTTTCCATCGCCGTCGGAACCTTCGGCCGCTTGGAGCGCTCGGACCAGCGCCTGCCAACCTCCCTCAGGTCGAAGTCCGGCAGACGATCTGGCCGTCGAGCCATCCCCGGCTATGGGCTCTGGAATCTCGAATCGCCGAAAGGGAGAACGGGCTAGGACCCCGAACCCGGCACGCGACTCGGTCTCTGCACCCACGGCCACACCTGAGTCTTGGAGGATCCGTAGGTTCGCTGCCTCGGGCGCCCGAGACGACCCCTCGTACCTTGTCCATGTGATCGGCGCATCTAGCGTGTCTCCCACTAGCGACCGCAGGTGTTCGCGCGGTACGACGCCCCGTCGATCAAGCGAATCCATGATGCGAGCCCCGCCAGGCAGGGCCTCACCACCAGCGGATGCCCATGCACACACCTCACCCAGCACAGCCTCATCGATTTCGGTCAGCCGGGGCGCTGAGACGCTTGCGGCGAGGTCAATGGTGAGGGTCGACACATGGGGGTTGATCCGGCGGTAGTCACGAATGGCGGAAGCGACTCCTCCAGAGTTCAGCCCGCTTGCCGATGTGCCCGGCGCGCGGTGACCGCCGACGAATTCAGGACTGATCAGTTGACTTGTCCCGTCCACGTCGCCGCGTACGAGCATGGACCACCCAAGGAAGAGCTGGTCATCACCATTGTCGATGGGCACTGCGATCATCCGCCCGCCCGGTGAGTCGGTAGGTCCAACCAGCGGAAGGTTCCAACCCTCGATGGTTCCGCAAAGACGCCTTGCGAGTGAGGACTGCCGGAGCGCGTCCTCGACACTGGCCAACCACGCCAGACGCAGCGGATGCAGTGGGCTGACCATGACCGCACGCAGCTTCGCCGGTGCGGGCCGGGTACTCCAGACCGAGACGCTAAAGGGATACGTCGCCCAAACCACGTCAATCGGTCTTCCGTCCCGCCGTGCCTTCGCAATGAGACCCGAATACGCATCGAGGTACCGATCGAGCAGCGATTCCTCCGGGGCGAGACCGGCCCAACTGATCTGGGAGGGCCACCGGTTGGACGACCCCGCCTCGCCCTCGTCACGGACGAGTCGACCAGCAACTCCGAGTGCCTCGAAGGCGGCCCGGAACTCATGTGCCTCGGCCGACTCGACAACCTCAGGGGTCAGGTCTTCGATCCCCAAGTGGTGCCATTCCTCCATAATTGCCTGCGTCGTTTGGACGGCACCATTTGCGGCGGGCACAAGTGCGGAGAGTTCTGCTGCCTCGTCGACGGGGAGAAGGAAGTGGCCCAGTGAGTCCGCCCAATTCGAATCGACGACCATCGAGGCGAATTGTTCCTCGAGCCGGCCACGAAGCGTGGCCCTGATCGACTCAGGTGGTTCCTCGTCCGAATGCACGCACTTGAGAATTGCGGCAACTACTGGCGACGCCGGCTGGCTCCCGCCGCTCTCCACGAGCACCTCGATCTCCACGTCGCCCACTGTCACCCTGTCGTTCCCGGCCGGCTCAAAGTCAGTGGTCCACAGTCCACTGTGTCCGTCGAGCGAAGGAACGGCCCTTCCCTGCACCGTGGGGGGCACTCCGGATGATGACCACAGCAGAAGTCGAACCGAGGCGCCCGCCTTGGTTTCGACCATCAAGCTGAAGCCTGACTTCTCCAACCTTCCATCCCTGTCGAATGTGGAGGTGCCTACCCACTTGGGTGTACTGACACGATTCCCTGTCAGAGTCAGAAAGACGGCACCAGCTCCTTGAGGCGGGAAGAGCATGTAGTCGGCACTCGCCTTGGGGTCCACCAGACCCGTCAACGGGTCTTTTGCGTCAAACGACAGCCCGAGGCGGCGTCTGGTGGGCCGGAAGGTAAATCCACTCGGACTCTGCACGTCGCAGAGCCTGCCGACCGCGGTCAAGGCTCCATCCTCAACCGCCAATTCAGCCTCAAAGCTCCCGGACTTGTTGCCGGCTTTGAAACGAAGTCGAGATCCCTCCAAGTCCTTCTGCGTGAGCGGGCGGAGGGTCGGGACGACCACCTTGATTGGGGGTGAGACGATTGCGGGCCTACCCCCAATCCATTCGAGGGTCGAGCCGGCAATGAGGTTCAGCCCTGATGACACATCCGGTGCTTCAAGCGATACTCCGTCACCCGAAAGCAGCTCCAACTGAGCCGTGCCATCTACGGCGATGGGCTGGAAGTACTGCGACTCGCTTAATTGGGCGAAAGCCGACACCCGGCTGTCTGCCTCAGCCTCGTGGATGGCGAATGCAAGCATGGGATCATCCTGCGCATTGACCTTGGTGCGGTCGAAGTTGGACCAGTCCAGCTTGGCGAGGCCATGTTCCGGAGTGGAGCAGCTCGGGTGGGAGCCGAGCAAGGCGATGGTGGAGCTGATTGTCTCGCCATCGGACCACCAGGCGGTAACGGCTGTGCTCAACGCCGACCTTCCGAGGTGCGCGGCAGTGAAAGACAACCCATTATCTGGTGTCGGCAGCGAAAAAGCCGCGTACGTGTACTTGGCGAGCAGGTCGTAAAGATCTGCGGCAGGTTCGGCCCGCTGCAAAGTCTTGGCAAGAAGCTCCAGCCCGGCACTTGCGTGTCGGAACCATCTGGAGTTCCACGGGGTCGATGACCCCCCCATCGCCATGTGACCTGTGCAAAGGATGCCGAGTACCTCGGCGAGGCGCTTGCTGGCCAGTTGATGCCGATCATCGGCCATCCGGCCAGCGACACCGGCCACTTCGAGGACGAGATCCAGCGAGGTGCCAGCGAGTGATTGGAGATTCAAGGGGCCAATTTCGTCCTCTGGAAAGGATGGACTGAGTACCGTGCGGAAGGTGTCGACGACCGAATGCAGGCCTACCTGAGGCCCGTAGAACACGGCTAATCGACGCCCCTGACGAAATCTTGTGGCGCCACTGTCATCAGTCTCGATGACATCAAGCTCCGGCACGTCCAACGCATGGTCACTGACAACGATCGCAAAAGGTGGGTCGGATGGTCGTGTGGCATTGGCGCGGCGAGCAATTGCAAGGGCTTCGTCGCGGCCGATCCCCGCGGGGAGGTACACGCCGACCAAACCGTCGCTTGATCTGGCAAGGTGTTCACCGATTGCTGCTGGAAATAGATGTCGCATGATTGACCTCAGTAGGCGCTTTGGTAGACAACTGCCTGGTCGGCGTCGGCGCTTCCACGGGCGAGGCCAGACGCCTCCAAGAGCCCAATGAGCTCCTGATAGTCGGGATGAAGCCCAAGTTGGGTGAGGGATCTATGCAGGTCCCCTATTGTCGACTTCTGGCCTGGACCGGGCGTCGCAAGGCTCGCTACGACTGCGATCCATTCTGTGGCGGGCTCGACGAGCAGGTACCGGGTACCGCGGGTAACAAGCAGCCCGTAGTGGTCGGCAAACGGCCCAGAGCGCTCTCGGGTCAACAGCGAGTATCGGACGGCTTCCGAAGTATTTGTGCCGGACTCTTGAGTCGCGGAGAGCGCTCCCTGAAGACGCTCGACCGCCTCGGGATCCCTTGCCATCTGACCCAACCCCTCCTCCATGGAAAGGGATAGGTCAGCGCTCTTCAGCCATTCCCTCAGCACCACCCTGACGTGGTCTCCACGTCGGACGGTGGACTTCAGGTTGGAGTTGACGTCTCGCACCGTCACCTTTTCACGGCGGTTCACCCACGGAATGAGGGTCCCTATTCCGTCAAGGAGTTCCTGCGAATCGAACGTGTCCTCGGTCACCCTGCGATCTACGACACTCCGGGCGATCGCCTCGTAGTAGCGGGCTTCCCACAAGTACCCGAAAGAGATAGCGGCACGAAGCACAGTTGTCGCCCAGTCGACCCACCGACGAGCCGGCAGGGCATCCACCCACGCGTCACTGGTCAACTTGTCCCATGTATTGGTGAACCATGTGAACGGGGTGTCACCTGCCAGAGCCCCAACCCGCACTGTCGCCACGTCTCGTTCCTTGCGCGCGAGCACCTTGCCTGGCAGCAGCTCACTCTGGACGGCACGATCGATGGCGCGAAGGAGGGTATCTCCCCCCATGCGCCGCTCTGCTGCGTCGAGCCAACGTCCGGCGGCGGTCTGATCACGGTCAACGCTTAGGGGCGCACGCCCAAGTCGGTACATCGTTTCAATGATCAAGTCGATCCGAGGAGGGTTCGCCTTTCCCATCATTCCGTTCGCATTTTGAAGGAGGGCCAAGGCAGGAGTTAGGGGCGTGGCAGCCTGGCCCTTTGCCCGCTTGGCACGAACGCCCGCAATCGAATTTGCAGTAGCGAGGGCCAAGGTCGCGCCATCGTCGGAGACCTCAAGGCCTGCATCGATCAGAGCGGATACCCACTGACCCATTTCGTCTGGCCGGGGGCTCGTGGATCTGAAGTCAATCCTCGATGAAGTTCGAACGTCGGTCCTGTAAGCGAGTGCCAGTGGCTTGCTCGATTCCCGGGACAGCTCCAGGTCAAGCACACCCCAGGCCAACGCGCTGATGAGGACCTCGGGAGCAGCGACGTACTCGGGTCGGGGAAGACCTGTCAGCAGCTCTGCTACGAAATGGGAATCCATCAATCGACGCCGATCTCAACCGAACTGACGGAACTACCGGCAACAATCCCCACTCGGGCATTTCTGGTCTTGAGAGGATTAAGCAGCGTGGCCCGAAATCGCTCCAGCCGCGGCGAGGCGACATTTGCATATTCCGTGATGCCGACGTGCCCGGCCTGACAAGACATGGCCTCTCGGAGGACGGAGAAGTCCAGTTCAAGCTCAACCACCGGTTCCGCCATCTCCCTCAACTGGACGAAGAGCTGGTCTCCATCCTCGCGGCAGCTCAGTCCCCACGGGTCAGGCGACAGGGACAACACCAGTTTCGGCTCGTCCACGCTTTCACTCACTGGAACCGTGCGGGCATCAAAAGCGGGCAGAACAAGAGCCCTGGCGGGCCCGTGTGGGTCATGGGCCGGCAGCAGGAGGGTGTGGAGCGCCCGGTCGGCGTCCTCTGGAATGGGGTCGCCACGGTGGGCAGCCTGCCAAATCCGAGTCCAGACGTTTAACTCCTCTGAAAAGGCGGGCAGTCCGTTCGCTGTGGCGTACAGACGCAGCAGGTACTCCCCGTACCACGAGATGAGCGCCCGCCTCTGCGAGTCAGCAAGCTCGTCGAAGGCGAGTGCCTCCATCACTGCGGCGTCAAGGGCAGTCTCAATGTCCGTGATCGCATCGAGTACGGCATCATCGGCATCGACGCTCCGCCTGAGCCCCTCAAGGGGCGATTCGCCTAGCGTCTGTGCAGCAAAAGCATCGAGAACTGGATCAGCCCACCCTGCCCCAGCAGTACGCCGCTTGCCCGGGCGGGCGTCTATTACTGGATCGACGAGCTGCGTTAGCCGAGTCACTGGGCTCGATGCATTCGACGGTCCTCCTGCAGCAAATGGTCTGGCTCGGAAGAGCGCCTGATGAAACCGAAGCCCAGCGAGAGCAGCAGTGGCCTCGAGACGTTGGAGCACATCTGAGCCCCGCGGCTGATGCATGGCGAGCCAGTCTTGGGGATCAGCTCCGGGAAACCTTTCCGTGAGGTCGCCCAGCACTAGGAGTGACACCGCACCCCAAAGTTCCCGGTAGGTCAGCCGCTTTGAAGACGCAATTTCGGCGCCCCGAAGGATGGTGCAGACACCCGTCCTGACCTTGGGCTGCACCAATGACTCAAGATTTGCAGCAAAGGGATCAAGAAATTTCTGTCGTACTTCGGGGCTGGGGAAGCCCTCCACGAAGGCTTTGATCAGCGACCCTCCGGGCGTGAGGTCGCTGAAGCCTTCATCCCGACGGTTCAGTCGTTCGATGCGATATCCCTCGATTCTGGCTTCCACGCCATCTACAACAGGATCGAACTCGGTCCAAGATCGCTGTTCGAACAGCGAACAAGCATCCATGTTGACCGAAACGAGAATTATCGGCCGACCAGATGGCGCAAGGAGGCGAGCGGATCGGAAGTACTGCTTGTCATGAAGTGGGCTAATTCGCCAACCCATGGAATCCGCCGAGAGGCTCCCCTCAAGCCACTGGACGACCATCCTTCCCGGAGAGTTGTCCTCGGACTTTGACAGTTCCTCGTACAGGATCCCCCGATTCACGTTCGCAAGTAGGTGGTGAGGTCCCTCAACAGCTTCGTCGATGTCCGCAACAAGGGGGGAGGGCCTGGCGTCGGAACGATGGATGGTGGCGTCATTAACGAGGACAAGGTCGGCGGCACCAACCCGATATCGGTAGGTGCGGTGCGCGAGCCCGTCGTCCTTAGGAGACATTTCCTCTAGACCAGCAACAAAGTTGCTGGTCAGGAAGGACTTTCCGTTCCCTGGGCCACCAACGAGAAACCCGAGAATTGGCTGGCTGCCCCCAAGGATTCGTATCCGCATCCAATCGAGCAACTCGTCGGCAGCGGGAGAACTTGATCCCTTCGGCCAGAAGGGGTCCGGTGGCCAGTCATCTGGCCGCACCGCGACACCAGCTCCACCGAACGACCTCTGTGGAAGTGCTCGGAGGCCGTCTGCATAGGTTCGGACTGCCCTAACGGCAGCAGCCTTGTCCACTTCGTAAGGGACGGTGCCCGAAGATCTCATGGCAACGGATGAGTGCCGGGGAAGCGAATCCCCATCTACGGCGAGTCGTCGCTCCAGAGCCCTCCGTAGGTCGGCTTGGTAGTTGGCCCGTGGCTTGTAACCGTCGACCCATGGCAGCCCAAGGTCCTGAAGTACGGCAGAGATATTTGCGAACTTGAACTCGACTGACCCGCGAGAGCGCCCGGTCGCAGCGCTGACGCCTCGGTTGAATTCAGCCTTGACAAAGGATCGGCCGTCAAGCTCGGCCGCAAGCATCTGGAGGTAAGCGTCAATCGCCAAATCGATCTCTTGTTCGGACCAGTCCATCTCTCGCATGCCCCCCGGAAGATTCGAGATTTTCTGAACAGAACCTAATTGTCGCAGGTAGGACAACTAACCTACATGTCATCTGAAGCATCTAGGACCACAATCCAGCGCCATGCGACGAACGGGTTCCACTAGGACCGATGTAGCAGCCGCTTCACAACCTCGCCCACTGCTTGTGCAAGCAGCGGAGGCACAGCGTTACCAACCTGACTGTACTGGGGAACGTCGACCCGTCTGCGGGTGCCACCGGTGGTCTCTTTGGCCCGGAACTCGAACCAGTCAGGGAAAGACTGGATTCTCGCCAACTCCCGAACCGTCATTATCCGTGGTTGGGACGGATGGATGTAGTCGTCGGGAAGGGTCACCACCGTCGGGGCCGGCCGGTTCGCAGGAACCACCTTCTGCGTATGCTTCCTTGTACCCAGACGCAGGATGACATCGACCAGATCTTTGTCAGTGTCTTCCGCAAAGTCCTCATCGCGAACATCGATGTTGACGGCGTCTCCCAAGCGTTCCCGCACTTTCGTGGCTCTCACTTCTTGAGGACAGTCGGCCTTGGCGAGGGACAGAACGGAGCCATCAATGCCAAGCTCAGCCAAGAAGTGATGAAGCTTGAAGCGAAGGATCACACGCTGTGAGTGGCCGCGAGGCTCATGGTTTTCCACCCGAGTGAGTGGGGACTCCGCCTCAGAGGTCACCCCCCGCATCAGAGCTGCGTATCGGTACTCAGGCCTGCTGTAGAGGTCGGAGTTTGGGTCAAGGTGGTATCCGGACTTGAAGTTGAGTCTGTCAGCGGTCTCGTCAAGATCGATCACTGCCTCGCTAGCGGTGTACTCCTTAGACCAGGGATCGTCGGGGACCCGGGAGCCAACCGTGGGGACCATCTGGTTTGTGATCGAAGGACTCTGGTCCGCCGGCAAGGAAGTTTCCCATGCGTCGATCGAGCGCCAGAGCACAGGGCTATCTCCTACCGCACTGGAGGCCAGATCACCCTGCAAGGCAACGAGCATCATGCGCGGTCGGTTTTGTGGAACTCCGAAGTGACGAGCATTCACCTCAATGGGCTGAACGATATATCCGTCACCTGCATCTTGAAGTTCACGTCTGAGTTGCTCAAAGGCTGGACCGACGCCAACAGCCGACCTGAAGGCACGATTGATACCAATCACGTTCTCAATAACAACGGCCTTCGGGCGGAGCTCTCGCACGAACTGTAGGAATGCCCAGGGCAACTGGTTGCGCTCATCCTTTGGGTTTCGTCGGCCTGCCATTGAGAAGCCTTGACAGGGGGGGCCCCCGATTATTACGTCTGGCTTTGCGCTAACCAGAGCTTCCATTGCTGATTCATCAGCGAGTACGTCCCAGACGTCGGCCACGACGGTCCCCATCCGGACCTGCTCGACTAGGCGACCAGCCTCACCCTGGTCAAGGAGCTCCCTCCACTCTTCCTCGTTCCACTCGCGTCCATGACGGTGGAAGTTCCTGAAGTGCGTCTCCGCAGCCATGGGGGAACGCTCCACGGCCGCAATCGACCTGAAGCCTGCCTGTTTGAACCCGAGGGACAGGCCACCACATCCTGCGAACAAATCGAGGAACGTGGGCTCCGACGGGGGCACCGAGTCGTTCTTTTTGGTAGCGATGAGGACAAGTTACAGCGAGGTGTACGCCAATTTCAGGTCGTCAATCCGACAGTCTCACACGGACCAGCTTTTCGACCCGGTTGGCAGCGCGGACCGGGTCCTCGTGCTCCCATACCTGGACCACGCACCATCCCATTGAACGGAGTTGCCGGGCGTTCCGTCGGGCCCGGCGTCGTTGCCGACGTCAGGCCACGAACAGCGCCCCGGTCAGAAATCCCACCGGCTCAGTTCACGAACGTGTCGATGGTGAGTCGGTGCAGGGCGACGATGTCGTCCCAGTCGAACCCGCCCCAGAGGTACCCGCCGGCGAGCAGGTGCGCCACCGGCACCTCGGTCGCAGCGGCCCAGTCGGCGACCCGACGTTCCCGTTCGGCCAACTCGGCGGCACCCACTCGGGCGTTCACCGGATCCATGCCAGCGTTGTAGATGACGAGATCGACGTCACCGATGCCGCTGGCGTGGTTGAGCGCCCGGTCGATCGCTGACAGGTAGTCGTCGGCTTCGGCCAACCCAAAGTGGTCGTTTGCCGTGGTCGGTTCCCACAGGTCAAACGGCGAGACGGTGACGTCCACCTGAATGACCCGCTCGGGGTCGGTCACGCTGAGGGTGCCGCCGCCGCCGTGGGCGTCGAAGTCGAGCACCAGGACACGTTCCGCCCCGAGCCGGAACGCTCCCCGCGTCGAGGCGACGATGCCGTTGAACGTGCAGGACCCGACCCCTTCGTCGCGGCGGGCGTGGTGTTGGCCTGATGACAGCGACCCGGCGATGCGGGCGCCGGTGGTGAGCACCTCGTTGACGGCGGCCACCTGTGGTCACATCGCAACAACCCGTCGCCCAACGCCTCCCGGCAACAGATCGACTTCATCCTCGCGACCAACGACCTGGCGCACGAACTCGACACCCTGACCGGTGGGATCAGGGACTACCCAGATGCATGGGCCGTCAGTGACCACGCCCCGGTCGTCGCCGAATTCCGGGGGTGACCCGGTAGGGTGCGCGCATGGCCACTCCCGGAGATGTCGTCATCGTCTCCAACCGGGGTCCGGTTTCGTTCACCCGCGC
>JBIKJV010000206.1:0-3912 GCA_044360755.1 Phycisphaerales bacterium
CGCTCCGCCGGTCGCTGGTGCAGGTCAGCGAGAGCGCCCTGGAGCGTGCCCTCGAGGAACGCGGCCGGCTGGAACGCGGGCGCTGGATCTTCGGCCACCTGGAGCAGGTGGAGTGGGCCGTCGCGTTCCTGCGCACGGCGGGGCGGACGGGGTTCTTCGCGCTGGTGCTGGCCGTCGTGGTGGGAATCGACGAGGAACTCACGCTGGGCGCGCTGGCCGGGGCGTGGCTCGGCTCGGTGGTCGTGATCTGGCTCTTCACCAGCGTCGTGGGCGGCGCGCTGGCGCGATATGCCCCGGCCGAGGTGATTGCCAGCTTCCTGCCGGCGCTGCGCGCGATGTACCTGCTGCTGGCCCCCCTCCGTGCGCTGGCCGACGCGGTCGATGGCCTGGTGCGCCGCATGGCCCGCGGCCGCGAGACCGAGGAGGAGCGCCAGGAGGAGGAGCTCCTCAGCTCCATCGAGGACACGCAGCGCACGGGCGCCATCGACGAGGTCTCGGCCACCATCCTGGAGAACACCATCGAGTTCGGGGCCACCACCGTCGGGGCCGTCATGACGCCGCGTCCCGCGATCGAGGGCATCGAGTACACGAATGACCTGGGGTCGATCCGCGAGTTCATCCGCACCGCCGGGCACTCCCGAATCCCCGTCTACCGAGGGAACCTGGATCACCTCGAGGGCATCCTCTACGTGAAGGACCTGGTTCCCTTCCTGGGCCGCGACGGCGACGCGTTCGAGCTGCGCCCGATCCTTCGCCAGCCGATGCGCATCCCCGAGGCGAAGCCGGCGCACGACCAGCTGATCGCGTTCCAGCGCGAGAAGGTCCACCTTGCGATCGTCGTCGACGAGTTCGGCGGCACCTCGGGCATCGTGACGATCGAGGACCTGCTCGAGGAGCTGGTCGGCGAGATCCGCGACGAGCACGAGCCAGCCTCGGACTCTGCCCCGGGACTCCGGCGGATCGACGACGCCACCGTCGAAGCCAGCGGTCGGCTGCCGATCAGCGACCTCAATGCGGCCCTCGGCCTGGGGCTCCCCGAGGACGCCGGCTACGAGACCGTGGCGGGGTTCGTGCTGGGGCACCTGGGCTCGATCCCCCGGCAAGGGTTGGCATTCCGGGCCCTCGGTGCGGCATGGACCGTGACGGCCGCCACACCAACGGCGGTGCTTTGGGTGCGCGTGTCCCGGGCGCCCGACGGTTCTCTGGAGTGATCGATCGGCGCCCCGGCAAGTTATCACTCCCCAACATGAAGCAAAATCTGCCGATTTGGGATGGCGCAGCCCGGTAACGGCGCTATCGTTCTCCTTCATACCCCTTTCGGAGGCAACTCATCAGATGAAGACGCTCGTTTCCCTCGTTTCCGCTTCGGTCGCCCTCGCGTGCGCGGGCTTCGCAGCCGCCGACGTGTCGCAGGTCGTGACCGTCAACCGCTCCGTCCAGTCCGTCGCCCAGTTCGAGCTCGACGTGTCGATGATGACGGACACGCTGGTGTACCGCAAGGCCAATGGCCGTTGGCGCATCGACTGGAACGCCACGATCGTCTCCTATGAGAAGATGGTCGAGAACAACGAGGTGCGCGAGGACTTCCAGATGTGGACGTTCCTCACCACCGACTGCGACGAGAACGGCACGCCCGATGCCACCGACATCTCGAATGGCGCGGCCGATGTCGACGGCGACGCGGTGCCCGACCGCTGCGAGATCGCGGTCGGCGACCTGAACCTCAACGGCGTCATCGACCAGGCCGACATGTTCATCATGCTTGGCTGGTGGGGCAGCATCAACCCGCAGTTCGGCGACCTCAACCGCGACGGCAAGGTCGACGGCTTCGACCTCGGCGTCTGCCTGGGCCGCTTCGGGCTCGTGATCTTCTGATCGCCCATCCCCGATCATCTCCCATCGGCGCCCCCTTCGCGGGGCGCCGATGTGCTTTTCGGGCCACCGCGGGGATTCGCGGTTCTCGGGCGTCCGTTCGTGCGTGCGCCGTGCGCGGCGGGCAACATTGCGCGTTCGGCGTTGCATTCGGCGCATGTCGCGCCACACTGTGCATGGTGACGTTCCCACGCCTCCGGACACTCGCGGCGCTCGTCGCCGGCGCGGTGGGCCTTTCCGCGCAGGCGGGCGGCCCCTCGGTGCGCATTTCCGAGGTGATGTTCGATCCCTACGCCGTCGACCGCGGCCAGGAGTTCATCGAAATCTCGGGAGCGGCGGGGGAGTCGCTGCAGGACCTCTGGATCCTGGTGATCGACGGTGACGAGTCGCTGGTGCGCGGCAGGATCGACAACGCGATCCCGCTGCGCTCGATCTCGGTCCCCATCACGTGGTACTCGCTCGGGTCGAACGGGCTGCTGCTGCTGCGCGACGGCGTGGGCACGATCGACTCGTCCGCCGAGGACGGTGCGAACGGCGCCGAAGCGGGCACGCTGACGGTCATCCGGCAGTCGACCTCGACGGCCTCGGGCTTCGGCAACGGCGCCACGGGGCTGGAGAACGGTTCGTTCACGATGCTGCTCGTGCGAGGGTACGACGGCACCACGGCGCGCATCGACACCAACGGCGACGGCGTCCAGGACGTGACGCCCTGGACCGAGGTCGTTGACGGATTCGCGTACATCGAGGGTTCGGGCTTCGGCTACGCCCCCGCCGGCCTCCCGGTGTTCCGCGCCACGACCATGGGCTTCCGGGCGGGCGGCTTCGTCCGCGCGTTCGACGGCAACATGCATGCGGTGGTGCCGGTGGGCGTCAATCCGACGCCCATCACCAACGTCCCGCTCATCGGCGCCTCGGGCCCGTATTTCCTGCCTCCCGCGCGGATCTGGCCGGCCGTGGCCGGGGCCCAGTACTTCCTGACGCCGGGCCGGCCGAATCCTGCGACCCCGAACTCCGACTCGCTGTGCGGCAACCTGCTCACGGACGTGACGGCAGGGCCGACCGACCTTGCCACCAACTGGGGCCTGCCGAACGTCGATCCGCGCACCGGCGGCTGCGATTGGGGCGATCCGACGGTTGGCGCGATCGGTGCGGCCCGCCTTGCGCGCTTCACGCCGGCCGTGAGCGGACCGCACGCGGTCAGCCTCTGCGGCTCCGGCATCTCGGACACGCTGCTCGCGGTGATGTCGGGGTGCGGCACCGGCACGGCCCTGGCGTGCAACGACGACGGCGCCTCGTGCAGCACGCTCGGCCAGAGCGAGCTGACGGTCGACCTGACGGCGGGCGTGCCCGTGTACGTCGCTGCCGGGTCGTTCATGTTCGCCGACGATGCCTTCCCTGGTTCGGCCGGCACGCTTCGGCTGACGATCACTCCGCCGGACGACGGATGCAACTCGGTGGGCACGCTTGCGTCGGGCGGTGGCACGGTGCAGGCCTCGGTCGATGCCTCGGTGGGCGATCTCGAGCTTCCGGCCGGCACCTTCGCGACGGGCAGCCAGCGCCTGCACCATGCGCGGTACTTCCACTTCACGCCGGCCCTGGGCGGCATGCACCTGATCTCGACGTGCGGCACCGGCGGCACGCTCGCAGCATCGCGCATCGCGGTCCTTGACGGCTGTGGCGCGGGTTCGGTGCTGGTCGCCGCGTCCGACGGAGGATGCGGCGGTCCCGGCCACGCGCGTCTCTTCGCGTCGCTGGTGGCGGGCCACGCGTACACCGTCGCGGTCGGCGGCGATTCCGCGGCCGACACCGGAACGGTCACGCTGGTGGTGGCCCGCGATGCCGACTCGGATGGCACCGCGGACGGCTCGGACGGCTGCCCGAACGACCCGCTGAAGACCGCGCCCGGTGCCTGCGGCTGCGGGGTCCCCGAGACCGATTCCGACGCGGACGGTGCGGCCGACTGCGTCGACGCCTGCCCCAACGATCCCCTGAAGGTCTCCGCGGGCTCCTGCGGCTGCGGCAACCCCGAGACCGACAACG
>JBIKJV010000062.1:0-13002 GCA_044360755.1 Phycisphaerales bacterium
GAAGTTCCTGCAGGGCACCGGCATCGAGTTCGACGACAAGGGCTACGTGGCGCTGAAGACGCGCAGCTCGTACACGAACATCCCCGGCGTCTTCGCCGCGGGCGACGTGGCCGACCAGCACTACCGCCAGGCGATCACGGCCAGCGGCATGGGCTGCCAGGCCGCGATCGACTGCGAGCGCTGGCTGGCCGAGCAGGGCGTGCACTGATGGCGCGGCGCGCGACCGGCGCCAAGGAGCGGTGGGTGGCCACCGGCTCGATCGTGGCGCTGGTCGTGGGCGCCCTGCTGGGCGAATGGCTGAACCGCGCGGGCGCCTCGGGTGCGGCCGCGACGCTGGGCACGGTGGGCGAGCTGGTGCTCGTGCGCCCGCTCATGATGCTGGTGTTCCCGATGATCTTCACCAGCGTGGTGGCGGGGATCACGTCGCTGGGCGACCCCTCGAAGCTGGGGCGGCTGGGGCTGGCGACGACCGCGTACTTCCTGGTCACGATGCTGGCCGCGGCGGCGATCGGCGCGGTGCTGGTCACGTGGGTGGGGCCGGGGCTCGGGCTGGCACCCGACGTGGTCGAGTCGCTGAAGGCAAGTGGCGCGGAGCGCTTCGGCGCGGCGCCCAAGCTGGCGGCCGCCACCACCGCCGGCGAGCAGGGGCTGGGCTCGGCGTGGCTGCAGATCGTGCGGCAGATGATCCCGACGAACCCGTTCACCGCGATGTCCGAGGGCCAGCCACTGGGGATGATCGTCTTCGCGATCGTCCTGGGTGCGGCGCTTGCGCTCTCGGGCGACGTGGCGCGCCCCGCGATCCGCGCGATCGAGGGCCTGAACGAGGCGCTCCTGCGCGCGGTGGGCTGGATGCTGTGGGTGATCCCCGTGGGCGCGATGCTGCTGGTCGCGTCCAGCGTCGGGCGCATCGGGCTTGCGGAACTCCTGGGCCCGCTGGGGCTCTACATGGCGGTGGTGATCGGCGGCCTGGCGCTGCACGGCCTGGTGGTGCTGCCCCTCTTCCAGCTGGCGCTGGGCGGCGGCAACCCGTGGAAGTTCATGTGGGCCATGCGCGAGGCGCTGGCCACCGCGTTCGCGACCAGCAGCTCCAGCGCGACGCTCCCCGTCACGATCCGCGTGTGCGAGACCGAGGGCGGCTGCTCACGCAAGGCCACGCGGTTCTGCGCGCCGCTGGGCGCGACGCTCAACATGGACGGCACCGCGCTCTACGAGGCCGTCGCGGTCGTGTTCCTCTTCCAGCTGTACGGCGTGCACCTCTCGATGGGCGAACTGGCGGTGGTCGTGGTCACCGCGACGCTGGCCGCGGTGGGCGCGGCGGGCATCCCCAGCGCGGGGCTGGTGACGATGGTGATCGTGATCGCCGCGGTGAACAACTCGCTGGGCGCCGAGCGCCTGCCGGTGGGCGCGATGGGCATCATCATCGGCGTGGACCGGCTGCTGGACATGTGCCGCACCACGGTGAACGTGTGGGGCGACATGGGCGCGGCGCGGGTGATGACGCGGATCGCGCGGGATTGATCGGGGCAGGAGTGCATCCGGCAGGTGCTCGCTTGCCATGCAGTCTGGCGGTGCTATGTTTCGCTTGCCGGGCTCGAGGATCCCGGAAGCGCACCGAGGAAGTCACATGGCATCCGCGAGTACGACCTTGCCACGAATTGCCTGTTGGATCGTCGCGTCGCTTGGGGGTCTGGGTGCGACCTCCGTGGCTTCCGCGCAGGCGTCCGCAGGCGACCTCAACGGCGATGGCCGCGTCGATGGATTCGATCTGAGCATCATGCTTGCGAACTGGGGTCCATGCGCGCCCTCCATCTTCCCCGAGCAGGGCAGCCCCGCTGGGGGCACCCTGATCACGATCCGCGGCCAAGGCCTGGATGGCGCGACGTCCGTGACGATCGGCGGCGTTCCGTGCACGCAGGTCGTGGCGGTCTGTGCGACGCAGGTGATGGCGGTGACCCCGGCGGGTCCGGCGGGTGCGGCCGCCGTGGTGGTCGACGGCCCGGGTGGCTCGGTCACCGTGCCGGCTGGCTTCACCTACGGTCCGGACGTGCCAGTGTGGGCGACCGTCGTGGACGCCGAGCCCGACCCTTCGGTGGTGACGAGCCCGGTGCTCCGAGGCGCCATCGCCGCGACCGGCCTTGCCTGGCGGGTGCGTGACCGTGCGACGCAGGTCGAGATGGTGTTGATCCCTCCCGGCACGTTCCAGATGAGCGCACCCAGCACGCTGGCTTGCCTGGTTTCTCCGGGTTGGGGCGAGCACAGCGTCACCATCCAGCGCCCCTTCTACATGGGTCGCCATGAGGTGACGCAGGCGCAGTGGCAGGCGAAGCTGGGATGCAACCCGTCGTACTTCCAAGGCCGCAGCGACTCGGACACCCGCCCCGTGGAACGGGTCAGTTGGCTTGCGGTCCAGCAGTACCTGGCACTGACGGGCTTCCGGCTGCCGACCGAGGCCCAGTGGGAGTACGCGTGCCGTGCCGGGTCGCCGCCGCCTTTCTACGGAGAGTCGGCCGACTGCGGCGCGCTGGGTGCACTGGCGTGGTACGCCGAGAACTCCGGCGGGGAGTCCCATGCTGTCGGAGGAAGGCAGCCGAATGGCTTCGGGTTGTTCGACATGCTGGGGAACGTGTCCGAGTGGGTCGACGATCGGTTCAATTTTGGAGGCTTTCCGCCGGAACCCCGGTTTGATCCGCCCGGCCCGCCGGCCGGGCTGGAAAGCGTCACGTTCCGCGTTTTTCGCGGTGGTAGTGCTTGGGACGGACGATTCCGTGCGAACTCGACTTATCGAGAAGGCGCCCCTCCGGGAGGGGCGATCAGCGCGATCGGATTCCGGGTCATCAGGGATCCGTGAACGTTGGACGTGGCGGGAGGCCTGCCCGCATTCCGGCCGATTCGATAGGGGGAGGGAGGCCGTCGGCCCTCGCGCGGTTCACGCCGCCCGCGACCCGCTCGCCGATCCGCCCATCGGCGACAGCGAGACGATCAGCGCAGTGTCGATCAGCTCGGCGACGTCGCTGCCGGTGGCGAACGCGTAGGCCGTGCGGCCGGACGTCGACAGCGCGGCGAACTCCGGGTGCGGGACGTCGAACGACCGCTGGTCCACCAGGTGGATGCGGAACGGCACGAACGGGACGGCGCGCAGCGAGGCGCGGAGCTGGTCGGGTGACACGGTCATTCCTCCTGGAGTATGCGCCGCAGGCTAGGGGCGCTCAAGTCGGGAGCCGCGATTCGCCGCCAAAATTCCACCGCTACGCCTTCGTCTCGATCAGCGTCACCTTCATCCCGCGTCCTCGATCTGCTGCGGGTCGATCGGGCCGGGGGCGTCGATCATGAGGTCGCCGCCGGGCTTTGGCTTGGGGAACGGACCGATTTCGGGGGGCGAAGCGATGCATCCGGGCCGATTTCCACTGACATGGTCCGGGGGTGGTTGGCATCCGGTGCGCTGGTGCTATGTTTCGCGTGCTCCGTTCCCGGAGGCACGCTGCCTGCCCGGGGACCCGAGGTCCACTGGATGCGCGTCACCCTTCGATCACCTTCCCGTCGCTCGCCCGCCGCGTGTGCCTTGCTCGCGCTGGCGTTCTCGCTGCTCGTCGCGCCCGCAGCGCGCGCGCAGGTCTGCACGGGCGACATCGTGCCGGACGGCCGCGTCGATGGCGGCGACCTGGGCACCCTGCTCTCCAACTGGGGGCCGGTGGTCGTGACGAACCCGGTCTCGCAGGCATGCGACCTGGACCGGAGCGGTGGCGTGGACGGATTCGACCTGAGCCTGCTGCTCGGCAACTGGGGATGGTGCACGCCCGCCGTGTCGGGCGTTTCGCCTTCCGAGGGCTGCATCGTGGGCGGCACCACCATCACGATCACGGGCGCGTACCTCGGCGCCACGTCCGCCGTGACGGTCGGCGGCGTGCCCGCAACCGGCGTCACCGTCCTCTCGCAGTCGGCGGTCACCGCGGTCACGCCTGCCGGCACGTCCGGCCCGGCCACGGTCAGTGTGGCCACGCCGGCGGGCACGGTGACGGCGCCGCAGCCGTTCACCTATATGCCGGCCTCGGTCCTCTCGATCGTGCCGAACGCGGGGGTCCTCACGGGGGGCTCGCAGATCACGATCACCGGCGGGTACCTGACGCTGACCACGGGCGTGACCGTGGGCGGCGCCCCATGCACGAACGTGACGGTGGTCAACGCGTCGACCGTGACGGCCATCACCCCGCCGGGATCGCTCGGGATCGCGGACGTGGTGGTCACGGGCGGCAAGGGCACGATCACCGTGCCGGGGGGCTTTCGGTATGCGCCGATCGTGGTTCCCAGCTGGGCGACGTTGATCGAGATGGTGCCGGACCCCGCCGTGGTGACCGACCCGGCGCTGCGCGCGGCGATCGTCGCGAGCGGCCGCCCGTGGCGCGTGCGCGACACGGCGACGCAGATGGAGATGCTGTTGATCCCGGCGGGCACCTTCCAGATGGGGTGCATCATGCCTTCCGACCTGCACCCGTGCACGGTGGCGCAGCTTCCCGTGCACCAGGTGACCCTCTCGCGGCCGTTCTACCTGGGTCGGTACGAGGTGACGCAGGCGCAGTGGCAGGCGACCATGGGGTCGAACCCGTCGAGCTTCCAATCGCAACCTGATTCGCCGAGCTGCCCCGTCGAGAACGTGAGCTGGGACACCGTCCAGGGCTACCTGGGCGCCAACGGCATGCGGCTCCCCACCGAAGCCGAGTGGGAGTTCGCATGCCGCGCAGGGACCCAGACGCCGTTCCACAACGGGTCGACCGACGATGCCACGGTCGTTTCGCTGGGGTGGGTGCTGGGGAATGCCGCGGGTCGGACCCACGCCGTGGGCGGCAAGGCGGCGAACGGCTACGGCTTGCACGACCTCTACGGGAACGTCATGGAACTCGTGTTCGACCGGCTTTCCACCTACCCGAGCGACCCACAGACCGACCCGGTCGTTTCCCAACGCGGCACGCTCGTCACCCGCATCGTGCGCGGTGGAAGTTGGTTTGGCCCCGAGTCACTGGCGAGCTCCTCCCAGCGATTCGTCGTTGTGCCCTCGGAAGGCGTGAACTACGTCGGCTTCCGCGCGGCGAAGCAGCCCTTCGACCTTCCTGCGTGGGCGACGCTTGTCGAGGTCATGCCGGACCCGGCCGTGGTGACCGACCCGGCACTTCGTGCGGCGATCATCGCCACCGGCCGCCCGTGGCGCATCCGCGACACCGCGACGCAGGTCGAGATGCTCCTGGTCCCGCCGGGGACGTTCCAGATGGGCTGCATCGAGGGATCGGACCAGTTCGGTTGCACCCCGGCGGAGCAGCCCGTGCACCACGTGACGCTGCCGCACGCGTTCTACATGAGCCGGCACGAACTCACGCAGGCGCAGTGGATGGCGACGATGGGATCCAACCCCTCGATGTTCCAGGGGCAGGCCGATTCGGCCAGCCGCCCGGTGGAGCAGGTGAGCTGGAACGCCATCCAGGCCTACCTGGGCGCGACGGGCATGCGGCTTCCCACCGAAGCGGAGTGGGAGTACGCGTGCCGGGCCGGGACGCAGACGCCGTTCCACAACGGTTCGACGGACGACGCCACGTTGGGCGCGCTCGCGTGGTTCGGGTCGTGCTGCGGCGGCAACTCCGGCGAGCGGACGCATGCCGTGGGCGGCAAGGCGGCCAACGCCCTTGGATTCCACGACATGCTAGGCAACGTCTGGGAGTGGGTGAACGACGGGTACGGCCCGTACCCCGCCGAGCCCCAGACGAACCCGGCCGGCGCGGCGGGAGCGGCGACGCGCGTGGTCCGCGGCGGCTCGTTCTTCGACGGCTCGGGCAGCGTGCGCGCGTCCTACCGACTGGGCCTCGAGCCCCTCAACTTCGTGCCGAGCGTCGGTTTCCGCGTCGTACGGACGCCCTGACCGCGTCCGCCGCTACGCCTTCTTCTCGATCAGCGTCACCTTCATTCCGCAGTCCTCGATCTGCTGCGGGTCGATCGGGCCGGGGGCGTCGATCATGAGGTCGCCGCCGGACTGCGTCTTGGGGAACGCGATCACGTCGCGGATGTTGTCGGTGCCCACCAGGTGCATCACCAGGCGGTCCAGGCCGAAGGCGATGCCGCCGTGCGGCGGGGCGCCGTGGCGCAGCGCGCTCAGCAGGAAGCCGAACTTCAGCTCGGCGTCCTCCTGGGTCAGGCCGATCAGCTTGAAGACCTTCTCCTGCACGTCCATCCGGTGGATGCGGATGGAGCCGCCGGCGATCTCGCTGCCGTTGACGACCAGGTCGTAGCCGGCGCTCAGGCAGCCGCCGGGGTTCGACTCCAGGAAGTCGAACTGGTCCGGGTTCGGGCTGGTGAACGGGTGGTGCATCGCGACCCAGCGCTTGCCATCGTCGTCCCAGTCGAACATCGGGAAGTCGACGACCCAGAGGAACTTCCATTCCTTCTCGTCGACCAGGCCCATGTCGCGGCCGACCTTCAGGCGCAGCTCGCCCAGTGCCTTGGTGGCGGCGTCCCAGTTGTCGCCGACGATCAGCACGCTGTCGCCGGGCTGCAGCCGCAGGCGCGCGACCAGCGCGTCCTTGAAGGGCTCCAGGTGCTTGGCGACGCCGGTGTCGAATCCGTTCGCGGTGAACTTGGCCACGGCCACGCCGCCCACCTTGAACTGCTTGGCGAACTCGGTGTAGCCGTCGGTCATCTTGCGCGTGAGCTTCTCGGCGCCGCCGGGGACGCGGATCGCCTTGACGCAGCCGGCGCGACCGGCGCGGCTCTTGGCCAGCGCCTGCTGGAAGACCTGGAAGTCGCTGGCCTTCACGATGTCGGAGATGTCGCGGATCTCGAGCGGGTTGCGCAGGTCGGGGCGGTCGATGCCGAAGCGGTCCATCGCCTCCTGCCACGTCATGCGCTGGATCGTGCCGATGTCGTAGCCCAGGACCTCCTGCCACACGGCGCGGGCGAAGCCGCCCATCATGGCCATGACGTCCTCGCGGTCGACGAAGCTCATCTCCAGGTCGATCTGGCTGAATTCCGCCTGGCGGTCGGCGCGCGGGTCCTCGTCGCGCAGGCACTTGCAGATCTGGATGTAGCGGTCGAAGCCGGCCACCATGAGGATCTGCTTGAAGAGCTGCGGGCTCTGCGGCAGGGCGTACCACATGCCCTGGTGCAGGCGGGCCGGCACGATGAAGTCGCGCGCGCCCTCGGGCGTGCTCTTGATGAGGAGCGGCGTCTCGATCTCGGCGAAGCCGTTCTGCGCGAAGTAGTCGCGCGCCAGCTTGGTGACCTTGCTGCGCGTGCGCAGGATGTGCTGCATGCGCGGGCGGCGCAGGTCGATGTAGCGGAACTTGAGGCGCGTCTCCTCGCCGATCTTCTCGGCCTCGTGCTCGTCGGGCAGGATCGGGGGGTTCTCGGCCTTGTTGAAGATCTCGAGCTCCTCGGCGACCAGTTCCACCTCGCCGGTGGCGAGCTTGGGGTTCGGGTCGCCGGCGCGCTTGCGCAGCGTGCCGCGGACGCCGATGACGTCCTCGCGGCGGAGGGCCTTGGCCTTCTGCACGACATCGGGGTGGCCCTGCTCCAGGTCGAAGACGACCTGGCACAGGCCGTCACGATCGCGGAGATCGATGAACAGCAGGCCGCGCCCCTGGTCGCGGTAGGTGTTCACCCATCCGTTGAGGGCGATGGTCTGGCCGGCGTCGGCAAGGCGGGGCTGTCCGCAGAAGTGCGTGCGCTTGAGCATGGGAAGGGCGGGAGGATAGGGTCTATCCTGCCCCCGTGCCCACCGTCCTGCTGACTGCGTTCGAGCCCTCAGGCGATGCCCACGCCGCGCCGCTGGTGCGTGCGCTGCGGGAGCTGGCCCCCGACGTGCGCGTGGTGGGGTGGGGCGGGCCGCGCATGCGCGCCGCCGGATGCGAGATGGCCGGCGAGACCGCGCGCGACGGGGCCATGGCGCTGGCGGGGCTCGGCAAGATCGCGAGCGTGCGCCGGACGGTGCACCAGATCCGCGAATGGGCGGCGAAGAACCCGGTGGACGTGCACGTGCCGGTGGACAGCCCGGCCGCGAACTGGCACATCGCGAAGTGGATGAAGGCGCACGGGCGCGGCGCGGCGGGCGGGGCGCGCGTGGTGAACCTGGTGGCGCCGCAGCTCTGGGCGTGGGCGCCGTGGCGCATCCGCAAGTGGCGGCGCACCAGCGACGCGATCCTCTGCCTGCTGCCGTTCGAGGAAGAGTGGTTCCGCTCGCGCGGCGTGCGCGCGCACTTCATCGGGCACCCGGTGCTGAGCCATCCGGTGGGCGACGACGCGCGCGCCCGCGCCGCGGCGCTGCCGGCCGGTGCGCCCAAGCTGCTGCTCCTGCCCGGCAGCCGCAGCAGCGAGGTCCGCGCCAACATGCCGCGCATGCTGGACGTCTTCCGCGCGGTGTCGCGCACGCGCCCCGGGCTGGTGGGCCTGGTGATGGCCGCGAACGACGCGCTGGTGCCGCTGGTCCGCGACGCCGCGCACGGCGCCGCGTGGCCAGCCGACCTGCACGTCGCGGCCGGCGACCCCGATGCCGCGATCGCCTGGTGCGACTGCGCGCTGAACGTCAGCGGCACCGTCAGCCTGGACCTGACGCACCAGCGCAAGCCGATGGTCGCGCTCTACATGACGGGGCTGGTCAGCATCGCCGGAAGCAAGGTGCTGCTCTCGATGCACGACCGGCTGCTGCCGAACATCGTCGCCGGGCGCCGGATCGTGCCGGAATTCGTGCCGTGGGGCGGCGGCGTGCGGCCGGTGGTCGACGCGCTGGGCGCGCTGCTGGACGACCCGCGCCTGCGCGCGCGCACCTCGCGCGACCTGGACGCCGTCGCGCGCCGCTTCGAAGGACACGACCCCGGCCGCGAGGGGGCCGGGGTCGTGCTTGGGTTCCTGGGACGCGCGGGCGCCTGAGCGCGCCGCGCCGCGGGACTCACTTCTTCGCGCCGTCGAGCGGCTCGTAGCTGAACGTCTGGCCGCCGATCACGGCCTCGGCCATCAGGCCCTCGGGCGTGATCACGTAGGTCGCGACGCCGTCCTTGTAGGGCACCGCGGTGCCGGTGCCCGCGCCCGCCGCCACGGCCGACGCGCCTGCGTTGAAGGCGACCTCGCCGCGCTTGAACTTGTCGAAGGCGCCCTTGTCCTTGAAGAAGGTCACCTGGGCGTACGACTGGCCGCCGATCTGCGCGCCGATCGTGCCGCCGCCGACGGTGCTCTTGGCCACCAGCTTGCCGCCCTGGAACACCAGGCCGCCGCCGCCGAAGCCGCCGATGATGAACCCGCCCTTGCCGATCGAGGGATAGACGGCGTAGGCATAGGCCGCGCCGAACTCCTTCGCGGCGACCGGGTCCTTCTTCTTGAACTTCTCGATGGTGGCGTCGACGTCCTCGCGCGTCGCCTGCTGCTTCTCCTCGGTGGTCATCTTGCTGTCGGAGCAGGCGACCGGGAGGGCGAGCGAGGCGAACAGGAGGCAGGAAGCGAGAGCATTGTGGATCTTCATGGCGGGGGAGGATAGCGGGTTGGCCACGCCGCCGACCGGTCATGCTTCCCCGCGCTGCACCTGCACCACCGCGACCACCGCCACCGCGTGTCCGATCCGGTCCGCGATGGGCACGATGCGCACGCGCGGCACGTCGACCGGCAGGCCTTCCACGCGAAGCGTGCGCTCGAACGACTCGAGGTCGCGCCGTGCGTCGGCTTCGTCGCGCGCGAACAGGACCAGCGCCAGGAAGCCGTGGCGGATGCCATCGGCCGTGGCCAGGCGGACGATGTCCTCGCTGGGTGCGCCCAGGAGCTCGGCGGCGTAGCGGCCGTTGGGGCCCTCGGCGTGGAAGACGCGGGCGGTCTTGACCTCGATCCACGCGGCATCGGCCAGGTCCACGGCGTCGGCGGGGGCGAACAGGTTGGGCTCGTCGTCCGGGGCGCGCAGCGCGCGACCGTCCGGGCAGGCCACCAAGTCGCAGCGCTCGCCCCTCGACCGTCGGCGCTCGGCCCGTGCGGCGGGGTAGCGCTGTTCGGCGTGGACCGCGCAGCCCGCCGACCGCAGGCCGTCCGCGAGCAGAGGGTGCAACGCGGTCTCCTCCAGCGCGTCGATCCCGAACGGGCTCTGCTCGGCGTCCCGGGCGGCCGCGGCGGCGGCAAGCCCGTCTGCAAGTGCGTCGGCAAGGTCGGCAGGACCGATCATTCCGCCCTATTATCACACGCCATGTTCCGCCGGACCGCCTCCATCGTCGCCGCGCTCACGGGTGCTGCGTTTCTTTTCGCCGCCGCGCCTGCCCCCCGGGACGGCGGCACCCTGAAGGTCGTCAGCAGCCTTCCGCGCACCGGCAGCGCGAACAGCCAGACCACGTCGATGGTCAACGGCATCAAGATGGCGATCGAGGAGCGCGGCGGCAAGGTCGACGACTGGACCATCTCCTACGAGGACTGGGACGACGCCAGCCCGCAGAAGGGCAACTGGGACCCCGCCGTCGAGGCGGCCAACGCCAACAAGGCCGCGGCGGACACGCAGATCGTCGGCTACATCGGCACCTACAACTCGGGCGCCAGCAAGATCGCCATGCCGATCCTGAACAAGGCCGGCCTGGTGATGATCAGCCCCGGCAACACGTACCCCGGCCTGACCAAGCCCGGGACCGGCGAGCCCAACGAGCCGCGCATCTACCGGCCCAGCGGCAAGATCAACTACTTCCGCGTGGTGCCCACCGACGACATCCAGGGCGCCGTGGCCGCCGAGTTCTGCACGAAGGACCTCGCCGCGAAGAAGGCATTCGTCCTGCACGACCGCGAGCTCTATGGCAAGGGCATCGCCGACGTGTTCAAGAAGACCTCCGAGGCCGCGGGCCTGCAGGTCGTCGGCTTCGAGGGCATCGACGCCAAGGCGTCCAACTACCGCTCGCTGGTCACCAAGATCCGTGCGACGAACCCCGACGTCGTCTTCTTCGGCGGCACCACGCAGACCAACGCGGCGCAGATCCTGAAGGACCTGCGCGCGGGCGGCTGCAAGGTGCCGTTCGTCAGCCCGGACGGCACCTTCGAGGAGGCCTACATCGAGGCCGCGGGCAAGGAGAACATGGAGCGCGACGAGAAGGGCGGCGGTGGCGTGTACATCACGTTCGGCGGCCTTCCCGCGAAGGAGCTGAAGGGCGCCGGCGCCGAGTTCGTCAAGCGCTACATGGAGAAGTTCGGCAAGGAGCCCGAGGGCTACGCGGTGTACGGCTACGAGGCCGCGCGCGTGCTGCTCGACGCGATTGACCGCGCCGACACCAAGGACCGCGCCGCCATCCTGGCCGCGGTGGCCGCGACGAAGGACTTCACGGGCCCGCTGGGCACGTGGAGCTTCGACCTGAACGGCGACACCACGAACCGCACCATGAGCGTGAACACCGTGAAGAACGGCAAGTTCGAGTTCGTGAAGGCGTCCGGCATGGCGCCCGCGCAGGACCACTGATGCTGCGAGCGGCCGCGGCTGCGGAGAACCTCGCGATCGCCGTCCTCGGCCAGGCCGGGGCGGCGTTGCCTGCGTTCGCCGCGGAGGGGCAGCTCTCGGTGCAGGAGGTCTTCGCGCAGCAGCTGGTGACCGGCCTCTCGAACGGCATGATCATCGCGCTGATCGCCATCGGCTACACGATGGTGTACGGCATCATCGAGCTGATCAACTTCGCGCACGGCGACCTCTGCATGCTGGGCGCGTTCCTGGCGCTGACGATCGTTGGCGCGCTGGGGATGGCCGAGTGGTCGGGCGCCGGCGGCGTCGGGGGCGTGCTGCTCCTGCTCTTCTCCGCGGCGGTGTTCTGCGGCGGCCTGAACTGGTCGATCGACCGGCTGGCGTACAGGCCGCTGCGCAAGGCCAGCAAGCTGAGCCTGCTGGTCAGCGCGATCGGCGCCAGCTTCATCCTGGTGAACCTGGGCCTGTTCTGGGGCGGCCTGCCGATGGACGTCTTCGCGGGCGGCGGCTCGAGCGCCGCGCCCAAGGACTTCCCGGCGCTGGTCCCGAACCGCGACGTGCTGACGCTGGGCGACGTGCGCTGGACGCTGAACGACCTGCTGGTGCTCTGCGTCACCGTGCCGCTGATGGTGGCGCTGACGGTGCTGGTGAAGCACACCAAGCTCGGCAAGGCGATGCGCGCCGTCGCGCAGAACCCGACGGCCGCGCAGCTGATGGGCATCGACGTCGACCGCGTGATCGGCGCGACGTTCTTCATCGGCGGCGCGCTGGGCGGCTTCGCGACCGTCGTCTACAGCCTCTACAACAACACGATCAGCTTCCAGATGGGCTACCGCATGGGCATGGACGCGTTCATCGCGGCCGTGCTGGGCGGCATCGGCAACCTGCCGGGCGCCGTGCTGGGCGGGCTGCTGATCGGCGTGGTGCGCGCGATGAGCGACGGGTACATCGAGGCCCGCTGGACCAACGCCGTGGTCTTCGGGATCCTGATCCTGATCCTGGTGTTCCGGCCCTCGGGCCTGCTCGGTGCCAAGCTCCGGGAGAAGGTGTGACCATGGCCGCGCCGCGACGAAACCCCTGGCTGCTCCCCGGCATCGCGCTGGCCGCGGCGGTGGCGCTGCCGTTCGTCGATGCGCGGATGCCGCAGGAGTGGCAGTTCTCGCAGCCGGTCGCGGACGTCTTCGTGATGGCGATCCTGGGCCTGGCGCTCAACGTGCTGACCGGCTTCACGGGCCTGCTGAACCTGGGCGTGGCGGCGTTCGCGGCGCTGGGCGTCTACGCGTTCGCGATCTTCACCTGCGACATCTACCCGTTCCAGCTGGGCTTCTGGGGCGGCCTCTGCGCGGCGCTGGCCACGGGTGCGGTGGCGGGCCTGGCGCTGGGCGCACCCACGCTGCGCGTGCGCGGCGACTACCTGGCGATCGTCACGCTCGGCTTCGGCGAGATCGTGAAGGACGTGCTGGTCAACCTGGAGCCGATCACCAAGGGCACGCAGGGCATCAACCCGCTGCCGAAGCCCTCGCTGTTCGGGCACGAGCTGGGCGCGACCGGGCAGTACATGCTGATCC
>JBIKJV010000414.1:0-3876 GCA_044360755.1 Phycisphaerales bacterium
TCTCCTCTGTATGTCCAGCCCGTAAAACCGTTTTTAATTTCTTTCCGTCCTACCGTGTAAGACTCACCATATACGATTACAGTGTCGCCATGGCAAAGGTCAGAAATGTGGACAAGTTCTTTTTTGTTTTCCGCAATAAGTTCTTCGGTTACTGTTTTGTAAATTTTCATAATCAGGGTTTCCTTTGTTGTTTACGCTTGTTGTGTTGTTGTTATATACAGACTACTGCAATTCCTGCAGCATGTCAACACCTTTTTTTAAAAAAAATAGGAAAAAAGAAAGGGCTTGATTTTATAGACTTTTGTTGTCATACGTATACAAAAGGGAGGATTTTATGGATGATAAAGATGATAAAAAGCCAAAGAAAGTAGGAAGGCCAAAAGTTGATAAAAAGCCTTTGACACCAAAACAGATGAAACTTGCCCAAAATATAGCCGGTGGAATGTCTCAAGTCGATTCTTACAGAGACGCTTACGATACAACAACCGACAATAAAAACACGCAAAGAGTACGTGCTTATCACGAAGCACGTAAAGATAATGTTGCTGCTATGATAGCTGACCTGAAGGCAAGAGCCGAGCAAGGTGTTGTTTGGACTCGCCAGATGGCCGTAGAAGCACTGTTAGAGGCTGCTGATATAGCTAGGTGCCAAAAACACTCACAAGGCATGACAGGGGCCTTAAAAGAGCTTAACGCGATGTATGGGTTTAATGAAGCAACAAAGATCAATATTGGTGGGCAGAAAGACAACCCGATCATTGTTGCCCCTGATGAAAGGGACATTTGATGCTTATTGCGTGGACCGATAAGCAAAAACAGGCATTAAAGCTGTTAAGCAGCGATGCCAAGCACGTCATGCTCTATGGTGGATCACGTTCTGGTAAGACGTTTCTCTTAACGCACACGGTGTTTCTAAGGGCCTTGAAGTATCCGAACACTAGGCACGCCATTATCAGACAGACCCAGACAGCAGCAAGGCGTTCGTTATGGCTTGGCACGGTTCAGGATGTGATTGCCAGTCGATATGCGAATGTCGCGCTGAGAGTGAACAAAACAGAGATGACGGTGACCTTTCCCAACGGTTCTATGATTGAGATTATGGGCGTGGATGAAGGCGCAAAGGAAAAGATGTTGGGGAATGAATACACCACCATATACTTTAATGAATGCAGCGAGATGATGTTTAGCACTGTTTCTTTCATGTATTCACGGCTGAGCCAAAAGAGCGCGGCGAAGAACAAGTTTTTCTATGACCAGAACCCGCCGCATATATCGCATTGGTCCTTCCCTATGTTTGTGCAGGGCATAAACTACTACAGCAAGGAAAAGCACGTCACGCCTAGTGATTATGTATCGCTTGTGCTAAATCCCGCCGATAACGTGCAGAACATATCCAGTGATTATATCCAGCAACTTATGGAGAACATGAATGAGCAACAGAAACAACGGTTTATCTTTGGCCAGTTTGCAAGTGATCCTGACGAGAAGACGGTGTTCACCAACTGGACTATCAAGGCGTTTGATACTGATGTGGATGCTGTCTTTCAGTTTGGGTGTGATTGGGGCTTTAGTACAGATCCCACAGTTTTGATACGTTGTTACCTAAAAGAGCGCACGCTGTATATAGATCATGAGTTAGTCTTGAGGCAATGCGACATTATAGACCTTCCCAAGATGTTCTTAAGCATCCCTGAGAGCCAGCGATATGTGATTGTTGCGGATTGTGCACGCCCTGAGACAATATCGCACATGAAAAAGCATGGCTATCCAAAGATGATGCCAAGTCTTAAGGGGTGGAACAGTGTGGAGGAAGGGATAAACTTCCTAAAAGGGTACAGGATTGTTGTGCATCCACGGTGCGAAGAGACGATTAACGAGTTGTCTTTCTTTAGCTATGCCACCGATAAAGACAGCGGGAAGGTGTTGCCTGAACTTGAAAAGAATCAGGCGGATCATTGCATTGATGCGCTACGGTATGCCTGTGAAGGATTTAGGTTGACGGCAACGACTAACAATGTTCAACCTGTTGTTATAAAGCCTGTATCATGGAAATGGAGATAGCATGTCAACCAAAGAAGAAAAGTTGCATGAGGTTTTAGAGGAAGCCTTAGAGCAATTTGACACCATTATGTCGGCGGTGAAAGAGACGCGGGATATGTGTGTAGAGGATCGCAGGTTTTATAGCGTCCCTGGTGCGCAGTGGGAAGGTGTGTTGCGTGAACAGTATGACAACAAGCCTATGTTTGAGGTCAACAAGGTTCATCTGTCTGTGATTCGGATTATCAATGAATACAGGAACAATCGCATCACGGTTGATTTTGTGAGCAAGGACGGCAAAGACGGGTCCGATATGGCGGACGTTTTAAAAGGTTTATATCGCGCGGATGAACAGGACAGCAATGCAAATGAAGCGTATGACAATGCGTTTGAAGAGGCGACCAGTGGTGGTATTGGCGCATGGAGATTGCGTGCTGTTTATGAAAATGAGGAAGACCCTGACAATGACAGACAAAGAATAAGCATTGAGCCCATCTTTGATGCGGATTCCTCTGTGTTTTTTGACTTGGGGGCAAAGAGACAGGATAAAGCAGATGCAAAGCATTGTTTTGTCATCACGGCCATGGATTCAGATGATTATGAAGATACGTGGGGAGATAACCCAGATTCATGGCCTGAAGACATACGCAAGACAGAGTTTGACTGGGTAAGCAACGAAGTTGTGTACGTGGCAGAGTATTATAAAATTGAGGAAGTTTCTGAGAAAGTCTTTTATTATCAAAGCCGTATTGAAAAAGATGCCAAGGGTAATTTTAGAAAAGAGCAGTATACGCAGGCTGATTTTGATGCTGATCCGTTGCTTGAGAATCTTTTGATAGCGACGCAGATGGGTAAGGTAAATGAGAGAAAGATTAAACGGAAAAAGGTTAGGAAGTATATTTTATCGGGCGGTGCTGTCTTAGAGGATTGTGGGTATATTGCTGGGAAGTATATCCCGATTGTGCCTGTGTATGGTAAGCGGTGGTACATTGACAACGTAGAGCGTTGTATGGGGCATGTAAGGCTGTCAAAGGATGCCCAGAGATTAAAGAACATGCAGATTTCTAAGCTGGCGGAGATTAGTGCGATTTCCACGGTACAAAAACCTATCTTTTTGGCCCAACAGGTTGAGGGCCATCAGAGCTGGTGGCAAGACGATCAAAAGAACAATTATCCTTATTTGACGATCAATCCTATTTATGATGTTGCTGGCAATATTATTGCCAATGCGCCCATAGGGTTTACGCAAAGTCCGCAGGTTCCACCTGCTATGGCTGGTTTGTTGCAGGTGACAGAACAGGACATGCAGGAGATTTTAGGAAGTCCCCAGCAAGGGGATAAAATGGTGAGCAATATCAGTGGCAAGGCTGTTGAGATGATTCAGCAGCGTTTGGATATGCAAACCTTTATTTACATGAGTAACTTTGCCAAGGGCATGAAACGGTGTGGTGAAATTTGGTTATCCATGGCTAAGGAAGTATACTCTGAAAAAGGAAGACAGATGAAGTCTTTATCGGATGATAAAAAGGTGGAGTCTGTGGAGGTGATGAAGCCTGTTATTGATGAAGATACGGGGAAGATGGTTTATAAGAATGATATAAGCAAAGCGAATTATGATGTGTCTGTGGATGTTGGGCCTTCATCGAGCAGTCGTCGGGCTGCAACGGTTCAGGCATTGACTGGGTTGCTAACGATCACGGATGATCCTGAAACAAAGCAAGTGCTAACGGCCATGTCTATGATGAATATGGAGGCTGAGGGCATTGATGACATACGTAAGTATTTCCGTCAAAAGTTGGTGCGTAATGGTGTTGTTAATCCAACAGAGGAAGAAAAGCA
>JBIKJV010000008.1:0-35934 GCA_044360755.1 Phycisphaerales bacterium
ACCAAGAACTGACCGCCCCGAAGGACCCACCACCCATGCTGCAGATCCGCGACCTCGTCAAGATCTACCCCGGCCCCGTCAGCGCGCTGAAGGGCGTCTCGCTTGACATCCCGCCCGGGCTGTTCGGCCTGCTCGGCCCCAACGGCGCCGGCAAGAGCACGCTCATGAACATCCTGAGCGGCCTGCTGGAGCCCACGGGCGGCAGCGTCACGCTGGACGGCACCGACATCGTGAAGGACCCGCGCGCCGTCTGGAAGCAGCTGGGCTACCTGCCGCAGGACTTCGGCTTCTATCCCTCGCTCAACGGCACGCAGATGCTGGACTTCCTGCTGCGGCTGAAGGGCGTCGAGGCGCCGCAGGGCCGCAAGAAGCTGGTGGCCGAGCTGCTGGAGCGCGTCAACCTGGCCGACGCCGCCAAGCGCAAGGTGAAGACCTACTCGGGCGGCATGCGCCAGCGCCTGGGCATCGCGCAGGCCATCGCGGGCAACCCGCGCCTGGTGATCGTGGACGAGCCGACCGCCGGCCTGGACCCCGAGGAGCGCCAGCGCTTCTACCGCATCCTGGCCGAGCTGGGCCGCGACCGCATCGTGCTGCTCTCGACGCACATCGTCGAGGACATCGCCACGCTCTGCCCGCGCTTCGCGGTGATCCGCGGCGGCCGGTGCGTGACCAGCGGCACCACCGCGGACGCGCGCAACCGCCTGGCGGGGCGCGTGAGCGAAGGCATCGTCGGTGCCGGCGAGCTGGAGCAGGTCCGTCGATCGCACCGCGTGACGCAGGCCGTGCTCGTGGAAGGATCGCTCTTCCGCACCCGCGTGCAGGGCGATCCCGGCCGCGAGCCCGCGGGCTTCGTGCAGGTCCCGCCGACGCTCGAGGACGTCTACTTCGGCGTCATGGACGAGAGCCGCGCCACCGATGCGGCCAACGCACCCACCGCGGCCTGACGCCGCGCGCCGCCGGTTCCCGCACACGCCCACGCAACCAAGACACCCAAGCCCCGCCCGCGCGCGCACGCGCGCCACGCCATCGGACCACCCACCATGCGACGCACGCTCACGCTTGCCTTCCTCGAACTCCGCACCGCCTGGCGCCGCCCGTCGTGGTGGGTGCTGGTGCTCATCCTGCTCCTGCTGACGTGGGGCTTCTCGTCGGGATCCGTGACGATCGGCGCCGGCAGCCGCACCGCCGGCGGCGACCGCGCGGTCCTGAACAGCGAGTTCAACCTGGCGTTCGGCGACATCCTGGTGTTCTCGCTCTTCTACCTCTTCTTCGTGTGCACCGCGTTCGGCAACGCCGTGAACGAGGACGACACCATGCGCGTGATGCCGATCGTCGGCAGCACCGGCCTCACCGCGCGCGAGTACGTCTGGGGCCGCTGGCTGGGCATCGCGCTGGTGTTCTGCGCGGTCTTCGCCGTCCATCTGGCGCTGCAGATCGCGTTCTTCCAGCTCTACCCGCTGGCCGAGCCCGAGAAGCTGCGCGGGCCGTTCGAGCTGATGAACTACCTGCGCCCGATGCTGCTCTTCATCGCGCTGCCCTCGCTGGCGCTTGGCGCGATCGCGTTCGCGATCGGTTCCGTCACGCGGCAGACCGTGCTGGTCTTCGCGATGCCGGTGGCGCTGCTGCTGGCCAGCATCTTCTTCATCTGGGAGTTCTCGCCGGAGTGGCTGCCGCACTGGGGCAACCGGGCGTTCCAGGCCATCGACGTGACCGGGTTCCGCTGGCTGAACGAGACGTACCTCAAGGTCGACCGCGGCGTGGCCTTCTACAACAACGAGCCCCCCGCGGCCGACGCGCTGTTCACGGGCGCGCGCGCCGCGCTGGTCGCGCTGGCCGTCGGCGGGATGGCGTGGGCCGCGCGCCGCGAGGCGGCCCGCATGCGCCACCCGTTCCCGGTGGCTGCCGCCGACCGAGCGGCGATCATCGCCGACTCCGACCGTGCCCAGCGCGCGCGCACCGCGAACCCGCCGCGCGAGGCTCCGCTTGCCGACCTCGGCATGCGCACCGGCGGCGTCGGGTTCGCGGCCGCCGCGCTGGACGCGTTCCGCGCCGAGCTGCGCGAGCTGCGCCGCTCGCCCGGCCTGTGGATCTTCGTCCCGCTGGCGATCCTGCAGACCATCGGCCCCGCGATGTTCGCGCCCGGTCCCTTCGACACGCCCCGGCTCATCACGCCCGGCACCTTCGCCGCGCAGGGCTACAACACGTTCGTCCTGCTCTCGATCTTCCTGGTGCTCTACTACTTCACCGAGGGCCTGGCGCGCGACGAGCGCTCCCGCCTGGGAGCGATCGTCGATTCGACCCCGGCCCGGACCGGCGCGCTGACGCTGGGCCGCATGGCCGCGTGCGCCGCGGTGATCGGCACCGCGATCTTCGGCGGCCTGTGGGCGTCGATGGCCATCGCGATGGTGGTGCAGGCCGTGAACAGCGGCATCCTCATCGCACCGAGCCCGCTGCCGCTGCTGGTCGCGGCGTGCACGCTGCTCCTGCCGACGCTGTTCGTGTGGATGTGCTTCCTGGCGCTGGCCTGGAGCCAGTTCCGCAACCGCTACGCCGTCTACGCAGCCGGCCTGGGCGCGCTGATCCTGACCGGCTGGTGCGTGCAGCGCGGCTGGATGAACTGGGTCTTCAACTGGCACCTCTGGGGCGGACTGCAGTGGACCGACTTCGGCGCGCTGCAGCTGGACCGCGGCGCGCTGGTGCTGAACCGCCTGCTCTGGATCCTGGCCGGACTGACCATGCTGCACGCCGCGCTCGAGTGGTGGCGCCGCCGAACGCCCGATGCGCAGGGCATCAGCACGCGCCTGCGCGGCGTGCGCGCGTGGAAGCGCGCGGCGCGGCTGCTGGTGTTCGGCGCTCCGGCCGCCACGGTTGCGATCGTCCTTGCGCTGATGGTGCGCCACGGCCCCGCCGGAAGCCCCGAGCGCGAGCGCGAACGCCAGTACTACGTGGGCAACGCCGCCACATGGAAGGACGTTCCGAACCCCGAGATCGTCCGCATCGACCTGGACCTGGACCTGGACCCCGCCGCGGGCACGATCGCGGTGAAGGGCACGTACGGCCTGAAGAACACGTCCGACAAGCCGATCCGCCGCATCGCGCTGACGCCGAACACAACCTTCGACGACGTGCACTTCACCTGGGAAGGCACCGAGTGGGACGCCGCCGCCGCGGCCGCCGAGCGCAAGCGCGACCGCCGCAACCCGCGCGTCGAGGACAGCGCCGGCCTGTGGGTCTTCACGCCCGAGCAGCCGCTGGCGCCGGGTGCGTCGGTCGACATCGGCTTCCGCCACGTGGCGCGCGTCCCGGGCGGCACGCGGCAGAACCCCGGCGGCGCCGGCGAGTTCATCCTGCCCGCCGGCACGGTGATCAACAGCTTCGCCGCATCGTTCCTGCCGGCGCTCGGCTACCAGGAAGGCGTGGGCATGGATCCCGAGCGCGTGCCCGAGCCGAAGCGACCCGCGCCCGACGACTGGAAGAAGGTCACCAAGACCGCGTTCGGCACCGGCGGCCACACCGACTTCCGTGCACGCGTCCGCCTGCCGGCGGAGTATCGCGCCAACATGCCGGGCGTCTGCACTTCGGACACGGTGGACGGCGGCGTGCGCACGATGGAGTGGGCGTCCGACCACCCGGTGATGGCGGTCAACCTGGTTGCCGGCCGGTGGGAAGTGGCGAAGGGCAAGACCACGACCATCTACCACCTGCCGCAGCATGCGCACAACATCGCTGCCATGGTCGAGGCGCTTGACGGTGCGCGCGAGTGGTATTCGAAGTGGTTCTGGCCCTACCCGTGGAAGGAGCTGCGCATCAGCGAGTTCCCCGGCCTGGCCGGCTACGCGCAGGGCTTCCCCAGCAACATCGTCTTCAGCGAGTCGATCGGCTTCCTGGCCAAGCCGACCACCGAGCAGGACGCGCCCTTCATGGTGACCGCGCACGAGAGCGCCCACCAGTGGTGGGGCAACATCCTGCGCCCGGGCGATGGCCCCGGCGGCAACATCCTGAGCGAGGGCATGGCGCACTTCAGCACCGCGCGGCTCTTCCGCCAGCTGCGCGGCGACCGCGCACGCCAGGCGTTCATGCGCGAGATCGAGTTCAGCTACGCCAACGGCCGGCAGGTGGACGAGGAGCTGCCCATGGCCGAGACCACCGGCGACCGCCGGGGCGACACCGAGGTCACCTACGACAAGGGCGGCTGGGTCTTCTGGATGCTCATGGAGCACCTGGGCGACGACAGGATGGACGAGGGCCTGCGCGCGTTCGTCGGGAAGTTCAAGGACGGCCCCGACTACCCGCTGCTGCAGGACTTCGTGGAATCGATGCGGCCGTTCGCGAAGGACCCTGCCGCGTACCAGGCGTTCGTCGACCAGTGGGTCTTCGACGTCGTGGTGCCGGAGCCGAAGGTGAAGTCCGCGGTCACCACGCCGCCCGCGGCCGAAGGCGGCACGTGGCGCACGGTGGTGACGGTCGAGAACGCCGGCACCGGCACCGTGCCGCTGGAACTGGCCGTGACCAACGGCGAGGACCGCTGGCCCGCCGCGACGATCCCGCGCACGCCCGAGGAGATCGCCGCCGCGGCCGCGCAGCGCCCCGAATACCGGGACGCGCGCGCCGTTCGCACGATCAAGGCGGGCGAGACACTGGAGTGGACGATCGAGTCGCCGTTCGAGCCGAAGAAGGCCGTGGTCGACCCCGACGTCCGGACGCTGATGCTGGGCCGCAAGACCGCCCGGGCCGACGTCACTCCCGCCGCAGCGCGCTGAGCGCCGAGGCCGACTGCACCGACCGCACCGGCTGCCAGGTGCGGTCGCGCTCGGCCGCCTCGGCGAACGCCGCGCGGGCGCGCGCCACCAACTGGCCGTCGGTCGGGTGGTCGACGGTCTCGACGCCGATCACGTGGCGCGCCAGGGCATCCGGGTTGTTGCGGCTGAGGTACTTCACGAACTCGCTCTTGGCGCTGCCCGGGCCCACCACCAGCACGCGCTTGCAGCGCAGGCAGACCTGCGCCAGGGCGCCGAAGAGCGGCGTGTCGTCCGGCTTGGCGCGGCCGAAGCCGCCCGCGAACGACTTGTCGTGCACGCGGAACGTGTCGTGCAGCTCGCCGAGGTCGATGTGCGCGGCGGTCACCGACGCCAGGTCGATGCCGTCCAGGAAGCGGACGCGCGCGCCCTGGTGGTCCAGGAAGACGACGGCTGCGTCGTGCGAGGCCTGAAGGCCGGCGCCCGCGGAATGGATGATGGTGGGTTCGATGGACATGCACGCATGGTGCGCGCGCGGCGGCACGGCGACCAGTGCGATGGCCCGGTCCCGCGCCGGATCGCGCGGATCGAGCCGCCGGTGCGGGGATCCATCCCCTGCGCTCAGCCCAGCGCCAGCCGGCCGCCGTCCACCGGCATGTTCACGCCCGTCACGTATGACGCCGCCGGCGACGCCAGGAACGCGACGACCGCGGCGATCTCCTCGGGGCCCGCGAAGCGCCCCATCGGCACCGTGCGCATCGCGTCGGCCTCGACCTCGGGGAGCGTCATGCCCGCGCGGCGCGCACGGCCCTCGAGCAGCGCCTCCAGCCGCGCCGTGCGCGTGAAGCCCGGCATCACCGTGTTGACCGTGATCCCGTAGGGCGCCAGCTCCACCGCCAGCGTCCGTGCCCAGTTGGCCACCGCGGCACGGATGGTGTTCGAGACCCCCAGCCCACGGATCGGCGTGACGATGCTGGTGGACGCGATGTTCACGATGCGTCCGTAGCGCGCCTCGCGCATCCCGGGCGCGAACGCCTGCACCAGCGCCTGGTTGGCCAGTACGTGCATCTCGAACGCCTTGCGGAAGTCGTCGGCGCCGGCCTCGATGGCGCTGCCCGCCGCCGGCCCGCCGGTGTTGTTCACCAGCACGTGCACGGCACCGGCGGACTTCAGGTGCGTCTCGGCCGCGAACCCCACGTCCTTGGCCGACGCGAAGTCCACCTCGACGGTCCAGTGCTTCTGCCCGCAGGGGCGCGGCAGCGCCTCGAGGGTGCGCACCAGGCCCTGGTCGTTGCGGCCGCAGGCGGTCACGGTGGCGCCCGCCTCGGCCAGCGCGATGGCGCTGGCCTTGCCGATGCCCTGCGTGGCACCGCACACGAAGGCGTGCTTGCCGGCGAGCGGGAGGGAACGGGCATCGGCGGGGGCTGGGCGCATGGCTTCCGAAGGGTATCCACTACGATCGCGCCCCATGGCGACGGGCAACGACCGCGAACGACCTGCCGGGAGCGACGTCCCGCCCGCCGTGCCGCCAACCACGGCCGGTGCGGCGCCGGAGCGTTCGCCGCTGGCGGATCCGGTGGAACGCCGGCCGCTCGCGCGCATCGGCCCGTTCGAGCTGCGCGGCGTCCTGGGGTCGGGCGGCTTCGGCCAGGTCTTCCTGGGCGTGCAGCACGACCCGATCGAGCGCCAGGTGGCCATCAAGGTGCTGCGTGGCCCGCTCTCGACGCCCCGAATCGCGGAGCGCTGGGACCACGAGCGCCGCGTGCTGGCCGCTCTGGACCATCCGAACATCGCGCGCATCGTTGATGCCGGCGAGCTCCCCGACGGACGCCCCTGGATCGCGATGGAGTACGCGCCCGGGCTGCCGATCAACCGCTACTGCGACCAGAACCGCCTGGAGATCGGCGAGCGCGTGGCGCTCATGGCCACCGTCGCCGAGGCGATCGACTTCGCGCACGAGAAGGGCGTGGTGCACCGCGACATCACGCCGGCCAACATCCTGGTGGCCGTCGACGGCGGGCGCCACGTGCCCAAGGTCATCGACTTCGGCATCGCGAAGGTGCTGGGCGTCGGCACGACCGGCGGCGACACCGACCAGGCGCTCGGCACGCCGGGGTACATGGCGCCCGAGCAGTTCGTGAGCGCCGGCTTCGACGCCGACGCGCGCACGGACGTCTGGGCGCTTGGCGCGGTGCTGCACACGCTGCTGATCGGGTCGCCACCCGGCGCGGACCCCGAGTCGGGCACGTTCGACGCGCACGGCCTGAGGCTGGGCGAGGTCCGTCCCATCGCGCGCCACTACGCCATCCTGCCCGGCCGCGAACGCGAGCGTGTCGCCACCGACCGGCGCACCACGCCGCATGCACTGCAGCACGTGCTCGACGGCGACCTGGGCGCGGTGGTCGCGCGCTGCCTGGACCGCGACCGCATGCGCCGCTACCGCGACGCCGGGGCGCTGGCGGGCGACCTTCGCCACTGGCTGGCGCGAGAGATGGTGGACGCCGTGCCGCACACGTTGCGGTACCGGCTCCGGTGCCTGAGGCGACGCCGGCCCATCGGCGCGGCACTGGCCGGGGCGTTGGCGGCTTCGCTGCTGGTCGGCGGCATCGGGAGCGTCGCCGGCTGGATGCAGGCCTCGCGGCTGCTGGTGAAGGCACGTGCTGCCGAGGAGCGCAGCGCCCGAGAGGCCGCCGAGGCGCGCGCCGCCACCGATTACGTCACGCAGCTCCTGGAATCCGCCAGCGTCGACAGCGCACCGGAAGGCGCGCGGCTGAGCGTGCTCGAACTCATGCAGCGCGCCGAGCGCGAGGCCGCGACGGCCTTGGCCGGTCGGCCCGCGACCGAGGCCGCCGTCCGGCTGGGCCTGGGACGGGTCTACACGACGCTGGACATGCTGCCGGACGCGCAGCGCAACCTGGAGCGCGCCGCCAAGGCCGCGGCCGAGGCCTACGGCGGTGCCGACGCCGGCACGGCCGCCATCGAGGAAGCGCTCGCCGACGTCCACCGCCTGCGCCGCGACTGGTCGTCGGCGCACCGGCTCGTCGCGGCCGCGTACGAACGCCTGCTGCCGATGGCAGGCCAGCACGAGCCGGACCTGGCCCGCAACCGCCTGGCCGAGGCCGCGATCCTGGTGGACGAGGGGCGTGCCGACGACGCGTTGGCGGCGCTGGATGATGCCGAGCGCTGGGCGCGCGCCGCGACGCCGCCCGACATTCGCGCCGTGGCGTCCGCCGACTGGTACCGCACGCTGGCGCTCCTGGACGTGGGTCGCTGGGACGCCGCGCTGGCTGCCGCCGAGCGCAACGTGAAGGCCAACCGCGCACAGCTGCCGAAAGACCACTGGTGGATCGCCGAGAGCGAGAACGCGCACGCCGCCGCGCTGGCCGGCGTCGGCCGCACGGCCGAGGCCGTCGCCCAGGCCCGCGCCGCGATGCCGGCGCTGGAACGTTCGCTGGTCGCCGGGTCGCTGCCGCTCCGCCGCGCCTACGCGCGCGCCGCGTTCGTCGAGGAACGTGCCGGCAACCCCGCCGCCGCGGCCGCGCTGCGCACGCAGGCCACGCGCCGCGGCGGACCCGGGGATCTTCCCCGGGGAACGCCCGGCGCGCATGCAGCACCGGAAACGGCTTCCTCCGCCGCCGGCGCCCGCTGACGGCGAATCCGCGCTTCGTCCTGGCGCACCGCCGGGGTACCCTGCGATCTCCCACGGAGACCCGCCCCATGAGCGCCGCGCTTGCACTGCTCCCGCTGACCGATGACCTGAAGCCCGTACGCCTGGCCGGCGAGGGCCCCTTCGAGATCGGTCGCGACCCCGGCGCCACGATCGTGCTGACCGATCCGGCCGTCTCGCGCCACCACGCGCGCATCGTGCGCGGCGAGGCAGGCTTCGAGATCGAGGACTGCTCGGGCAAGCAGGGAATCTGGGTCGATGGGGTGCACCTGGGCGAGGGCGACCGGGCCACCCTCCTGGACGGCACGACGATCAAGGTGGGACCCGCGGCGTTCGTGGTCCGCGACCCCAACGAGGCCGAAGCCGCCACGCGCGAGACGCACGTCCCGGCGCCGAGCACCGTCGAGCCCAAGCCCCGCTCGGGTTCCGACCCGTATGCCACCCGCGAGAGCATCTTCCTGCGCCTGCGCGCCGACGGCACGCTGGACCGGCAGCTGGGCTGGAACGACTTCCACGCACGCTACGCGCCGGTCATCGCGGGCTTCGCGCGCAACGCCGGCCTGGTCGAGGGCGAGATCGACGACGTCGTGCAGGACGTGGTCATGGGCTTCTTCCGCAAGCACGACAGCTTCGAGTACGACCCCTCGAAGGGCCGCTTCCGCGGTTACCTGAAGTGCATCACGGTGAACGCCGTGCGCGACCGCTGGCGCCGCCGCAAGAAGCAGGTCGAGCTGTCCCCGGACCACGACCCCGCGTCGGACGACCCGATGGACGCCCGCTGGGAACGCGAATGGGCCGAGACCATGCTGCGCCGCGCACTGGAGGAGATCCGCCAGAAGGTGCAGCCCCGCACGATGCAGGCCTTCGAGCTCTACGGCATCAAGGGCATGCCCGTCGAGGCGGTGGAACGCGAGACCGGCATGAGCGCCGCCGCGATCCGCCACGCCAAGATGCGCATCCTGCACGACCTGCAGGATTGCGTGCGCCGCTACCGCCAGCAGGAAGGCTGATCCACCGATTCGCAGCGCGCCATCGCCCCGCCCGTATAAAGGGGCGCCATGTGGACCGCACTCGCCGCACCGTTCGCGATCGCAGCGCTTGCCCTCGGTGGGCTTGAGCAGGCCGCCCCTGCCCCGGCACCCGCCGCGCAGCCGGTGGTCGCGGGCGTATCGCTGGCGCCCACGCAGGTGCCAGGCAAGTGGGAGGGCAACGGGCTGCCGACCGACGCCGATGGCGTGGCGTGGTACGTCGGCGAGGTGACGCTCACCGCCGAAGACTGTGCGAACGACCTCTCGCTCTCGCTGGGGCGCATCGACGACCACGACGTCGCGTTCGTGAATGGCACCGAGGTCGGGCGCACGCAGGGGTGGAGCGCCTCGCGCGCCTACGCGGTGCCGCGCTCGCTGCTGCGCGTAGGGGTGAACCGCATCGCGGTCCGCGTGGACGACACGGGCGGGAACGGCGGCTTGGTGGGCGACCCCGGCCGCACGCCCACGCTTGCGGGCCCGCGCACGATGATCGACCTCTCGGGCACGTGGTGGATCGCACGCGGCGACCATCCCGCACTGGCGAAGCTGGACCCCGTCATGGACCCCGACCTGCGCGCGCGCCTGGCGCCGATTCCGGTGGGCACGCGCCGCACCGCGGTCGAGCCGGCCGCCGCGCCCACCGGCACGCCGCCGGACCTTTGGTACGCCGCCCCCGCGCGCCGCTGGGTCGAGGCGCTGCCCGTCGGCAACGGCCGACTCGGTGCGATGGTCTTCGGCGGGCCAGACGCCGACCGACTGCAGCTCAACGAGGCGACCGTCTGGGAGGGCAACGACCAGGACCGCAACGCTCCCGAGGCGGCCGGCAGCTGGCGCGCGGCGCGCGACCTGGCGCTGCAGGGCAAGTTCGTGGCGGCGCAGGAGATCATCCAGCGCGACTGCATGCTGCCCGGCCCGATGATGCCGCGCAGCCACCAGACGCTGGGCGACCTGACCATCGCGCTGGAATCGCGCCCGGACGCGGTGACGGGCTACCGCCGATCGCTGGACCTGGGCAGCGGCGTCGCCCGCACCGACTTCGCGGTGGGCGGCACCGCGATCGTGCGCGAGGTGCTTGCATCCGCACCCGACGAGCTGCTCCTGGTGCGCACCGCCGCTGCGGCGGAAGGCGACGTGCTTCCGGCGATGCGCGTCGCCCTTGCGCGCGAGCGCTTCGAGGACGACGTGCCGGTCCGCGCCGCCGTGCCGGGCGCCGCGGGCGCGAGGCTCTCGGTCATCGGCCACACGGGCCAGGGCGGCGTCCGCTACGTGTGCACCGCCGAGATCCGCACCGAGGGCGGCGCCGTGGCCGTCGAGGGCGGCGACGTCGTCGTGCGCGGTGCGCACGCGTTCACCGTGGCGCTGGCGGCGCGCACGTCCTACGGCGGCGGCAACCCCGACGCACGCGTCGACGCCGACCTGCGCAACGTCACCGCCGGCTGGGAATCGCTGCGCCAGCGCGCCGGCGCGTGGTTCGGCCGTGCGATGGGGCGCGTGCGCCTGGACCTGGGCGGCCCGCCTGCAGGATCGCCAGAGCTGCCCGCACTGCTGCCCACCGACCGCCGGCTGGAGCGCTTCCGCGCACAGCCCAGGGCCGACAACGGGCTGGTCGCGCTGTACTTCCGCTACGGCCGCTACCTGCTGCTCTCCAGCAGCCGCCTCGGCAGCCTGCCCGCCAACCTGCAGGGCATCTGGAACGACCATTTCCGCGCCCCGTGGAACGCCGACTTCCACACCAACATCAACGTGCAGATGAACTACTGGCCCGCCGGCCCGGGAGCGCTCACGGAGACCGAGCTGCCGCTCCTTGACCTGATCGACAGGCTCCAGGTCCGCGGTGCGCGCACGGCCAAGGACCTGTACGGCGCACGCGGCTGGTGCGCGCACCACATCACCGACGCGTGGGCCGTCACCGCGCCCGAGGGCCAGACCGTGTGGGGCATGTACCCGCTGGGCGGTGCGTGGCTGGTGCGCCATGAGTGGGAGCACTACCTCTTCACCGGCGACCGCGCCTTCCTGCGCGACCGCGCATGGCCCGCGATGGCCGGCGCTGCGCGCTTCCTGCTGGACTACCTCTCGACGGATCCCGCCACCGGCAAGCTGGTGAGCGGCCCGAGCACCAGCCCCGAGAACACCTTCGCGCTGCCCGATGGCCGGCACGCCGACCTCTCGATGGGCACGTCGATGGACCAGTGGATCGCCCGCGACCTGCTGGCCAACCTGGTGGATGCGGCCCGCGTGCTGGGCATCGCCGACGACCCGATCGCGGTGGAGGCCGAGAGGGCGCTTCCCCGCCTGGCCATGCCCGCGATCGGCGCTGACGGGCGCCTCATGGAGTGGTCGCGCCCATTCGCCGAGACCGAGCCCGGCCACCGGCACATGAGCCACCTGTACGGGCTGCACCCGGCATCCTTCATCACCCCGGATGGCACGCCCGACCTGGCCGCCGCCGCACGGAAGAGCCTGGAGAAGCGGCTTGCGTCGGGCGGCGGGCACACCGGCTGGAGCCGCGCGTGGCTCATCAACTTCTGGGCGCGGCTGCGCGAAGGCGACCGCGCGTGGGCCGACGTCGCGGCGCTGCTGGGCAAGAGCACGCTGCCGAACCTGTTCGACGACCACCCGCCCTTCCAGATCGACGGCAACTTCGGCGGCACCGCGGGCATCGCCGAGATGCTGCTTCAGAGCCACGTCGCCACGTGGAGCGCCGGGCACCTGTTGCACCGCATCGACCTGCTGCCCGCCCTGCCTGCTGCGTGGCCCGAGGGACACGTGGAGGGCCTGCTGGCGCGCGGCCCGGTCGAGGTGGACATCGAGTGGTCAGGCGGCAGCCTGGTGCGCGCGGAGCTGCGCGCGCCGGACGGGCGCGAGCTGCGCATCCGCCTGCCCGACGGCCTGGCCAAGGTCCGCGTCACCGTCGATGGCGGTCAATCGACCGTCCTGCCGGTGCCGGACGGCATCGTGATCGTCCCGCGCGCCGCTGCGCCCGCCCCGCGGCGCATCGCGCTGCAGCCATGAGCGTGCGTCGGGCCCGGCTCCCGGCGCCCGCCGCCGTGCCCGACGCGCGCCGCTGCGTCATTCGCGCGGCTTCGACGCGCGCAGGGTGACGTCCAGCTCCATCTCCTTGCCATCGCGCCAGACCTTCACCTTGACCTTGTCGCCGGCGTTCGCCTCGCGAAGCTTGCCCATCATGGCGGCACTGCCTTCCAGGGCCTCGCCGTTCCACGCCAGCAGGATGTCTCCGCGCTTGATGCCCGCGTCGGCCGCCGAGGTGTCCGGGCTGACGTTGTCCACCACCACGCCGCCCTTCGGTGCGCCCGTGGGCCGATCCTCGTCGCCGCCCATCGCGGGCATCACGCCCAGACGGACCTTCGCGTAGCCGCGATCGGACGAACGAGCCCCGTCGGTCGACTGGAACTCCAGCTTCTCCGGCTTCGCCGCCAGCGTGCGCACGATGTCCGATGCAAGCGCCACGATCTTGGCGGCGCCCTGCGCATTCACCGTGTAGGCCTTGTCCTCAGGCGTGTGGTACTCGGGGTGGTTGCCGGTGTAGATGAAGAGCACCGGCACGCCCACGCCGTAGAAGCTGGCGTGGTCGCTGGGGCCGCGGCCGGTGGGGTCGGCGCGGATCGTCAGCTTGCTGCGCTCGAACGCCGGCCGCAGCACGTCGATGAATCCCTTCGCGGTGCCGACGCCGCCGACGCTGAGGTCGTCCGACCGCAGGCGCCCCACCATGTCCATGTTGATCATCGCGTCGATCTTGTCGCCGGCGATCGTCGGGTGCTCGACGTACCAGCGGCTGCCGCGCAGGCCGCTCTCCTCGCCGGTGAAGGCGATGAACAGGACGCTGCGCATGTCCGCCAGCGCGTCCTTCGAACCGTAGAAGTCGGCCGCGGCCTGCGCCATGCACAGCATGGCCGAGGTGCCGCTGGCATTGTCGTCCGCGCCCGGGTGCAGCTTGCCCGCGTTGGCCGGATTGGCGCCGAAGTAGCCGAAGCCCACGTGGTCGAAGTGCGCGCCGACCACGACCCACTCGTCGGCCAGCTTGCCGCGGCCGCGCAGCACGCCGGCCACGTTCTGCGCCGGGGTGCCGCCTGACGTCAGCTTGGTCTCGATCTCGACCTTCGACTTCGGCCCGAGCGCCACGGTCTTGACCTGGCCCTCGTCGGCCTTGCGGCGCCACTCCATCAGCCCGCCGTCCTCGGGACGCGCGGCCTTCAGGATCTCCTCTGCCACGGCGGCGGTCACCTGCACCATCGGCACGTCGATGGGCCGGCCCCACTTGCTGCTGTTGACGTCCTCCAGGCGTTCCTTGCCGTCGCGCGCGCCGGGGGGCGCCACCATGATGATGCCCGCCACGCCGCGCTTCGTCAGCGAGTCGATCTTCGGCAGCATGCCCGAGTACTCGCTGAAGCGCCGCTCGGACCACTTGGAGCGGCCCTTCTCGTCCAGCGGCTCGTAGCGCAGCACCATCGCCACCTTGCCCTTCAGGTCATCGTCCTTGCCGAAGCTGGTGTAGCCATCCTTGCCTTCCTCGATGCCGTAGCCGACGAACACCACCTCGCCCTCGGCCTCGCCGTTGCCGCAGACCGCCACCACCGAGAAGTCCTTGCCCTGGGCCAACTCGCGGTCGCCGAACTTCATCTGCGCTTCCTCGACCTTCGGTGCACCGCCGGTCAGCACGAATTGCTGGCGGTACGACTTCCAGGGGCCGTCCTTCGGCGTCACGCCGTCCTCGCCCGCGTTCGGGAAGGCGGGCTCGAGGCCGGCCTGCTTCAGCCAGAACTCCACGTACTCGGCGGCCAGGTCGCTGCCGCGGCTGCCGGGCGCGCGGCCCTCGAGCCACGGGTTCGCCAGCGTCTGCACGTGCTGGTGCCACTGCGTGGCCACGGGGCCCCACTCCTCGAACACCTTGCGCATGTCCAGCTTGTCGGCGGACACCGCGTGCGCGTCCTCGTCCGGCGCCCAGGTGTAGACGTTGACGGGACCCTCGATCACCTTCGGGCCGTCGGCGCCCTTCGGCGTCGCCTTCTCCGCGGGCGCAACGGGCGCAACGGGCGCATCCTGCGCGGTGGCGGGCACCGCCAGCAGGGCGGCGAGGAGGGCGGCAGGCAGCAGGGCGACGAGCGTCGGGGTGTTGGTCTTCATCGGTGGGTGTCCGTGGGTCCGTCGAGTGTAGATCGGGCGGGGAATCCGCCGTGAAAAACGCGCGAGAGCCGCCCATCGGACGGCTCTCGCGGAAGATTCGTGCAGATTCCGGGAGTTGCTCCGTGCGCGGGTCGCCCGCGCCAGGCATCACTCGCCGGTGTTCATGACGTCACGGCCCAGGATGCCGTTGGTCGTCAGCACGTGGAAGCTGGTTCCACGCGTGCCGGCCGCCAGCATGTCGTACGCGGCTTCCTGGAAGTAGCCGTTGCCGCCGCGGGCGCCCGTCAGCCAGAGGCCGCAGGTCTGGATCGCGGGGGAGGCAGCGGCGCAGTTCGCCATGTGCAGGTCGTTGCCGCGCTGCACGACGTCGATGCCCAGCATCTGGATGTGGCCGTCGAAGAACATCGTGGCGGGCGTGCTGTTGTAGCCCTGGTTGAAGTACCACGGGGTCGGCGTGCCGAACGCGGGGTTCGTGTCGCCACCTTCCGTGTTCTGGAGCCACTGGTGCTCGATCATGCGCGTCTTGAGCGACGGGTACTGGCACGAGCCGACGGTCGGGCTCTTGAAGCCGCCCGCACCGGCGCACGAGCCCGTGCCCGGCTGGACCGGGGCAGCGGCGGTGTTCGTGCAGTTCGGGTCGACGCCCGGGGTCCGGTCGCGCAGGACGTCCGGGCCCCACATGGCGGCCGGGCTCCAGCAGTAGGTCGGGAACTCGATCGTCGTGCCGTCGTAGTTGAACTCGACGGGCTGCGAGAAGTACTTCTGGATGTTCTCCAGGGTGAACTTGTCCTTCGGCGCCCAGAAGACCGGGTCGTAGTAACGGCCGTTCACGTAGGTGCTGAAGTTCTTGCAGTTGCACAGGCGCCACGTGCCGAAGAAGTCGCCCCAGTAGTCGCAGGGGAACAGCACGGCGAAGTTGCCGCAGTTGCCGGGGTAGCCCGAGCAGCGCGGCGGGTTGCCGCGGATCCAGTAGCCCCACAGGCCACCGCCGCTGTCCCAGCCCAGGATCGTGCCGTTGATGCACTGGCGCGCGGTGTAGGTCGCGCACGCGTTTTGGCCGACGCCGTACAGGCCGACGTCATCGGGGAGCGAGGTGTACTGGCGGTCGTTGTAGTCCGCGCCGTACGCGGCGTTCGCCGACACCAGGTTGCGCAGGTTGCCCTGGCTCTGCGTGATGAGCGCGGCATCACGGGCCTTGCCGATGGCAGGCAGCAGGATCGCGATGAGCAGCGCGATGATCGCGACGACCACCAGCAGCTCGACGATCGTGAAGCCCTTCTTGAGACGGTTCATGCCGTCCACCTTTCTACGGCCCGCGAATGGGCCGCGAGGACGAGTCCCAACCAAGACGTGACCGGCACGGTCGGCACCGAGGCTTCTGGAATCAGTGCCTCACGGCCAGCAGGCTGGACTCGAAACAAGAGACGAGGACCTTTGGCGGCAGGTCCACTTGGCCGTCGGTCGGGTCCGGGCGCCGGATGGCGTCAAGGCACTTCCTGCCGGAACGATATCCGGCTGGAAGGTCTTACGAAAGGAGATCCGGCCGCTGATCCCGCCCCCGCGCCGGATTCCGGGAGCCGGGCCAGGGGAGGTAGCCTGACTCCCCAATAATGTCCGCCCCTGCTCCCATCGCCTGCATCGCGTCCACCTGGAGCTTCTCGGCCCGAGGAAATGCCTCGGCCTGGCAGTCGCTGGCAGCCGGCGGCGACCCGCTGGATGCGGTGCTCGAGGCCTGCCGCATCGCCGAGGAAGACCCGACCGTGGACAGTGTCGGCTTCGGCGGGCTGCTGGATGCCTCGGGGCGCGCCAGCCTGGACGGCTGCGTGATGCGTTCGCCCGCGCAGTGCGGCAGCGCGTGCGGGCTGCGCCGGCACCTGCACCCGGCGCGCGTCGCGCGGATGGTCATGGAGCGCACCTCGCACGTGATGCTGGTGGGCGACGACGCCGACGCCTTCGCCGACGCCAACGGCGAGCCCGTGCGCGACCTCATCTCGCCCGATGCGCGCGCCGCGTGGGAGCGCTGGCGCGCCGCACCGCCCACCGCCGACGACCTGGCCGCGCAGGCGCGCGACCGCTCGCTGCGGCCCGTCGACACGGGCACCCCCGGCGCGGGCGCGCTGTTCGGCGCGCACCTGGCGAACGAGCGCCGCTGGAGCGACCACGACACCATCGGCTCGCTGGCGATCGGCACGGACCGCCGCCTGGCGGGCGCCTGCAGCACCAGCGGCATGCCCTACAAGGTGCCGGGCCGCGTGGGGGACTCGCCGATCATCGGGCACGGGCTGTACGTGGACCCCGAGGCCGGCGCCGCCACCGCCACGGGCACCGGCGAGCTGATCATGGGCGTCTGCGGCGCGTTCCTGGCGGTCGAGGAGATGCGCCGCGGCGCCACGCCGGCACAGGCCGCGCGCACGGTGGTCGAGCGCATCGATCGCGCGTACCGCATCGAGCCGCACCACCAGACCGCGTTCGTGGTCATGGGCACCGACGGCACCGTGGGCGCGGCGGCGCTGCGCACGGGTTTCCTGGTGGCCGTCCGCACCCCCGCCGGCGAGCGGCTGGCGCCCCCCGACTTCGTGCTCCGCGACGACTGACCCCGCATGCCCGGCGCGGCGAATCCGCCCCGGCACCGCCGACGAAAGGCCCCCCGTGAAGCTCTACACCCGAACCGGCGACGACGGCATGACCGGCCTCTTCAGCGGCGCACGCGTCAGCAAGGACCACCCGCGGATCGAGGCGTACGGCACGGTCGACGAGCTGAACGCCGTGCTGGGCCTGGTGCTCAGCGCCTGCGACGTCACGCGCCCTTTCGAGGCGCGCACCCACGCCATCGTCACCGCGATGCAGAGCCGCCTCTTCGACATCGGCGCGGACCTGGCGACGCCCGAGGGCGCCAAGCAGCAGGCGAAGATCCACCGCATCGACGAAGCCGACGTCGCCGAGGCCGAGTCCTGGATCGACGAGGTGGACGGCGGCAATCCCGCGCTGCGCACGTTCGTCATGCCCGCCGGCAGCGAGCTGGCCTGCCGCCTGCACGTGGCGCGCACGGTCTGCCGCCGCGCGGAGCGGTCGATCATCTCGCTCACCAGCATCGAGCCGGTCGGCGACCCCTTGCTGCGCTACATGAACCGGCTGAGCGACCTGTTCTTCGCGATGGCGCGCCGCGCCAACCACGAGCGCGGCTTCGCCGACGTGCCCTGGACGCCGAAGCCGCGCGACTGACGCGGCGCGGGCGTCACGCCTCGATCGTCCCGAAAACGCGGTCGCCCGCATCGCCCAGTCCCGGGCGGATGTAGGCATTCCCGTCCAGCTCCCGGTCCAGGGCGCTGGCATAGACCATGACGTCGGGGTGCTCGTCGTGCACGCGGCGCACGCCCTCGGGGGCGGCCACCAGGCAGATCATCTGGATGTCGCGGCAGCCCGCGTCCTTCAGGTAGCGGATCGCGGCGCACGCGCTGCCGCCGGTCGCCAGCATCGGGTCGATGACGATCGCATAGCCCTCGCGCACGTCGTGCGGCAGCTTGGCGTAGTAGAAGACCGGGCGGTGCGTGGCCTCGTCGCGGCGGATGCCGATGTGGCCGACGCGCGCCTCGGGGAAGAGCTGCATGACGCCGTCCGTCATGCTCAGTCCCGCGCGCAGGATCGGCACCAGGGTCACCGGGCGGCTGAGCTGCCGGCACTCGGTGCGCTCGAGCGGCGTCTGCACCTCGACCGCAGTCGTGTCGAAGCGGCGCGAGACCTCGTAGGTCATCAGCCCCGCGATCTCGTTCAGCAGGCGGCGGAAGTCGGCCGGCGGCGTCCGGACGTCGCGCACGACGCTCAGCTTGTGCTGGATGAGCGGGTGGTCGAAGACACGGAGGTTGGCGAAGGCATCGGAATGCGTCGGCATGGGGTCCCTCGGGGCGCAGCGTAGACTTCCCACCCTGCCGGCGCGCGCGCGCCGCCGCCGACCCCACCCGAACGCCGACCCATGCAGCACGACACCCCCGTCTCCGCACGCCGCACGCACCTCCAGATCCTCGCCGCCGGCGTCATGCTGGGCGCGGGCGCCGCGATCCTCGCGGGCAGCGCCGCGCCCCAGGCGGGCCAGGCCGGCGGCACCGCGCCCGCGGCGGCACCCGCCGGCGCGCCTGCCGGCCGCACCAAGCTGACCGAGGACCAGATCCAGTCCGAGACCAAGGCCGCGATGGAGGTGCTCAACCAGTTCGTCGGCCGCTGGGACGTCACCGGCGACGCGCTCGACGCCGACGGCAAGAGCGTCGCCAGCTTCCAGGGCAGCGCGCACTACACGTTCGTGATGTCGGAGAACTTCCTGCAGGGCGAGATGACGCTCGTGAACGGCAACCAGGTGCTCGACTGGGTCGACTTCTTCGGCTACTCCCCGGGCCTGCGCAAGTACACGCACGTCATGATGACCGAACTCGACAAGTCGATGGTCTACCAGCACGGCGAGTGGCTCAAGGACGCCGGCGCCATGGTCTTCGGCATGGCGGCGCCCCTGGACACGCCCAAGGGCACGCCGCGCAACGTCAGCCTGGAGTACGGCTTCGACGGCAAGAACATCGCCCTGACGCTGACGATGCAGAGCGGCACCAAGACGCCGCGCACCGTGCGCATGCTGCTGACGCCGTCCAAGCAGCCCGCCGCGCCGACCAGCCCGCAGGGCCTGCCCACCGGCGCCGGCAACGTGCGCGTGGCCTACCAGCAGGGCGACCCGGCGCAGATGCGCGCGCAGATGCAGCAGGCGATCGGCCAGATGAGCGCGCAGAAGCAGGCCATGGCGCAGTACATCAACACCATGAACCAGGGCTGGGACGGCCAGATGAACCAGCTGCTGGACACGCACATGGACAGCACGTTCAACGACTTCGACCGCGAGCAGTTCCGCACGCAGCAGTGACGCATCGCGCGGTCCCGCCGCGCACGCAGGAGCCACCATGGCAATCCCACGCCTCGCGATCATCGGACGGCCGAACGTCGGCAAGTCGAGCCTCTTCAACCGGCTCGCGGGCCGGCGCATCTCGATCGTCGACCCGACGCCCGGCGTGACGCGCGACCGCGTGACCACGGTGGTCGAGCTGATCCCGCCGCCCGAGCACCGCGACGAGGAGCCGCGCTGGGTCGAGCTGATGGACACCGGCGGCTACGGCGTCTACACGGCCGACGGCAAGGCGACCGACGACGCGGGCATGGACCTGCGCGTGCTGACGCCCGAGATCGAGCGCCAGATCCGCGGTGCCGCCGAGCAGGCGGACCTGATCCTCTTCGTGACCGACGCGCACGACGGCGTGGTGGCGCTGGACGAGATGGTGGCCAAGCTGATGCGCGGCGCGGGACTGGCCGACAAGGTGCTGCCGGTCGTCAACAAGGTGGACGACACCTCGTGGGAGGCGCACGCCGTGGAGATGGCGGCGCTGGGCTTCGGCCAGCCGCTCATGGTGAGCGCGGCCAGCGGCTGGGGCACGCGGCAGTTCGCCGAGGCGCTGTGGGAGCGCGTCGGCAGCGTCGACGCCGCCGAGAAGCCGTCCTCGCCCGAGATCCGCTTCGCGATCGTCGGCCGACGCAACGCCGGGAAGAGCAGCATGGTGAACGCGCTGGCCGGCGAGCCGCGCGTCATCGTCAGCGAGATCGCCGGCACCACGCGCGACGCGGTCGACGTGCGCTTCGAGATGGACGGCCACGTGCTGGTCGCGATCGACACCGCCGGCGTGCGCAAGCGCAAGAGCTGGGCGGACGACGTCGAGTACTACAGCAACCAGCGCACCGACGACGCGATCGCGCGCGCCGACGTGTGCGTGCTGATGCTTGACGCCACCGAGAAGAGCTCGCAGATCGAGAAGAAGCTGGCTTCCAAGCTGGAGGAGTCCTTCAAGCCCACCGTCATCGCGGTGAACAAGTGGGACCTGGTTTCCGCGAAGCTGAAGCCCGAGGACTACATCGAGTACCTGACGCAGGAGTTCCCGGGGCTGGACTTCGCGCCGATCGTGTTCGTGAGCGCGAAGGACGGCACCGGCCTGCGCGACATGCTGGCGCTGGTCGCCAACCTGGACCGCCAGGCCAAGCACCGCGAGGGAACCGGCCGCGTGAACCACGCCGTGCGCACGATCCTGGAGGAGCGCGGCCCGAGCAGCAGCCTGGGCACGCGCGCGAAGGTCTTCTACGTGGCGCAGATCGACGTGCAGCCGCCCACCATCGCGATGGTGGTCAACAAGCCGTCGCTCTTCGAGGGCAGCTACGAGCGGTACTTCAAGAACCAGCTGCGCGAGCACCTGCCGTTCAGCGAGGTGCCGATCAAGCTGGTCTTCAGCGAGCGCAAGCGCATCCCGCGCTGAGGGGCGCGACGGCGGCGCCCGTCGCGCACGCGGCGCAAGGCCACGTCACCGCGGGCGGACCGCCCACACCACGGCGCCGGCCGCGGCCGCCAACGCCGCCACCGCGGCCACCGCCACCGATGCGGCCGCGAACGCGTCCAGCCCGCGGATCCGGAACGCGCTGCGGGCCAGCAGCGCCGACGCCACGAAGAACGCGGCGCCGTCGAACACCAGCTTGAGGGCCGGGATGCCGACCGGGACCAGGTGCACGAGGTTGGTCATCGCCACGCACGCGAAGGCGCGGCATGCGATGTCCACCGGCGAGCCGGCAGGGCGACCGCGCACCAAGGCGATCGCCCCGAACCCCAGCAACCCGCACCCGGTGCAGAGCAGCACCCACACCACGTTCGCGCCCGCCGCCGAGAGCCGCTCCAGGAAGTCCGGCGCGGCCTGCGCCGCCAGCCGGCTGGGGAAGAGCCCCGGTGCGCCGGCCATGCACGCGACCGCCGAGGCCAGGAGCGCGAGCCCGCCCGCGGACGACCAGAAGCGCACGTCGCCCTCAGGGCAGAGCGGGCGGTCCTCGGTGCGTGCGGCAGGCTCGGGCATCGGGAGCCATCGTAGCCGTGCGCGGGGTAATCTCGGCCGCACCATGGAGATCGCGCTGCACGACCGCCTTCGTCGCCCGGTCGGGCGCGTGCGGGTGGATCCCGCGGCGCGCCCCGTGCGCGTGAAGGCGACCGCCGACGACGGTTCCATGCACGATGCCTTCCTGGAGTGGGAACGCGCCGTCGACGACGCCGGCCAGCTGCGCGCGTGCGTCGCGTGCGGTTGCCAGCGCCTGTACCGCCGCAAGACGCTGCCGCGCATGACGCCGTTCGTGCTGGTGCTGGCGGGGGCCGGCGTCGTGGCCGGCGCGCTGGGATACAGCAGCCATCCGGCGGTGCTGGCGGCGCTGGTCATCCTGCTGGCGCTGGACATCGCGGTGCTGTTCGTCGCGCGCACGCAGCTGGTGTGCTACCGGTGCGGCACGTCGTATGCCGGGCTGCGCATCGCGCGCTACCACCGTCCATGGGACGCGCGCACCGCGCAGGAACCGGACGCGCGGCCGGATGCGCCCGACGCGCAGGAAGGTGCCCCGACGTGACCGTGGCCGCTACCATCGCGCCCATGCCCCAGCCGCCGCACGCCGCGCCGAACCCCGGACACGCGTGGATGCGCGCGCTGGGCGGTCGGTTCGTCGTCTTCGACGGCCCGGACGGAAGCGGCAAGAGCACGCAGTTCCGGCGGTTCGCCGACGCCGCACGCGCCGCGGGCACGGACGTCGTCGAGGTGCGCGAGCCGGGCGGCACGGCGATCGGCGAGAAGGTCCGAGACATCCTGCTGGACCCCGCCAACGCCGAGATGACCACGCGCGCCGAGATGCTGCTCTACATGGCCAGCCGTGCGCAGCTGTTCGAGCAACGCATCGCGCCCGCGCTGGCGGCGGGGTCGCTGGTGCTGGCGGACCGCTTCGTCAGCAGCACGCTTGCCTACCAGGGCACCGCGGGAGGCATGGACGAGGCCGAGATCCTGGCCGTCGGCAAGGTGGCCACCGGCAACCGGTGGCCCGACCTGACCGTGGTGTTCGACGTCGCCACCGAGGTGGCGATGCGGCGCCTCTCGCCGCTGCTCGACCGCATGGAGCAGAAGGGCGCCGACTTCCACGCCCGCGTGCGCGCGGGATACCTGGCGCAGGCGCAGCGCTGGCCGGAACGCTACGTCGTGGTGGATTCCTCGGTGGGGCCCGACGAGGTGACGGCCTCGCTCCTGACGCGCGTGCACGCGTGGGCTGCGGGCGCACCGCTCGTCCACCGCTGATCCGCATCGTGAAGCGATGCGCGGACTTTTCCTCGGCATGCATGAGAAAGCGCGGCATCCGCTTGGACACGCCGCCGCCCTGCGCATACTCGGCCCCCGAGCGTGGACAGGCGTGCGGGGCGCCGCTCGAGACTCCGCAGATTGACGTGGGGACATGCAACGCACGACCGTGCGGCGCGACCGCCTGAGCCGATTCGTCGACCTGGCGCGCGTCTACCGTGGATGGAGCCGGCAGCAGCTGGCGACGCACCTTGGCCGGGACCTGTCGAAGATCGTGCCCGACAGCGGCAACCCGAAGCTGGACTTGGTGGTGGCGCTTGCCGAGGCGCTTGATTGGAACGTGGGCGACGTGGCCGAGTGCGTCTGGGACGGCCCGGGCGACGAGGCGGGCTGCCCGCCCCGGACCGCGCCCGGCGGCGACCCCGCCGCACACGACGCGCTGGCGCTCGAGGCGCACCGCGCGGGCGACTGGCGCGGCATGCTCGAGGCCGGCCGGCGGATGCTGGGTTCGGCGCGCGACGCCGCGACCCGTGCGCGCGCGCTCAACCGGATGTCGGGCGCCAACGACGGCATGGGGCGCTACGTGCGTTCGCTCGAATGCCTTCGCGCGGCGCTGGACGAGCGGCCGCTGCCCGCGGCGCTGCGGCTGATGCTGCACGTCAACCTGGCCAACGCGCACTACGCGCTGTGGAACGTGGTCGAGGCACGCGCCACCGCCGGCGAGATCGTCGCGCGGTTCGATTCCACGCCGCCGGACGGCCGCCTGGAGCGCGTGGCGCAGGCGTTCGCCACGATGGTGCGCGGACAGTGCGCGCGCCGCATGATGGAGCGCGAGCCCGAGCGCGCGCATGCGCACGCACGTGCCGCCAAGGCCGACCTCGTCCGTGCGGGCACGCTTCTGGGCGTGCTGGCGCGCGAGTTCGGCGACGACAGCTACGGCGGCGTGGCGAACACCTGCCGCGGCGCGCTGCTGGAGGTCGAGTGCGTGCTGGGCGAACGCGACCCGGTCGACGCGGTGGCCACCATCACCGAGGCGCTCGGCAACGCCGAGGATCCCCAGCTGGCGCCCCCCGGCGACTGGCTGGAGAGCTGGGGCTGGTGGGCGATCTTCGGGTGCAACGTCGCCATCCGCCACCTGGAGGATCCCGCCTTCCATCGCGCGATGGCGATCTTCACCAACAAGGCCGTCGAGATCGCCGACCGCCTGGGCAACTGGTCGCTGCGCGAGCGCGCGTTCACGCTGGAACACGTTCGCCGGCGCCGGCTGGCGCACACCAGCGGGTTCGACGCCGAATGGGTGCTGGACGAGGAGGACGTGCGCACCCTTGCCGGGACGATGGGCCGATTCCCGTCGTTCCGCGACGTCGGCTGGCGCATCCTGGCCGACGCGAAGGTGGTCGAGCAGGGCTGACGCGAAAGGAACCCCCACATGCGACACATGACACATGGATCCGACCGATGGGCCGGCGCACGGCTGCGCCCGCCGAACCTCCGCATGACGCTGGCCGCGCTGGCCGGGGCGTGCGCGCTGCTGGCCGGCGAGTCGCCGGCGCTTGCAGGAGGCAAGCACCAGTCCGAGGAGAACTCGAAGATCGCGACCCGCCGCCACCGCTGGTGGCAGGACGGCTGGGCGCACTCGATGCAGGAGCAGTGCTTCCTCGACTGGATGGACACGCTGCTCGGGACCACCGTCTGGCGCCACTCGATGCAGGAGCGGGAAGTCGAGAGGATCTACGAGTGGTGGTGCGCCGTGCTCTGGGTGCCACCGGACCTGCAGGCAGCCGACTGACCGAGCGGCCGGCCCCCGCGCGGGGCCGGAGGGCTGCCGAACGGGCCCCGGGGCGCATGGACGCGCCTCGCGGCCCGCGGCGCCGCGTGTCCCTAGACTGCGCGGCCCGATGCACGCCGCGCCACGAATGCCCGATCCGGACGCCACCACCCGCGCGGCAGCCGGGCTTCTGCTCGTCCTGGCCGGCCCGTCCGGCGTCGGCAAGACGTCGATCGTCCACGACCTGGTGCGCCGCTTCGACGGCGTCTTCTCGGTGAGCGCGACCACGCGCGCGCGGACGCCCTCCGAACGCGAAGGCATCGACTACTACTTCGTCGACGAGGCGACGTTCCAGCGCATGGTCGACGAGGACCGCTTCCTGGAGCATGCCCAGGTCTTCGGCCGCTCGTGGTACGGCACCCCCGAGGAGCCCGTGCGGCGGCAACTGGCGGATGGCCGCCTCGTCATCCTCGACATCGACGTGCAGGGGGCGGAGAACGTCAAGCGCAAGCTCCCCGAGGCGCTCACGGTCTTCGTGCTGCCGCCCAGCGAGGACGAGCTGCTGCGCCGCCTGCGTGGCCGGGGCCGCGAGGACGAGGCCGCGATCCAGCGCCGGTTTGCGGAGAGCCAGCGCGAGATCGCGCGCGCCAGGGGGGGACGGACGTTCGAGCAATTCGTCGTCAACGACAACCTGGAGCGGGTGACGGACGAGGTCGCGGCGCTGGTCGCCGGACGCCTGCGGGCACCGGCCCGAGGCTGATGATTCTGGCCATTCCGTGGGATTTTGCCGCGGGCGGGGCGGCTGCGGCGGGTACCGTTCGCGAAGGACGCCCATGCCGGGGATGTTCGCCCTGCGACCCCACGGGACCCCATTTGACCGCGATCCGAACCCTCGACCGCCCAGCCTCGACCTTCCCGACACGGGTGCTGCTCCGCTACACGGTGCCCATCGCCACGGTCCACGTGCTGGCGCTGCTGGCTCTTTGGCCCGCCATGTTCAGCTGGACCGGGGTGTTCGCCTGCGTCTTCGGCGTGCACTTCTTCGGGCAGGCGATCACGATGGGCTACCACCGCCTGCTGGCGCACCGCAGCTTCGGCACGCCGCGGTGGTTCGAGCACGCGCTGGTCACGTTCGCGCTGTGCTCGCTCGAGGACTCGCCCGCCCGCTGGGTGGCCACGCACCGCATGCACCACGCGCACAGCGACGAGGAGGACGACCCGCACTCGCCGATGGTCACGTTCGTGTGGGGCCACCTGGGGTGGCTGATGGTGCGCAACGAGAGCCTGCACCACCGCGCAAGCTACGACGTCTACGCGCGCGACATCCTGCGCGACCCGTTCTACATGTGGCTCGAGAAGAAGCCGTGGCGGCCGCTGTGGTTCTACGCGGGGCAGGTTGCGGTGTACGCCGCGGCGGCGTTCGCGGCGGCGCTGCTCTGGACCGATGCGGCGGGCGCGGCGTGGTTCGCGGCCAGCGTGGTCGTCTGGGGCGTGTACCTGCGCACCGTGCTCGTGTGGCACATCACGTGGAGCGTGAACAGCCTGACGCACATGTTCGGCTACCGCAGCCATGACACCGCCGAGAACAGCCGCAACAACTGGCTGGTCGGCCTGCTGGCGTCGGGCGAGGGCTGGCACAACAACCACCACGCCGACCCCGCGTGCTGCACCGTCCAGCACCGCTGGTGGGAGATCGACATGACCCACTGGCAGGTCCGGGCGATGCAGTGGGTCGGGCTGACGTGGGACGTGGTCCCGCCGCGGCACGTGCGAGCGGCGAAGGCCGCGCGCGCCGCGAAGGCGGCCGCCGGCGTGAAGGCCGCCCGCGCCGCCAAGGCGGCGAATCCCGGCGCGGCGCAGCACGGTCGCGACGCCCTGCAGGGCGCGGGGATGGCGCAGGCGCAGTCTGCCGGCGCGCAGCCCGCCGCTCAGTCCTCGGCCGCGTCCTCGGTCACCTGAGGCGGGCCGATCACGGCCCCGCCAACGCGCACCAGGTTGGACCCGCACTCGACGGCGACCTCGTAGTCGCCCGACATGCCCATCGACAGGATGTCGAAGCGGTCGCCGCCGGCGCCCGACGTGCGGATGTCCTCGAACATTTCGCGGCAGCGCTCGAACGTGGCACGTGCGGCGTCGGTGCCGCCCTCCAGCGGCGCCATGCACATCAGGCCGCGGGCCTTCACGTTGACCATCGTCTCGATCTGCCGGATCAGGTGGCGCGCGGCGCCGGGTGCGACGCCATGCTTCGACGCCTCGCCGCTGACGTTGACCTCGACCAGCACCTCGACCGGCTTCTCGCGCCGCGCTGCGGCAACCTGGATGTCCTCGGCCAGGCGCAGGCTGTCCACGCTGTGGATGAGGCGCGAGAGCTCGATCGCCTTCTTGACCTTGTTGCGCTGCAGCGAACCGATCATGTGCCAGCGCACCTTGGGCGCGCTGCCCGAGAGCTCCTCGCGGCGGCGGCACCATTCGTCGATCTGCGCGGCGCGCTGCGTCAGCTGCTGCACGCGGTTCTCGGCAAGGTCCACCTGGCCCATCTGCACCAGCTCGCGGATCTGGTCGACGGACCCGCTCTTGGTGACGACGCAGAGGACGACCTCCTCGGGACGGCGCCCGGCGCGCCGCGCGGCGGCGGCGATGCGCGCCTTGACGTCCTCGTAGCGCTGCTTGAGCGTCGTGCCGTTGGCGTCCTGCGTGCCGGTGGTCATGGGCCGCAGGATACGGGGCATCGCGGACCGGTCATGAGAAGTACCAGTACAACGATCGGCGGGGCCAGATCCCCCGGCGGCGGCTGGCGACGGGCAGCCACCCCCATTGGAGCGCGATCAGGATGCACGTGAGCACGGCCATCCCCGCGACCAGCGCCCACGCCAGCCCGATCGGCGTGAACAGGCCATCTCCGAAGGGCTCGCGAACCGTCAGCCAGAGGCCCTCCAGGCCGTATCGCTGCAGGTTCACGGCGGCACGCCATGCAAGCGCGAGGAACAGGCCCGCCCCCATCACGCCCACCATGGCCTTGCCCAGTGATTCGTCCTGGCAACCGATCACGGCGGCCAGGCCGACAAGCCCCGCGCCGACCACGGCGATCGCCACCGCAACCATGACCTCGCCCATCCCACGCGGACCATCGGGTCCTTCGGGGCCATCCCCGCCGGAACCCGGGCGGGGGGAGAACCGCGTCAGGAGACGGCCACCAATGTTCATGGGGGAGCAGGGTATCTCACCCGGAGGGGCGACACCCAATGGCTCCCTATCCTCCGCCCATGACCGCCACCGGCACCAATCCCCCCCGCAACGTGCCCTGCGTCCTGATCGTCCGCGACGGCTGGGGCATCAACCCGCACGGCGCCGAGCGCGCGGCGGACGCCACGCGCCTCGCGCGGACGCCCATGAACGACATGCTGGAGCGCGACTGGCCGCACGTGATGATCAGGACGAGCGGCGAGGACGTCGGCCTGCCCGTGGAGGACGGCCAGCCGGTCATGGGCAACAGCGAGGTCGGGCACCAGAACATCGGCGCGGGCCGGATCGTGGACCAGGAACTGATGCGCATCACGCGCGCGATCCGCAGCGGCGATTTCGCGCGCAACCCCGCGCTGCTGGCGGCGTGCGCGCGCGCGAAGGAGACCGGCGAGGGCGGGCGGCCGCGCGCGCTGCACGTGATGGGGCTGGTGGGCAGCGGCAAGGTGCACAGCGACTTCGCGCACCTGGAGGCGCTGCTGCGGCTGGCCAAGGCGCAGGGCGTGCCGGCGGACCGGATCTTCGTGCACGCGTTCACCGACGGGCGCGACACGCCGCAGACCAGCGGGCTGCCGGTGGTGGAGCGGCTGGAAGCCGTGCTGCGCGAGACGGGCGGCCGCATCGCGACGATCGGGGGCCGCTACTGGGCGATGGACCGCGACTTCCGCTGGGACCGCGTGCAGCGCGCGTGGGACGCGATCCTGGGCCGCGCCGACGTCGCGCGCGGCAGCGGCGCCGTGCAGGTGCTGCGCGACTACTACGCGAAGCCCTCGTCACCCAACATGACGGGCGACGAGTTCGTGCCGCCGACGCGGCTGCTCCAGGGCGCGGGCGTGCCGAACGACGGCGACGCGGTCGTGTTCTTCAACTTCCGCGGCGACCGGCCACGCGAGCTGACGATGGCCTTCGTGCTGCCGGATGCCGACTGGAAGGCCGTGAAGGGCGGCGGCTTCGCGCGCGATCCGCGGCCGCGCGACGTGCTGTTCACGGCGATGACGCGCTACGAGGAAGGCCTGCCGATGGAGGTGGCGTTCGACCGCCCCGGGCAGATGCCGGACATCATGGGCGCGTGGATCGCGCAGCTGGGGCTGACGCAGTTCCGCTGCGCGGAGACCGAGAAGTTCCCGCACGTCACGTTCTTCTTCAACGACTACCGCGAGGAGCCTTTCCCCGGCGAGCGGCGCCAGCTGGTGCCCAGCCCGAAGGACGTGCAGACCTACGACCAGAAGCCCGAGATGAGCGCGCACGGCGTCCGGGACGCGGTGCTGGCGCGCCTGGCGGCGCCGGACTGCGAGCCGTTCATCGTGGTCAACTTCGCGAACCCGGACATGGTGGGCCACACGGGCAACCTGGACGCGGTGGTGAAGGCGTGCGAGACGGTGGACGCGTGCGTGGGCGCGATCGTCGACGCGACGCTGGCTCGTGGCGGCAGCCTGGTGATCACCGCAGACCACGGCAACGCGGAGCAGATGAAGGACCCCGTGACGGGCGCGCCGCAGACGGCGCACACCAACTTCGACGTCGAACTGTTCGTGGTGGGCGCGGCCTTCCGCGGCGCGCGCCTGCGCGAAGGCGGCCGCCTGGCGGACATTGCGCCGACGATGCTGGCGATGATGGGCCTGCCGCAGCCGCCGGCGATGACGGGCACGTCGCTGCTGCCCCGCTGAAAGAAGCCCGCCCGCGGCCACTGGGGCATGCGCGGGCGGGCGGATTGGACGGGGAAGCGGGGCGACGGATCAGCCGTGGATCATGCGCCCCTCGGCGCCCAGCGCGGCCTCGTGCATCGACTCGGCCATCGTCGGGTGCGCGTGCATGGTGGCGATGATGTCGTCCACCGTGCCCTCGAGCGACTTGGCCACGCAGATCTCGTGGATCAGCTCGCTGGCGTTCTCGCCGATGATGTGGCCGCCCAGGATCTCGCCGTACTTCTTGCTGACGATGAGCTTGACGAAGCCCACGTTCGCGCCGTCGGCGATCGCCTTGCCGTGCGCCTGCAGGCTGTACTTGCCCACGCGGTACTCGATGCCCTTCTCCTTCGCGGCGCGCTCGGTCATGCCGACGCTGGCGACCTGCGGGTTGCAGTAGGTGGCGCCGGGAATCGCGTCGTAGTGGACGCCGGTCGACGCGTGGCCGAACATGCGCTCGACCGCCACGATCGCCTCCTCGCTGCTCACGTGCGCCAGCCACGGCGGGCCGATGACGTCGCCGACCGCGTAGATGCCCGGCACGCTGGTCGCGTACGTGGCCTTGTCCTTCTTCTCCAGGTAGTCGGTCGCGATGTGGCCCTTTTCGGTCTTCAGGCCGAGCGACGCGTCGAACAGGCCCTCGAAGCGGCCCGCGACGCCGATCGCCACCAGGACCTTCTCGGCCTCGATGACCGACGACTGCTTCGTCGCCTGGTCCTCGACGGTGACCTTCGCGCCCTTCGCGGTCTTCTCGACCGCCTTCGTCATGCAGCCGAGCTTGAACTCGATGCCCTGCTTCTGGAAGATCTTGAGCGCTTCCTTCGAGATCTCGTCGTCCTCCACCGGCATGATGCGGTCAAGCATCTCGACCACGGTCACCTTGGTGCCGAACGCGTTGAAGAAGTACGCGAACTCCATGCCGATCGCGCCGCTGCCCACGATCACGATCGACTCGGGGCGCGCCGGGATGCTCAGCGCCTCGTAGCTGCTGATGATGGTCTTGCCGTCCTTCGGCGCGAACGGCAGCTCGCGCGGGGCGGCGCCGGTGGCGATCAGCACCTTGTCCGCGGTCAGGATCACGTCGTCCTTGCCCGCCGCGCCGGTGCCCTTGTAGTAGTCCTCGTCGGCCTTCGTCACCTGCACCTTGCAGGGGCCGGCGGCGGTCTTGCCGCTCAGGATCTTCGCGTGGCCCTGGACGTGCTCGACCTTGTTCTTCTTGAAGAGGAAGCCGATACCGCCGTTCAGCTTGGAAGAGACGTCGCGGCTGCGGCCGATCACCTTCGACCAGTCGACCTTCACGGACTTCGGGTCGACCGAGAAGCCCATCTCGTCGCCGTGCTGGAAGGCCTCGGTGTAGATGGACGCGGCGTGCAGCAGCGCCTTGGTCGGGATGCAGCCCCAGTTCAGGCAGACGCCGCCCAGCTTGCTGCGCTCGACGCAGGCCACCTTCTTGCCCATCTGGGCCGCGCGGATGGCGCCGACGTAGCCGCCGGGGCCGCCGCCGATGACGATGAGGTCGAAGTGCTTGGTTTCGGCCATGGTGGGGTCTCCTCTGGGGGGGTGAAAATCGCGCCCTGAATCCGCGAAATGCTTGGAGGCGGGGCGCGGAATCGTATGGTAGCCCCGGCTGGAACAACCTTGGGAAGCACGCCAGACCCCCTCCCGGAGCACGAATCAGGCCGTCGGCCCTCCACGGACGCCGCAGACCTCGGGCTGTGGTCATGGGACATGCGCACGGGGGAAGCGTGGTTCTCCGACGCGTTCCGCCGACGTCTCGGCTACCCGAACGATGCCTTTGCCCACGGGATCGACGACCTGCGGGGTGCGCTGCACCCCGAGGACCTGCCGCGCTTCGAGCAGGCCGCGATGACCCTGGCCACGGCGGGCACCCCGATCGACCTGGACCTGCGCATCCGCCGCCACGACGGAACCTGGGCCCCCTGCCGCCTCCGCGCCGAGGCCAGCGCCGCCGGCCAGCAGCACGCCCTGGGCGCGCTGCTCGACGCAGGCACGCGCGCACGCGTGGCCGGCCCCGCGGACCGCGCCCGACCCGCACGCGCCAGCCGCATCGCCGCGGCGCTGGACGACACGTCGGTCACCGCAACCGAGTTCGCCGCCGCCAAGCGCGAGCTGGAACGCCAGAACGCCGAGCTCCAGCGCGCGCGCGCGGAGGCCGAGGCCAGCGCGATCGCCAAGACCGCGTTCCTGGCCAACATGAGCCATGAGATCCGCACGCCGATGACGGCGATCCTGGGCTTCAGCGACATGCTCGGCGACCCGTCGCTGGACCCCGACGAACGCCAGGCGCTGACGATCGGCATCCGCCGCAACGGCGAGCACCTGCTGAAGATCATCAGCGACATCCTGGATCTCTCCAAGATCGAGGCCGGCGGCATGTCGATCGAGATCCTGCGCTGCGATCCGCGCGCGATCGTCGAGGAAGCGCTGCAGCTGGTCGCGCCGCGCGCACGGCAGATGGGCTATCCGATCCGCGTCGAATTCTCGCCGGACGTGCCGCAGACGCTGCGCACCGATCCGACCCGCCTGAGGCAGATCCTCATCAACCTGCTCGGGAACGCCGTGAAGTTCACGCAGTCCGGCGAGATCACGGTGCATGTCGACTGCCCCGGCCTGCACGAATCGCCCGCCGCGCGCCGCGACCCCGAGCCGAGCGACGCGCCGGTCGCGCTGCACCGCGTCCGCTTCCGCGTGCGGGACACCGGCATCGGCATGAGCGACGTCCAGCTCGCGCGGCTCTTCCGGCCGTTCACGCAGGGCGATGCATCGGTGCTGCGGCGCTTCGGCGGCACCGGCCTGGGCCTGGCGATCAGCCGCAGGCTGGCGCGCATGCTGGGCGGAGACATCGTCGCGGCAAGCATGCCCGGCGCGGGCAGCACGTTCACCGTCGAGGTCGCCACCGACGCGCTTGCCGCGGGATACGCGCCCCTGGCAACCGCCGCGATCCCGGAGGCGATCGAGCCAAAGGACGACCATGCCGCCGCCGAGGCGCGCGCGCGCACGCAGGGCCAGCAGGCCGAGCGGACCGCGACCAGCCCCCGCCCGGTGCGGCCCACGGAGACTTCGCAGATCAAGCGGCGATCGACTTCGCGCGCGGTTCCGCCCGGGGCCACACCCGCCCCGCCGACGCCCGCACCCGCGCCGAGCCCGTCGCCGTGCCCCCTCCGCGTGCTGCTTGCCGAGGACGGCGTCGACAACCAGCGCCTGATCCTCTACCACCTGAAGCGCTGCGGCTGCGACGCGATGCTGGTCGAGAACGGCCGTGACGCGGTGGTGGCCGTCGAGGACCGCCGGGGACGCGGCGAGCGCTTCGACGTGATCATCCTGGACATGCAGATGCCGCACATGGACGGCTACGAGGCCGCGCGGCGACTGCGGATGGGCGGCTGCGACTCGCTGATCATCGCCCTCACGGCGGATGCGATGCAGGGTGACCGGGAACGTTGCCTCGCAGCGGGCTGCGACCGCTACCTGCCCAAGCCCGTGGATGCCCGCCAGCTGGCCGTGCTGATGGCCGAGGCGGCGGGAAAACGCGCAATCCGCTAGGATTCCGACCCTTCGGAACCCCGAAGGGACCCCAGCGTGCGCACCGCGATCATCAGCGACATCCACTCCAACCTCGCGGCCCTCGAGGCCGTGCTGGCGGACATCGACGGTCGTCGCGTCGACCGCATCATCTGCCTGGGCGACCTGATCGGCTACGGACCGGACCCGGTGGCCTGCGCCGACCTGGTGGCCGAGCGCTGCGAGTGGTCGCTGATGGGCAACCACGACTTCGGCGTCCTCTACGAGCCCACGAACTTCAACGCCGCCGCCGAGCAGGCCGCGTACTGGACGCGCCGGCAGTTCGAGCGCGCCGCGCAGGACGACCCCGCGTCGGGCCAGCGCCGCTGGAACTTCCTGGGGCACCTGCGCGTGCGCGTGAGCGACAACGGCTACCTGTGCGTCCACGGCACGCCGCGGCGGCCGATCAACGAGTACCTCTTCCCCGACGACGCGGTCAACAACCCGCAGAAGCTGGGAAGCATCTTCGACCGCATCGAGCACGTCTGCCTGGTGGGTCACACGCACGTCCCCGGCGTCTTCACCGACGACCAGGAGTTCTGGCGGCCCGACGAGCTGACCGAGCGCACGTTCACCGTCGAGCCCGGCCAGAAGGCGATCGTGAACCCCGGCTCCGTGGGCCAGCCGCGCGACGGCGACCCGCGCGCGTCGTACGCCATCCTGGACACCGGCGACGGCACGTCGAAGCACACGATCGAGTTCTTCCGGCTCCCGTACGAGGTCGACCTGACTGTCGACAAGATCCACGCGATCCCCGAGCTGCACGACTGGCTCGGCGACCGGCTGCGCGAAGGCCGCTGACCGCGCACGGGCCGCCGGGCCGACCGCCCGCACACCCCACAACCACAGAGAAACATGGCCGCGAACACCCCGAACGCGAAGTTGCGTCGCCTCGTCCTCACCGCGCTCCTGCTGGTCGCCGTCGGCGGCATCGGCGCGATCATCATCCTGGGCAAGGGCCAGGAGCAGGCACAGAAGGGCGCGGGCGATCCCGAACCGGTCGCCGCGCTGGCGAAGGGCGGTGACACGCCGGCCGCTCCGGCGCCGGCTACCGACGTGAAGGCCGTCGCGACGACCACCGCCGCGGCCGGCAGCACCGCCGCCGCCACGCCCGCCGCGAAGGATCCCAACGCGCCGAAGCTCACGGCGCGCGCGCCCGGGCAGGCCGCCACGAAGCCCGCGCCGATCGGGTCGCTGGACCCGGCGAAGGCCCGCTTCCAGGTGTCGTTCGCCGGCGGCGGCGCGGGCGTCGAGCGCATCCTGTTCAGCGAGTACTGGCGCACCGCGGCCGAGGATCGCCAGGCGCGCATGCACGCCAAGGGCGGCGATTCCGCCCCCGCGCTGCCCCCCGACTCGCAGCGCTACGAGCTGGCCGCGACGCAGGCCGGCATGTCGGGCCCCGGCGGCACGGTGAAGGCGTACGCGATCCCGCTGATGGCGGCGCGCGTCATCGAGGTCGACGGCCAGCAGGTGGACGTCTACGGCGCGGTGTGGGCCGAGACGGCGCCGGGCGCGTTCGTCACCGAGATCGCCGACCCCGCCGGCACGGTGCAGCTGCGCGTGACGCGGCGCTGGGTGCTGGAGCCCGGGTCGTTCGACCTGCGCCTTGAGCAGCGCGTGCAGAACGTGGGCACTGCCGCGCGCAGCGTGCGCTGGCTGCAGTTCGGCCCGTGCGCGCTGAACCGCGACGCCGACGAGCTGGTCGACACGCGGCGCTTCCAGGCCGGCTACCTGATGAGCCCCGAGCGAGACCCGGCCCAGGCGACGGTCATCGCGCACGGCGCCACGCTGAACCACGCCGACGTCGTCAGCCAGATCGGCGCCGGGGACTGGGTGCTGTGGCCCAACGCGCGCCAGAAGGAGGAGAAGTACGGCCTCTCGTGGTTCGGGTCGACCAACCGCTACTTCGCGCTGGCGCTGCATGCACCGTACGCCCCGCCGGCGTCCGACTCGCGTGCGCTCGCGCCCGCGGTGGCCGTGGTCGAGGGCCAGGCCGGCATGGTGGAGCACGACGGCAAGCAGGAGCCCGTGGTCTTCACGACCGCGGCCAGCCAGCCGCTGGCACTTGCCCCCGGCGCCACCGGCGCGTTCGACGTCGGCGTCTACGCCGGCCCGCTGGACCGCGCGCTGCTCACGGGCACGCAGCCCTACGCGGCGCTCAACATGCAGGGACTGATCCTGTACCTGATGAGCGGCTGCTGCAGCTGGTGCACGTTCAGCTGGCTGGCGGACTTCCTGGTGTGGTTCCTCGGCTTCCTGCACAACTGGGTGGTGTTCGACTGGGGCCTGGCGATCATCGTGCTGGTGATCTGCGTGCGCGCCGTGCTGCACCCGCTGACGCGCCGATCGCAGATCAGCATGCAGCGCGTCACGCGCCAGATGGCGGCGATCAAGCCCGAGCTGGACGCCATCCAGAAGCGCCACAAGGGCGATGCGCAGAAGATCCAGGAGGAGACCGTCCGCCTGTACCGCGAGCGCGGCGTGAACCCGCTGGGCTGCGCGGGCGGCATGCTGCCCACGTTCCTGCAGATGCCCATCTGGATCGCGCTGTACGCGGTGCTGTACTTCGCGTTCGAGCTGCGCCAGCAGCCGGCGTTCTTCGGCGTGTTCCAGAACCTCGGCGGCTGGGGCTTCCTGTCCGACCTGAGCGCGCAGGACCGCTTCCTGCCGCTGGGCACGACGATCAACCTGTACGTCATCCAGCTGTCGTCGATCAACCTGGTCCCGATCCTGATGGGCGTGGTCTTCTGGCTGCAGCAGAAGTACATGTCGCCCGCGCCGACGGCGAACATGACGCCCGAGCAGGAGAGCCAGCAGAAGATGATGAAGTGGATGATGGTCATCCTCGTCCCCTTCATGCTGTACAGCGCGCCGAGCGGCCTGACGCTCTACATCGCCACCAGCACGCTGGTGGGCAT
>JBIKJV010000415.1:0-3856 GCA_044360755.1 Phycisphaerales bacterium
TCCGCCTGCGGACGGTCGGGCTCGAGCACAAGTCAGAAAATCTGGTGTTACGTTAACCGCTTCTTAACGCCGACCTCCAGGCCGGGGTTAGACTCTCAACTCATTCGCTACTCAGGACAGGGGGGGGCGTCGGATTAACGCACAACATCAGTCTCCGTGTAGGTTTGGTGTCGCTACCCGCAGAAAGCGATTCATCTCGGTAAGCTGTTGCTGAACCGCTCGATCCCCCACCATACGTTAAATATAAGGTCAAAGTCTCTCCGAGAAATTCGGCTTACGCCACGACTCCGCCACGCCAGCAATCGAGAATTGTGGGGCGATTTCAAAAAATTAAGACGATTTTCCAGTAGATGGAGTGGCCGATTGGCCTTTCGAGCTAGCGCTGCCGTAAACGGACTTGTCATTGGGCGTTTGCCGCATCGCCCCCCCCGCTGACCGACTATGACTTGCCCGTGCCCGCGAAATGTCAACGAAGCAACATCAAATAACAGGAACCAATCGCCTTCAGCCATGACCGAACGTCCTGATAACGAACCGGCCGGATAGACGGAGCGAGAATATCTGAAATCGTCTAACGTAAAAACAGTTCCATCATAGCAAACTATGTAGTATCGACGTCTGGCATGACGCTTAACCACTTACTTTATTTTTCGACACTTAATCAAAATCTCACCGATTGGGTAACTCCAATCGTATGAAGGGAACTCGTCTTGCAGGGCATTTTCAAAAAGTTCCCCGATACCGGAGTCAATGTCGTCCTTGGTGTCATCATTGTGAATATGAGCTTGCATAGACTCATGCTGCGCAGCTTGCACCGAAAATACGACCTCAACCGAAATTGTCTCGTACTCAGACAACCATTGTGCAGCAACTGAAATGTCTACGTAGTCCTCTCCCTTGAAAATTGAATGTCGCTCAGTCAGATATTCGCTCGTGGGAAGATTTTCGGCTACAAATTTGCATGCCCTTCCGAGCGGAAGGGAAGTCTTTGATTTTTGCTTTGTCATACCTACCTCCAGGTTTTTTCCAAACGGCAGGCGCTAATGTTGGCGCGTCTACATGATATGACGCGTGTTGCCTATGCTCAAGATGCAGTCGCCCCCATCAGACCGGACAGGCTGCTGCCAGTTGATAGAAGCTGCGAATGAACTCACAGGGTAACTTCATTCCCAAGGCTTTGTGCGGATGGCTTTCGTTGTAGTCCTCGAACCACCGCGGAAGTTGCGCCAAGACCGATTGAGCGTCGGGCCGCCGAGAGTGTGATCGATAAATCCCCTTTAACTGCGCGCCATGATGGGTTGTGCCCGGTGCAGCGTGCCGATCGTATAGACTTTCATCCGCATGCAATTCTCGTCAGTACGCAAAGAGCTGAGTGTTTCTTGGCTGCCGTGTTCTTCTTGCTTATTAGTTTCGCTCCTCGTCGGTGAGCGCCCGGAAGACCACGCCCGGCAAGGGCTCCACGGGGCGCTACTTGCAATGACCGCCTATCGCAAGCGCCTCCAAAACATTGAGTTTTTGGTGACACAAGTCGAGTGGTCGGAGGTGCAGTTGTAGGACATCCTTAAAGCATTTAAAGAAATACTCTTACCAACGCAGCATTAAAGACAGCTGCGGATGCCCAGATTGCTCCGCTACGGGTTCTTGTCGTTATTGATGGCGTCCGCAAGCTTGCGCCACCCGCGTTCCTTTTGATCGCGTTCACATCGAGCCGCCGGGTGCAAGGACGGTATGAAAATTAACTCGCGAGCGTTGACCATCCCTGTCAGACAGTCGTCTGCGCGATCCCCGTCGCGTAATTTGTGGAAAGGAGTATTGCAGCGGAGATTGGCTGCTTCCACTGAGAGGTCCCACGCGACCTCCCCGAGACAAAGTACGTATTTTAGATTCGGCATGGAGCCCCACACCCACCAGAGCACATCCAGAAGGTGATTCCTCAGTCGCGGGTCGTGGAGTCCTGGCAGTGACCGTGAGTAATGTGTGGTGCCGTTATCGTAGAGCATGTGTGCGGTGGCGGATCCATACAGTGCTCCGACACCGCGAGCATACGTCTTCATCATGGCTTCGATCAGCTCGTTTGTTTGAAACCCTCCTTTGTGGCCTTCTTTACCTCGCTCTGCGTGACGCCAAGCGCTTTCTCGCGGGGTTCCCTGGGTGAGGTACAAATCAAGCAGGTTTCGAAGCGACCGGGCAGGCAACGCGTCTTGTGCGAGTATTAAGACTCGGCCCTCCCAGTCCCCGAGGAGGGTCTCTGTCGCATACAGGTTGGACGCGTTCGGGCCGATGAACTCGTTGCTGAAAGCGTTCACCCATCGCCGAGGCGTGCCGCGGCGGGAGGTCTTGAGCGGCACGGCGTCAAACTCGCGGAAGGCCTTCGGGATTGCCGGTGTCGAGAAATGCATCATGAAAGCTCTGCTGTGAAACCGCGACGATGAGGCCTCTACGATAGCGGGACAACTTCCCCGCATCAATGCGCAAACCCGCTCGGTATGGCGTCCCGCTATACCGCATAGCGGCAGGGTTTAGAGTCTCACTCCGGCGGCCGGGGGGGGGTAAACGCGAAGGGTCGGTTTGCGGAGGTGCAGGTCATTCGGTTTCTGCGGGAGGCCGACCGTGGGGTTGCCGTGAAGGAGCTGTGCCGCAAGCACGGGGCTCGGGCGACCGTTGTCAGAGTCGGGCGTTGGCATACAGGGGGGGTCGGGCCTAGTTACCAGGCGTTTTGACTCCGCCAGGGCGTCGCCCGCTGATTCGCTTGGTTAAGAACCCGCCAGCCACCCCAAGGTCCGCTAGGACCCTAATTCGCGTCATAGCCTCTACCCGATTACGCCTCGCTTCGAGCGTCTCCCGCCCATGCCGGTACTGGGGGTGGCTAGGACCTCGTAGGACCGCGTCTGGACGCCTTGCGCCATGAAACCGACAGACGGGCAGCCCAAAAGCGGCGGGGTTTAAACAGCGTTCTAGGCTGCGTTTGGATCGCGCTCGGCATTGCGGGGTTCGACCGGAGGCTACGTTTGGCAGGGGCATACTTGTTCCATTTGATTAGCCGTTTGAACGGGCAGAGATCGGTGAATTTCGCGTTGACCTCTAGGAAGTAACCGTCGCTATCCGAATATGACCTTCGGATGTGGCTGAAAGAACTCGGCTCGGTCTTGGTTCGATAGTTTCCCCGGGAGGTAAGCATCAACGAGGCGGAGTCCAGCCTCAGTCATTGCGAGGAACTCGACACTTGGTTCCAGAAGGACCGACTCGCCACGGTTCCAGAGGTCGTACTCGTGCTTAATGCCCAAGCTCCGTAGTTTCCAATCGGCCCCCTCTAGCTCCGATACCAGATCCTGTTCCCGCTGGCGCAGTCCAAGCAGGTGAGGTTGGATCATCTCCGTCGGTAAGCCGTCACCGGTCAGGGCCTCAATGCTGGGGAGGAGATCCTTTCCTAGGCGGTACGTAAGCTCCTTCAACCATCCTCGTGCCCAGACTTTCGGCGAATCGCCGTAGAGGGCGTCGCAGGGTTGTTTGTACTTCTTAGCCTTTATCAACTCATCGAGTGTATTGAGTGTCCGGTTGGGGTAACGCCGAACTTCCTTGAGTTTGTATAGCCCAGAACGCAAGGGTGATTTGGCGCGGGCACGACGCCCTTCTTCGAAATTCTCACGGATGACTGATTTCATTTGAAACGCTCCTCTGCGTGTGCGGCGATGCGCCAATACTTAATCTCCTGAGTGCCCCCCCGTTTCGGAACAGGCGGACCACCCAGACCAGCGTATTTGGGAAAAGACTTCCGAGGGTTTCACGGGTGTATTCATTTCTATTTCTTTTTATAAATAGGTGGTCCAGATGGTCCAGAATGAAAAACCCTTGAAAA
>JBIKJV010000207.1:0-3818 GCA_044360755.1 Phycisphaerales bacterium
CCCCACCAACTACCTGATAGGTGTTTCCCTGCTCTCAAGGCGGTAAACCTTTGATCTCTCGACCACATCGGGTATTGATCCGGATTTCTCCGGGGTATCCCCGACCTTGAGGTACATAGGAAACTATTCCTCGCCCTTTCGCCACTCCTGTATTGCTACAGGCGTTCGACTTGCATGTTTTAGCCATGCCGCCAGCGTTCAATCTGAGCCAGGATCAAACTCTTCACTTAAGTTCGTTGCGGCAGGCCGAGGCCTGCTGAGCTTCGAATGAGAGTTGCCTGGCGACCCACCCTCGTTGGGGGGTGGGCCGGTCTATTCGTCGATCCACACTTTCGCGTTCGACGCCATGGGCAGGCTGCCCATGGATTTTGGACATCCATTCGCCTCACCCCTTGCGGGGATCGGTGATGGCTGTGGAATTGACCGTTCACTTCGTTTGGCTTCACGAAGGATGTCCAGACAGACGGCTGTGACCGTCTGTTTTGCCTGTTTTTGGTTCAGGCTGTCACCTGCGACCCATCGTGATGAGTCCAGGTGCCGGCGCATCCTCGCGGCGTTCCAACTGTTCACTTGTCAAAGATGGCCGCTTCAGCCGAAGCCGAAGCGGGTCGCGAATGGTAACGAAACCGTCCCCCCTGTCAACCCATGCAGGCGGTGCAGCTGACGATTTTTCGCCTGAAACCACGCGGTTCCGGATGCCCTGGGGCGCCTGCCACGTCCGCAGCAGGTTCTTCGGTCCCGTTCGCAGGGATTATGGGTGGTGGCGAAGAACCGCGGGCAAAAAGAAAGTGCCGACCGTTCGGCGCCGCGACAAGTTGTCCACATTCAGGACCCGCGGCGATGCGGATGCACGGGCGCAGGTGCGGCCACCCTGGGCACCCGCAAGGCCGCTCACTCCCGCACGGAAACGACCGCCGCGTCCACCGCGACGGCGCCGACGCCGCGCAGGAGCCGCGCCACCTCGGCCAGCGTGGCGCCCGTCGTGCGCACGTCGTCCACCACGACCACGCGCCGGCCGCACACCGCTGACGCTGCGCGCGTGCCGCCGCGCCACCGGAACCGCTCGCCGCGCGAAAGGCGCGCCACGCGGCCGTCGGCGTCGACCTGGCTGCCCGTGTGCAGCTGCCGCATGGGCTGCACCACGCGAAGGCCGTTCGTGCGCGCCACCTGGCGCGCGAGCAGTGCCGCGTGATCGATCCCGCGCGCCCAGCGGCGCAACGCGGGCATCGGCACCGGCACCACGACGGTGCCCTGCCCTGCCGTCAGCGAACCACACCCCGCCAGCTGGTGGCCCAGCGCGGCGCCCAGCGCTTCGGCCATCGCATCCCAGCGCTGGTGCTTGATCGCCAGCACCCAGTCGCGCAGCACCCCGCCGTGCGCGCCCAGGCGGATCACGCGATCGACCGATGCCGGTGCGCCATCACGCACGGCGCACGCGGGCGGAGCACCGCCTGGACCTGCGCCGCCGCACCGCGACGACCCGCACCGCAGGCACCACGCGCCCGGCGCGTCCGGCGCCCATGCCGCCGCACGCACCGCATCGGCCGGGGACGGCAGCCCGCAGCCCAGCCACGCGTCGCACGCGTCCTGGAGGATGTCCAAAAGCACCGCCACCGCGCCAGTGTCGGCGCGGTGGCGGGAAGGATCGTGTTCGGCGGCCTTTTTTCATGCGCGCCGCGCGGGCGGGTCAGCCCGCCGCCATCTTGCGCAGCACCGTGTGCAGGATGCCGCCGTTGCGGTAGTAGTCGACCTCGACCGGCGTGTCGATGCGGCAGCGGGTCTCGAACTGCACCTTCGTGCCGTCGGCCTTGGTCGCGGTGACCTCGACCTTCTGGCGCGGCTGCAGCGCGTCGTCCACGTTCACCGCGAACGTCTCGGTGCCGTCCAGGCCGATCGAGGCCGCGGTCTGGCCGGGCAGGTACTGAAGTGGCAGCACGCCCATGCCCACCAGGTTCGAGCGGTGGATGCGCTCGTAGCTCTCGGCGATCACGGCCTTCACGCCCAGCAGGAACGTTCCCTTGGCGGCCCAGTCGCGGCTGGAGCCCATGCCGTAGTCCTTGCCGGCCAGGACGACGAGCGGCGTGCCCGCCTTCTTGTAGTTGACCGCCGCGTCGTAGATGAACTTCTCCTTGCCGCCGTCGGTGAAGTCGCGCGTCCAGCCGCCGGTCTTCTCCGGGGTCAGCTTGTTCTTGATGCGCGTGTTGGCGAAGGTGCCGCGCGTCATGACGCGGTCGTTGCCGCGACGGCTGCCGTAGCTGTTGAACATCGCCACCGCCACGCCGTGCTCGGTCAGGAACTTGCCGGCCGGCGAATCGGCCTTGATGTTGCCCGCGGGCGAGATGTGGTCGGTGGTCACGCTGTCGCCCAGCGAGGCCAGGCAGCGCGCGCCGGCGATCGGCTTGATCGTGCCGACCGTCATCGTCATGCCCTCGAAGTACGGGGGATTCTGGATGTACGTGCTCTTGGCGTCCCACGCGTAGGCCTCGCCGCCGCCGCCCTTGATGGCCTGCCACGCGGGGCTGCCGTCGAATACGTGGCCGTACTCGCGCTCGAACTGGTCGCGCGTGACGTCCTTGGCCACGGCGGCGTCCACCTCGGCCTGCGTCGGCCAGATGTCCTTCAGGTAGACGGGCTTGCCGTCGCTGCCGGTGCCGATCGGGTCCTTCGCCAGGTCGATGTCGACCGTGCCGGCGATGGCGTAGGCGACGACCAGCGGCGGGCTGGCCAGGTAGTTGGCCTTGACGTCCTGGTGCACGCGCGCCTCGAAGTTGCGGTTGCCCGAGAGGACGCTGGCGACGACCAGGTCGCCGTCCTTGATCGCCTTGCCGATGTGGTCGGGCAGCGGGCCGCTGTTGCCGATGCACGTGGTGCAGCCGTAGCCGACCACGTCGAAGCCCAGCTCGGCGAGCGGCTTCAGGACGCCGCCCTTGGTCAGGTATTCGGTGACGACCTTGCTGCCGGGGGCCAGGCTGGTCTTCACCCAGGGCTTGCGGACCAGGCCCTTTTCACGGGCCTTCTTGGCCACCAGGCCGGCGCCCAGCATGACGCTGGGGTTGCTGGTGTTGGTGCAGCTGGTGATGGCGGCGATCACGACCGCGCCGTGGCCCAGCTGGTACTCGTTGCCCTGCTCGTCGCGGACCGCGACGGCGGACTGCGTGGCGGTCGCGGTGGCCGTGCCGCCCGCGGCGACGGCGGCGCCCGCGGCGGGCTTCGCGCCGGCCGCGGACTTCTCCAGGAACTTCGGCAGCTCCTTGTGCCACGCCGACTTCATGTCGTTGAGCGCCACGCGGTCCTGCGGGCGCGCGGGGCCGGCCAGCGCGGGCACGATCGTCGAGAGGTCCAGGTCGACGACCGCCGTGTACTTGATCGGCGCCTTGTCGTCGCGCCACAGGTGGTTCGCCTTGCAGTACGCCTCGACGGTGCGGATCAGGCCCTCGCTGCGGCCGGACAGGCGCATGTAGTCGAGCGTGTGCTGGTCGACCGGGAAGAAGCCGATCGTCGCGCCGTACTCGGGGGCCATGTTGGCGATGGTGGCGCGGTTCGCCAGCGTCATCTCGGCCAGGCCGGGGCCGAAGAACTCGACGAACTTGTTCACCACGCCGAACTTGCGCAGCACCTCGGTGACGCGCAGCACCAGGTCGGTGGCGGTGACGCCCTCGGGCAGCTTGCCCGAGACGCGCACGCCGATGACCTCGGGAATCAGCATGTAGATCGGCTGGCCCAGCATGACGGCCTCGGCCTCGATGCCGCCCACGCCCCAGCCCACGACGCCCAGGCCGTTGATCATGGTGGTGTGGCTGTCGGTGCCGACCAGGCTG
>JBIKJV010000064.1:0-12819 GCA_044360755.1 Phycisphaerales bacterium
CCCACCCCCCCGTCATGCGGACGATCACCCTTCGGCGCGTGGTGGTGACTGGCCTGGGCGCCGTCACCGACGTCGGACACACGGTCCCCGAGTTCTGGAAGGCCCTCGTCGAGGGCCGGTCCGGCATCGGCCCGATCACCAGCTTCGAGCCCACCCCCGAGTGGAGCGTGACGTTCGCCGGCGAGGTGAAGAACCTGCAGCCGGAGAAGCGCATCGACCCGAAGTCGATCCAGCGCATGGACCGGTTCTCGGTGTTCGGGATGTGCGCGGCCGAGGAAGCGGTGGCCGACAGCGGCATCGACTTCTCGAAGGGCGACCCGTACCGCTACGGCGTCGCGATCGGCAGCGGCATCGGCGGCATCGACACGATCGAGGTTGGCCTGCGCAAGCTGATCGCAAAGGGCCCCAAGACGGTCAGCCCCTTCGTCGTGCCGAAGCTGATGGTCAACGCGCTGGCGGGCAACGTCAGCATCCGATTCGGCCTGTGCGGCCCGAACATCGCCACCGCGACCGCGTGCGCGACGGGAAGCCACGCCCTGGGCGCGGCGTTCCACATGATCCAGCGCGGCGACGCCGACGCGGTGGTGGCGGGCGGCAGCGAAGGCGCAGTCACGCCGCTCTGCGTGGGCAGCTTCGCGGCCATGAAGGCCCTGAGCACCCGCAACGACGCCCCGACCAAGGCCAGCCGCCCGTTCGACCGCGACCGCGACGGCTTCGTCCTGGCCGAGGGCGCCGGCATCCTGGTGCTTGAGGAGATGGAGCACGCGAAGAAGCGCGGCGCTCGCATCTACGCCGAGATCCTGGGCTACGGCGTGACGGGCGACGCGTTCCACATCGCGGCCCCCGCAGACGACGGCCGCGGCGCGCGCAAGGCCATGGAGATGGCGATGCGCGAGGCCGAGCTCAACCCCGCCCAGATCGGCTACATCAACGCGCACGGCACCAGCACACCGCTGGGCGACCGCGCCGAGGTCATGGCGGTGAAGGGCCTGTTCGGCGACGCCACGCGCACGCTGGCGATGTCGAGCACCAAGAGCGTCACCGGCCACACGCTGGGCGGCGCCGGAGCCATTGAGAGCGTGGCCACGGTCCTGGCGCTGCGCGACGGCATCCTGCCGCCGACCATCAACCTGGACAACCCGGACGAGGGCTTCGACCTGAACTTCGTGCCCAACGTCGCCCAGGAGGCGAAGATCCGCTACGCGATCAACAACTCCTTCGGGTTCGGCGGGCACAACACGTCCACGGTGTTGGCCCGGTTCGAGGGCTGAACCGGCCACCGAGGCCGCTCCGGACGGCACACCCCGCCCGAGGGGCCCCGATTCATGGGTTCCGCGGCGGTGAATCCCACCTGCGCCCGCCGGCGAAAGCGCTGCGGATGACCCCGCAATCGCGTCAACACGCGGCAATGCTCGAACAGGTCCAGCGCGGCATGGCCGAGCTGGCCCTGGACGCCCTCTGGGAGCGCGATCCAACCATGGAGCAGCGCTACGGCGCGGCCGGACGCCGGATCTGGCGCGCCGAACTGGCCTCGCGCCTGGCGCACCTGGTGGAGGCCGTCGCCGCGGACCGGCCCGAACTGTTCGAAGGCAACGCGGGATGGGCGCGAGCCGCACTTGTCGCGCGCGAGGTCCCCGACTCCGATGTCCGTGCCCACCTCGCCGCCCTGGCGAAGGTGATTCGCGACGAACTGCCGCCCGCGCCGGGCGCCGCGGCAGCCGCCATCGTCGAGCGCGCGATCGACGCGCCCGCGCACATCGACGCGATGAGCTCGATCCTGGACGACCACGCGAGCGACGCGACGCTGGCGCGCCTGTACCTGCTGCACCTGCTGCAGCGCGAACGCGACCAGGCCGCACGCCTGGTGCTCGAGGCGCGCCGCGGAGGAATGCCGCCGGCGCAGGTCTGCGCGCGCATCATCCTTCCGGCGCTTGCCGAGATCGGCCGCATGTGGCACATGCACGAGGCATCGATCGCCGACGAGCATGCCTGCACCGCCGCGACGGCGGCAATCCTGGCGCAGCTGCGGCTGGACGCTCCGCGAGCGCCCTCCAACGGGCGCCGCGCGCTGTGCTGCGCAGTCGGGGGCGACATGCATGAGATCGGCATCCGCGTGGTCGCCGACCTGCTGGAGCTGGATGGCTGGGACGTGGAGTACCTGGGCGCGAACACGCCGGCGGGTGAGGTCGTGGGGTCGCTCGAGCCCGACCCCGTCTCGGGAGCGCGGCCGTTCGACCTGCTGGTGCTCGGCGCCTCGACGACCCTGTCGCTGCGCGCGACGGCGGACACCATCGAAGCGGTGCGTGCCATGCCGGGCCCACGGATCCCCGTGATGGTGGGCGGCGCCCCGTTCCGTGCCGTGCCCGACCTGTGGCAGAGCGTGGGTGCCGATGCATGCGCACGCTGCATCGAGGACGCCGTGGCGAGCGCCAATGCACTGGCGGGCGACCCGGCACGGGTGCGCTGAGCCCGCGCTCAGGCATCCGACAGCGGGTGGCCGTCGACCTTCGAGACCGTCAGCATGAGGCCGGGGCAGGCGGCGGCCAGCCGTTCGGCCAGGCGCGGCAGGTAGCCGCGCTCGGTGACGGTGTGGCCGGCCAGCAGCAGCCCGCAACCGCCCGCGGCCGCGGCCAGCTGGTCGTGGTGGCGGGCCTCGCCGGTCACGAACAGCGTGGCGCCGCGCGCGTGCGCGTCCGCGAAGAGCGACATGCCCGCGCCGGCGCAGATGCCGATGCGCGAATGCTGCGCATCGCGCGTGCCCGGTGCCGCGGCCAGCTCGATCCGACGGCAGCCCAGGTGACGCCGCAGGCGCGCGGCGATCGTGCGCACGCTGGCCGGTGTGCGCAGGCCCAGCAGGCGCCCCGCGCCCTCGTCCAGCGAGGGCCGCGGCGCCAGCGCGTGGACCTCGAACGCAGGCTCCTCGTAGGGGTGCACGGCGCGCAGCGCGGCAAGCGCCCACGGCAGGCGCTCGGCGGAGACGACGGTCTCGATGCGTTCCTCGCGGGCCTCCGCCAGGCGCCCGGGCGTGCCGACGGCGGGGTTCGTCGCCGGACCGCCGCGGAACGTGCCCGTCACGTCGCAGCGCGTGGTGCAGTGGTCGTAGTCGCCGATCCGTCCGGCGCCCGCGTCGGCCAGCGCGGAACGGACGGCGGCGCCCGCCTCGGCGGGCACGAACGCGACGACCTTGAAGGCCTCGCCGCGCGGAAGTGCCGCCGCGGGCCGCAGCGGCTCCAGGAGCGCCGCACGGGCCAGCTCGGACGCGCCGCCCGCGATGCCCTCGGCCAGCCAGTCGTTCACGCCGCCCTGCACCGCGTCCAGCGAGGTGTGCGGCGAGAGCAGCGCGATGCCCGCCTGCGCGGCCTCCAGCAGCGTGCGCTGCCGTGGGTCGTCGCCGGTCAGGCGCTTCAGCGGGTCAAAGATCGGCGGGTGGTATGCGACCACGGCGTCCACGGCCAGGTCGACAGCCTCGTCCAGCACGTCGGGCGTCAGGTCGATCGTCAGCAGCACCCGCGCGCACGGCGCGGCGCGGCTGCCCAGCAGCAGGCCGACGTTGTCCCAGGACTCGGCCAGGCGGGAAGGCGCCACCGATTCCATCGCGGCCAGAAGGTCCCCGACCGTACGGGCCGGGGCGGCGGTGCGGCGGCGGCCGGCGGCGGCGGTGCGTGCAAGGCCACGGGCGGGGCGCTTCGGGGGGCGGGACATCCCACCAAGGTAGCGTTCAGTCCGGAAATTCCCACTTGACTCCGAACCCCGGGCATCGCACCCTGTAGACGTCTCGCAGACGGGTCCACAAGGACGTGGGCCTCCGCACGCGGCCCCCACCGCGGCCGCACTTCGGGCGCAACCCGCTGCGCCCAGCAAAGGATCGCGCGTTGACCAGCTTCATGCCTCGCGACGCGTCCGAAACCTCCCGCTCCCCCAGCCAGGCCGCCGGCTCCGCCGTGCAGAAGCATTTCGTGCTCGACACGAACGTGCTGCTCCACAACCCGCAGTCGATCTTCAAGTTCGAGGAGCACGAGGTCGTCATCCCGCTCACGGTCATCGAGGAGCTGGACAAGTTCAAGAAGAACAACGACGAGACCGGGCGCAACTCGCGCCAGGTGATCCGCTCGCTGGACAAGCTGCGCAGCCTGGGCCACCTGTTCGAGGGCGTGAAGTGGAACGAGCAGGGCGGATCGATCCGCATCGCGCGCACCGAGAACCTGGCCGGCTACGCGCTCGACCTGGACCAGAACGACAACCGCATCCTGAGCGTGGCGGCCGGCCTGCACGCCAAGGGCCTGCGCACGATCTTCATCAGCAAGGACATCAACGCGCGCGTGAAGTGCGACGCGCTGGGCATCCCCAGCGAGGACTTCGAGGCCGACCGCGTGGACGCCGACTGGCTCCACTCGGGCTACTGCAGCATGACGGTGCCCACCGACGTCATCGACAGCCTGTACCAGGAGCGCCAGCTCCCGCGCACGCTGCTCGACGGCATCGTGGCGCGCACGCCGGACGGCGAACAGGTCCGCGCGGACGACCTGGTGCCCAACCAGTTCGTGATCCTGGTCGACGAGACCGACCACGCGCACACGGGCCTGGCCCGCGTGCTGGGCAACACCGGGCACCTGATCCCGGTGACCGGGCCGCGCAAGCCGGTCTACGGCGTGATGGCGCGCAACGTGCAGCAGACGATGGCGCTCGACCTGCTGCTGGACGACGACGTCAAGCTGGTCACGCTGATCGGCCCCGCCGGCACGGGCAAGACGCTGCTGGCGATCGCCGCCGGCATGCAGAAGGTGCTCAAGGAGGAGCGCCTGGACAAGCTGCTGGTGGCGCGCCCGATCATGCCGCTGGGCCGCGACATCGGCTACCTGCCGGGCGACAAGGACGAGAAGCTCTCGATGTGGATGCAGCCCATCTTCGACAACGTGAGCTACCTGCTGAGCACGCGCAGCGGCGGCCACAACGAGGCCGAGAGCCGCAGCACCGAGCAGCGCATGGACCAGCTGATGGCCACCGGCAAGCTGATCATGGAGCCGCTGACCTACATCCGCGGCCGCAGCATCCCGCACCAGTTCATGATCGTCGACGAGGCGCAGAACCTGAGCCCGCACGAGGTCAAGACGATCGTGAGCCGCGTCGGCGACGGCACGAAGATCGTGATGTGCGGCGACATCGGCCAGATCGACAACCCGTACCTGGATGCGGCGTCCAACGGCCTGGCGCACCTGATCGAGCGCATGAAGGGCCAGACGATCGCCGGCCACGTGACGATGAGCAAGACCGAGCGCAGCGAGCTGGCCAGCCTGGCGGCCGAGATCCTCTGACGACCGGCCCGCGGCAGGCCGCGGCGAAGGTCCGACCCCGTTACGCAATCCCCACGCACCCCCGTGCCCACGAACGGCACGGGGGTGCGTGCGTACAATCCCGCACCATGCTCAACCTCCAGTCCTCGAATCCGGTGCTCGCAGACTCGCAGCTCGGCGTCGCCGCCGGCGCGGGCGCGGCCAACCCCGCCACCGTCAACGGCGTCGCCACCAAGACCGCCATCTCGCTGGCCATCGCCGTCGCAGGCGGCTTCGGCGGCATCGCGCTCGTGAAGGCCCTCGGGTCGGGCGCCATGTGGGGCCTGATGATCGCCTCGATGGTCGTCGGCATCGGCGCCTTCTTCGTGACCTGGCGCAACCCCGCCCGCGCGGCGTGGGCCACGCCCATCTACTCGGCGGTGCAGGGTGCCTGGCTGGGCACGCTGGCCATGATCCTGGACGCGGTCCTGGCGGAGCGCGGCGTGACCACCTTCATGCACCTGGGCATCCAGGCGTTCGTGATCACCGGCGCGATGACCGCCGCGATGCTGCTGGCGTACCGCGCCGGCCTGATCCGCGCCAACCGCACCTTCGTGGCGGTGCTCTCGACGCTGACGATCGGCCTGTGCCTGGTCTATCTGGCGCAGTTCATCCTGGGCTTCTGGGACATCAACATCCCCGGCATCGGCCTGCAGGACGCGATGCAGGGCGGCAAGGGCGCGATGTGGGGCCTGATCATCAACGGCGTGATCCTGATCATCGCCTCGCTGTGGCTGGTGGTCGACTTCCAGCAGATCGAGGAAGCCACGGCCCTGCGCCTGGGCAAGGAGTACGAGTGGTACTTCGCCTTCGGCCTGATGGTGACGCTGGTGTGGATCTACCTGGAGGCGCTGAAGTTCGCCTTCCGCGCGGCGCTGGCGAACCGCCGCTGACCGCACGCGACCATCCGTCCCGCAACGCACGCGAGGCGCCCCACGACGGGGCGCCTCGCTTCGTTCGGTGGCCGGCGGCGGGCGGGCCCGCGCGGCGTCAGCCCTGCTCGCTCCACGCCAGCATCGCCGCGCCGACGACGCCCGCGGTGTCCTTGAGCTTGGTGAGCCGCACGCTCAGGCGGGGCGCCAGCGCGCTGGGGAAGACGTGGTCCTTGATGCTGCGCTCCACGCGCTCGACGTACGGCTTGCCGAACGCCTCGGCCACGCCGCCGCCGATCACGACCGTGCGCACCGAGAGCACGGTGATCCAGTTGGCGATCGCGATTCCCAGCAGGTCGGCGGCCGAGTTCACCACGCCGCACACCAGCGGATCGCCGGCCTCGTAGCAGGCCGCGAGCGTCGAGCTGCCGATCGGGCCATCCTTGCCGTCGGCCTTCATCTTGGCGACGGCCTTGTGGTAGAGGCTGTCGGGGTGGAAGCCCGCGCGCGTGGCGATCGAGCGCGCCATGCCGGTGCGGCTGCAGAACTCCTCCAGCGTGGTGCTGCCCGGCTGGCCGTTGGGGTAGATGATCGTCTGGCCGATCTCGCCGGCCGTGTGCATGTCGCCGCGCCACAGGCGCTTGCCCAGCACCAGTCCGCCGCCGACGCCGGTGCCGACCCATGCGGCAAGCAGCGAGTCGCAGCCCTCGCCGGCGCCGGTGGTGGCCTCGCCCCACGCGGCGACGTTGACGTCGTTGTCCACGAACACCGGCAGCCCGGTGCGCCGGCGCAGCAGGTCGCCGAGCGGCGCGTTCTTCCAGCCAAGGTTGCCGGCGGTGATCACGATGCCCTTGCCGAAATCCACCGGGCCTGGCGCGCCGATGCCGACCGCCGCCAGCGAAGCCATGGGCACCTTGGCTTCGGCGCAGGCCTCCTCGATGGTGGCGACGATGCGGTCGACCACGACTTCGCGGCCTTCCTGCGCCTTGGTCTTCTTCTTGGCACGGCCGACGATGCGGCCCTTGCGGTCCACGATGCCGGCGGCCATGTTGGTGCCGCCCAGGTCGATGCCGACGACGAAATCGCTCTTTGCCATGACGGGCGTCGAGGATAGCCGCGATCCGTACACTTCCGTCCCATGAGCGACCCGTCCCACGCGCCCGCCCCGCTGACCGCCGCACAGGTGGCGCACGTGGCCAAGCTGGCGCGACTCGAGATCGACGCCGCCCGCACGGAGACCTACCGCACCCAGCTGGCGGCCGTCCTGGGCCACATCGGAAAGCTGTCCGCGGTGGACGTGGCCGGCGCCGAGCCAATGGCGCACCCCTTCGAGAGCCACAACCGCCTGGCCGACGACGTGCCCTGCGAGTGCATGCCGGTCGAGGACCTCCTGATGAACGCACCGGCCGCCGAAGGACGCTTCCTGGCGGTGCCCAAGGTGCTGGCGGACGGGGACTGAGCCATGACGACCACCGAGCCGCTCCCCGACCTCACCGCCCTGCGCGACGCCATCGCGGCACAGGCGCTCAGCGCCGAGACGCTCTGTGCACAGGTGCTGCGCCGGATCGCCGCGCAGAACCCCGTCCTGAACGCGTACCACGAGACCTTCGCCGAGGCCGCGCTGGAGCAGGCGCAGCAGGTGGACGTCGACGCGCGCGCCGGCCGCCCGCTGGGCGCGCTGGCCGGCGTGCCCATCGCGGTGAAGGACAACATCGTCACGCGGCTGGGACAGACCACGTGCAGCAGCCGGATGCTGGCGGGATACCGCTCGCCGTTCGACGCGACCGCGGTCGAGCGCCTGCAGGGTGCCGGCGCGGCGATCGTGGGCAAGACCAACCTGGACGAGTTCGCCATGGGTTCCTCCGGCGAGCACTGCATCTGGGGGCCGGTGCGCAACCCGTGGGACACGGGGCGCGTGCCGGGCGGCAGCAGCGCCGGCAGCGCGGCGGCGGTCGCGGCCGGCCTGTGCGCAGCCGCGCTGGGCAGCGACACCGGCGGCAGCATCCGCCAGCCCGCGTCGTTCTGCGGGATCGTCGGCTTCAAGCCGACCTACGGGCGGATCTCGCGCTACGGCCTGGTGGCGTTCGGCAGCAGCCTGGACCAGATCGGCCCGATGACGCGCAGCGTGCGCGACGCGGCGCTGCTCTTCGAGACCATGGCCGGCATGGACGAACGCGACAGCACGACCGCGGACGTCGCCGTCCCGCCGGTCACGCGAACGATCGAGCAGCCGCTCGACGGCCTGCGCGTGGGCATCCCCACGCAGTACATGAGCGACGCGAACGACGCAGGCGTGAACGCCGCGGTCCGACGCGCGGCGGACGCCTACGCGAAGATGGGCGCGACGATCGTCGAGGTCGCGCTGCCGCTGACCGACGTCGGCATCAGCACCTACTACGTGATCGCCCCCGCCGAGGCGAGCAGCAACCTGGCGCGCTTCGACGGCATCCGCTACGGGCATCGTGCGGCGCTGAGGCCGGGCGAGGACCTCTTCACGCTGTACGCACGCAGCCGCAGCGAGGGCTTCGGCCCCGAGGTGCAGCGGCGCATCATGCTGGGCACGTACATGCTGTCCAGCGGCTACTACGACGCGTACTACACGCGCGCGCTGCGCGTGCGCCGGCGCATCAAGGAGGAGTTCGACGCGGCGTTCCGGCAGTGCGACGTGCTGCTGGGCCCCACCGCACCGACGCCCGCGTTCCGGTTCGGCGCCAACGCGGACCCGCTCGCGATGTACCTGTGCGACGTCTACACGGTGAACACCAACATCGCGGGCATCTGCGGCATCAGCCTTCCCGCGGGCTTCGTCGAGCAGGACGGCAGGCGGCTCCCGGTGGGCGTGCAGCTGCAGGCGAACGCGTTCGAGGAGGCCAAGCTCCTGCGCGCCGCGCGGATGCTCGAGCGCGCGATGGGGCCGTGGCAGCAGGCGCCGGACGTGCCGACGGAGTGAGCCGGGCGGCGCGCGGCCGGGCGCGGGCAAGCGAGTTCACCGAGTTCACCGAGGACGCGGGATCGCGCCCAGCCTGCGCATCTCGGTGTCGAAGGCGGCCTCGAACTCCTGCTCCTTCGTGAAGTTCGAGAAGATGCCGATGTCCGCGTGCGCCACGATCCGCCCGTCGGCCTGGAGCCGCACGGTGACGGTGCCGGGCTGGCCGTCCTCGGTCTGCAGGCCCGCGGTGAGGACGTCGGGCTTGGACGCAACGCCGTAGACGCCCAGGAACTGCACGTCCGCCACGTTGCGCACGGCGGTCTCGACGTCGGACCATCGCACACCGTTCTGCGCGGCGACGAGCGGCCGCACGGGGACGCCCGCGCCGGCCGCGCGCATCGCGTCCAGCAACTGGCGCTGCTGCGTGCCGTCCAGCACCACGTCGGGCGGGAACACGTCCTGTCGCGCAGGCTTGGTGGATGCCGCCGCGTCGGGCAGGCTGCAGCCCGCGGCCAACGCGCCCACCAGCAGCGCCGCCAAGGCCGACCAATAAGATGGCCGCGCAGGGGTCGAAGGCTGGTGGCGCATCGCGCACATGCCGTGATCCTAACGATCTGTCGACGGGCCGGGCGCCCCCCTACCGATAGACTTTTCGGGCCCGGGCACGTCTCCCCGCGCCCGGATCACGATGGTCTTCGGTCACCCAACCAGCCGCGCGTCCCGTTCCGGTCGACGCCTGCGGCTCCGCAGGAAGCTCCCGAGGCCCGCCTCGGCGGGGATGGCGTGGGTCCGCGACGAGCGGAACTTCTCCGCGCTGCTGGTCGCCGCCGCCTTCGTGGTGGTGGCCGGCGCCCTGGTGGCACTCGGGCGCGGTCGCGCACCGCTGTACCCGGGCCAGGTGGCGGCCACGGGTCGGGTCAACCGCATCGAGTACGCCGACACCAACGAGGCTGCGACCGCGCAGCGCCGGGATGACGCGCGTCGTGCCGCACCGCGCGTCTACACGGTCAGCACCGCGTACCTGGAGCGCCTGCACGCGGCGATCGAGGGGCTGCCCGTGCTGCTGGCGGACAAGGCGACCCTGGAAGAGGTGCCCAAGGCCGCGATCGATCGTTTCGGCCTCACGCCGGAGTCCTTCGACGAGTTCCGGGGACTGGCAGCCACCGGCCGGCTGGGCGAGTGGCGCAACTGGTCCGACCGCTTCCTGCGGCAGTTGCTGGTGACGGCGCCGATCATCCCGGCCTCGGAGCTGGAGGCCTACACCACGGCCGTGCGCCGACTGGTGGTGCTGCCAGGAGATCCCTCCGTCCCGGGCGACGGGCCGCACGCCGTCAACGTGGGCCGCACGGCCGTCGAGCTGCGGGCAGACGACCCCTCCGCGATGCGGGCCCGCCTGGTGGCCGAGGCCAACGAGGCCGGCTTCCCGGTCGAGCTGGGCCGCGTGGTGGCATCCGCGGTCATCACCGACCCGAAGCCGACGATCGAATTCGACGCGAACGCCACCCGCATCGCCGCGGACGACGCGGCGGCCGGCGTCAAGCCAGTGGTCGACGTGCATGCACGAGGCGAGGCACTGTTCGTGCCGGGCGACCAGCTGACGGCCGCACAGGTGGACCGCGCGCGCGAGGAACAGGCACGGGTCGACGCCGCCGAGGGCGGCGCGTCGGCGCTGGGCGCGGCGGGCGCCGGAGCCGCACTCGCGGCCGTGGTGGCGCTCCTGCTGCTGGCGTTCGGCGCGTTCGGCGATCGGGACCTGCTGCGTGACTGGCGGCGCCTGGCGCTGGTGCTCGCGCTGGTCGCGCTGCCGACGGCGGTCGCCGTGCCCGCGGCGAGCTACTTGCCTGCGGTCGCCGGACCGGCGGCGCTCGGCGCGTCCGTCCTGGCGGCAAGCGTGCTCTCGATCGCGTTCGGCGTGCGAGTCGCCCTCTTCGCCACGGTGCTCCATGCGGCGCTCCAGGCGGTGGCGGTGGGAAGCGGCACGGGCCTGCTGCTGGCCGACGTCGCGGCGTGCACCGTCGCGTGCGTGGCGCTGCGGGACGTGCGGCAGCGTTCCACGCTGGTGCGGGCCGCGTTCTCCGCAGCGCTGACGGCCGGTGCCGCGGTGCTGGTGGCACGGGTCTTCGACGGAGCCACTTCCGGCGCCGCGCTCTCGCACGCACTGCGGGAATCGCTGCAGGCGGCGCTTGCGGCGCTCTTCGTCGGATTCCTGGTCACGGGCCTGCTGCCCACGATCGAGCGCCTGTTCGGGGTCACCACCGGCCTGACCCTGGCCGAGCTGCGCGACCCGAAGCAGCCGCTCCTCCGCGAACTGCAGCGCCTGGCGCCCGGCACGTGGAACCACAGCCTGCAGGTGGCGAACATCGCCGAGGCCGCTGCGGAGAGCATCGGTGCGAACGGGCTGCTGACGTACGTTGGCGCGCTGTACCACGACGTCGGCAAGATGAACAAGCCCGAGTACTTCGTCGAGAACCAGACCGGCCTGAACCGCCACGACCGGCTCTCGCCCGCGATGAGCCTGCTGGTCATCGTGGGCCACGTGAAGGACGGCATGGAGCTGGCCGCCGAGTACCGCCTGCCGCGATCCGTGCGGCACTTCATCGAGAGCCACCACGGCACCACGCTGATGGAGTACTTCTTCGCCGCTGCGCAGCGACGTGCCGGCGACGACGAGCTGAACGAGGCCGACTTCCGCTACCCCGGCCCCAAGCCGCAGACGCGCGAGGCCGCCGTGCTGATGCTCTCCGACTGCGTCGAGAGCGCCAGCCGCACGCTGAGCGAGCCGACCCCCGCGCGCATCGAGCAGCTGGTCCGCGACCTGGCGCACAAGCGGCTGGTCGACGGGCAGTTCGACGAGAGCCCGCTCACCTTCCGCGAGCTGCGGATCGTCGAGGACAGCATCATCAAGAGCATGAACGCCATCTACCACGGGCGCATCAGCTACCCGCGGGCCCGGCAGGACCGGGACGACGGCCGCGGCGAGGTGCCGCTGCCGAAGGTGGCGTCCTGACGGGAAGCCCCGCGGCCTCGAACACGCGCCACGACGCATTCGCGAGACCGCGCGCGGCCAGCTCATCGAGCGGGACACGCACGGCGGCTGCAGGGGAAGGACACGCACCGGGCGCCGGCTGCCAGACCGTGAACGCGACGTCGCGGTGGCTGGTCACGTGCACGAACGACGCGATGCGGCGGACCGGGGCGCCCCACGCACGCGCGAGCGCAGCGGCGTCGAGGGAAGCGTCGGACTCGACCGTCGGCGGCTGCCACAGGCGCGCCCACAGGCCGCGCTCGGGGCGCCGGTCCAGCAGCAGGCCACCTTCGCGGTGATCGACCAGCGCGTGCCAGTGGACGGTGCGGCGCGCGGCGGCCTTGCGCGGCGCGGGGATCGCGGACGTGGTGCCAGCGGCGCGCGCGGCGCACGAGAGGGCCAGCGGGCAGCGGTCGCACGCGGGTGCGGCCGGCGTGCAGACCGTCGCGCCGAGTTCCATCAATGCCTCGTTGGCGGCGGCCGGGCTGCCCGCGGCGGCGACGAAGCGCGCGGCCTGCTCCCAGGCCCATGCCTCGCTCGCACGGTCGCCGGCGGCGGTCGGCGCGCCGGCCACGCGCGAGAGCACGCGAAGGACGTTCCCGTCGACGATCGGCTCGCGGGCGCCGTGGACGATGCTGGCGATCGCGCCCGCGGTGTACCGGC
>JBIKJV010000123.1:0-8255 GCA_044360755.1 Phycisphaerales bacterium
ACCGTCCCCGTGCGCGAATGGCAGGGCGACGTGCGCGTCGTCGAGCCGGGTGCCTCGGGCCGCCGCTACGCGGTGCGCGCCGACATCGACGTGACCCGCGCGCAGGCGTTCGAGCGCGCGTTCGGCTACGAGCTTGACCGCGCGGTGATCCGCTACCACGACGACGCCGAGCTGGCGCGCAAGCGTGCGTCGCTGGACGCGGTGCTGGCGCTGCACGGCGTGCGCCGCCAGCGCACCGCCTCCGGCGACGTGCTGGCACCCGACTACGAATGGATGGTCGAGGCAAGCCTGGACGACGTGCGCCCGGTCGCGCGCGCGATCCTGGCCGAGGCACGCAAGCGCGGTGCCCGCGGAATGCGCGAGGAGTTCGGCGCGCTGGCCTCGTTCGTGCAGCAGCTGAAGTACGGCGACACGCCGGATCCGGGCGACAGCAAGCACCGGTTCGGCCTCTCGATGCCCCTCTGGGCACTGGCCACCGAGACGGGCGACTGCGACACGCGCGCCGTGCTGCTGATCGCGCTGGCGCGCAGCGTTGGCCTGTGCGACGTCTACCTGGTGCGCGACGCCGACCACCAGCACATGCTGGCGGCGGCCGCGCTTCCCGTGCGTGCCGGCGACAAGGTGCTGCGCCCTGAGGGCCGCACGCTGGTGTTGGTCGAGACGACGGACGCATGGCCCGTGGGCCGCGTGCCCGAACGCACGCAGGGCGAAAGGCTGGAGACGCTCTTCATGGAATCGAACCAGGCGCCGGTGCGCACGGCCGGGGCCGGCAATGGCGGGGGGCCGGGGCGCGCGTCGGCGCGCAACACCGCGCAGGTCACCGCCCCGCGAACAGAACAGCGGCCGCGCCGCTGATCAGCGCCGCCAGCTTCCACGTCCTGGCCGCACGGGGGTCGGGCACCAGGAACGTGGGAATCACCCAGGCGGCGGCGATGACCATGGCGAGCACGTCGCGCGCGACCATCCATCGGGGCAGGAGGTCGAGCGCCGTGACCTGTGCGTCGACGGAGGACATGTCGATCGCGCGGGACCGCGCCAGGATCCACACCAGCACGCCGAGCACCGCCAGCGCCCATCCCAGCACCGTGCCGCCCAGGTGCATCGCGTGGCGCAGGGTGACCACGTCGCCGGAGCGATGCTCCGGGAGCGGCTCATGGACATGTGGCCAGCTGCGCAGCGCGGCCAGCGCGCAGAGCGCGGCGAGCGCCGGCATGACCTGGCCCACGAAGCCAAGTCCCGGCACGGCCGGGCCGACCGCCACCTGCATCACGACCGTCGCCACCACCAGCCACAGGGTGGGGCCGATCAGCGCCGGGCGCCGCAGCCACCCCGGGAAGGCAAGCCACGCCGCGCAGGCGGCGGAAGGGAGCGGCGCCCACCACAGGGCGGCGCCCAGCAGCACGATCAGCTTCCCGCCGGGGATGCCCGCCGTGCCCATCGTGGCCCAACCACCGGCCAGGCCCCACGCGCTTGCCAAGGTGCTTGCCGCCGGCACCACCACGGCGAAGAACCCGAGCAGCACCCGCTTGGCGCCGAGCGCGGCGGCGCGCCCACCCGACGTCCGCCACGCGATCGCGCCGGCGATCGTCGTGACGATGGACGCGACCAGCGTCATCCACGCGCGGGCCCGGTCGTGGGCGAGCTGCTCGCCGTTCATCGCGGCGACTGCCTCGGCGTTGGTCACCAGCGCACGGAACGCTCGACCGGTCCAGTACTGCGCGGCGCCCAGCAGCTCCAGGCTGGCGACGACGCCCAGCGCCGCGCCTGCGCACCGCACCGCCCATGCCGCGCGATGCGCCAGCGCCGCGCGCCCGGCGGCGTCGACGCCGCACTCGGGGCACGCACCGACGGACGCATCGACGCTCTCGAGCATGAACCCGCAGGACGGGCAGGGGGTGCGCATGGTCGACGCACTCTACTCGTCGAGTCCTGCCCCCGGCGCTTCCGGACGGTCGTGCATCCATCGCGTCCAGAGCGTGGCGAAGTGGCCGTCGAGCCCGGGATCGGTGCGCAGGCGCAGGCGCACCACGCCGGCAGGTCCGACGAACGTGGCCTGCACGGTTCGGTACCCGATTCGTTCGACGACCAGCACCGAATCGCGCACGCTCCAAGCAAGATCGCCCCACTTCACCCATCCGGGGCCGACGGTCATCGGCGCGGTCAGCCGGCCGCTGGTGGCCAGGCGCAGGATGCCGAATGCACCCACGGCCAGCATGACTCCCGGGACGATCATCGAGCTCCACCCAGCAGCTCCGCGCCAGAGCAGCCACGCGCCGAAGATCGACAGGCCGATCATCACGCGCACCGCTCGAACCGACCCGCTGCTGCCGACGCGCTCCGGTTCCAGTCGGTCGGGGATTCGGGTCACCGCCGCCGCGGCCTGCGCCGAATAGGCGTCCAGGCATGCCGCCGCGTCGGTGCCGCTGCGAAGGTTCGCCAGCCACTCGGTACGCCCCTTCGCCGTCCAGCCCTCGCGCGGCTGGTCGCGCGAGAGCACGCACGCCTGCACGAACGCCGCGCCGGGGATGCCGGGCGGCAGTCGGCACGCGAGGCGCCGTGCGCCGGCACGCAGGATCGTGCGGAGGAGCCATGCTCCCAATGCGCCGCCAGCGCCGATCGCCACCACGCCGATCGCCACCGCCGCGGGCACCGACAGGTCCTGATCGTTGACGGCGTCGACCAGCAGGAAGATGGACAGCACCGTCCCGGCGAGCATGGCGATCGCGGCCACCACGACCAGTGCGGCCAGCGCCCACTGCACCGGATCCAGGAACGCGTGCCACCGCCACGGCCGCCATACCAGCGCGCGCGGCCGCCAGCCCTCGGGCATCGGCTGCCAGCCGGTTGCGCCTGCCGCGGCCGCCGCCCCCGTCGACTCCGCCGCATCGCTCACGGGCAGAGCCTCGTCACCGTCCATTCGCCTTCGCCGGTGCGCAGGTACGCCATGCGGTCGTGCAGGCGGTGCTTGTGGCCCTGCCAGAACTCGATGCGGTCGGGCACGATTCGGAACCCGCCCCAGTGCGGCGGGCGCGGGATCTCGCGCCCCTCGAAGCGCGCCTCGACCTCTCGCACCGCGGCCTCCAGCGCCGCGCGCGTGCCGATCGGCCGGCTCTGCTGGCTGGCGATCGCGTTGACGCGGTTCTCGCGCGGGCGGCTGGCCCAGTACGCATCGCTCTCGGCCTCGGTCGTGTGCTCGACGCGGCCCTCGACGCGCACTTGGCGGTCGAGCGGGTCCCAGTGGAAGTTGGCGCAGGCGCGCGGGTGGACGCGCAGCGCCTCGCCCTTGCGGCTCTCGCGGTTGGTGTGGAAGACGATGCCGCGCGCATCGATGCCGCGGCACAGCACCACGCGCACGCTGGGCCGGCCGTCCGGGTCCACCGTCGCCACGCTCATCGCGTTCGGGTTCGGCAGCTTCGCCTGCTCGTGCGCGGCGTCGAACCAGCGCTGCAGCGACGTGATCGGGTCCGCCGCCGGGTGTTCGAAGTCCAGGGCGCTGGCGGCGTGCTCGATGGGCGGGTGCTTCATCATGGGGAGGGGTCCTTCTGCGCGCCGCGTTCCGCGGGTGCGTCCGCAGGCGTCACGGTTCGATTCCGAAGTATCGCAGCCACGCGTCCACCTGGCGCGCGGAAAGCGGGCCGGGGTCGCGGCGCAGCACCGCCTTGCGGCCGCGTGGCGCGCGCTGGACGTCGTGCGCCAGCTGCGCCAGGAAGGTGTCCGCGCGCAGGACGGTGGCCCCGCGGCGTCGGGCCGCCTTCTGCACCGCCCGATCGTTCGAGACGACGGTGAGCCGCCTCGGGTGGCTGCTCTCGTTCACCAGGCGCTCGATCGCCGCGTCGGCGCTGACGCCGCCGCCTGCGTAGTGGACCCCGATCGCACCGCGCCGGTCGCGGATGTCGCGGGGCTTGGTGCCGTCGCACAGGATCATCACCTGGTGCCGCGACCAGCGGCTGGCGGCCACCAAGTCGGCCAGGTCCGGTGCCTCGAGCCCGGCCAAGTCCGGGGGCAGGACCCCGGTGACGTGCAGGACGTTGTAGGCATCGACGATCAGCATCGGTGGGCCCTCGCCGCGTCCTCATAATATGTCGCTGTTCCGCAGGCCGTCCCGGGGATTGAGTTTCACGACGGATTCCTGTCTAATGCCCGACTCCCCGCGTGGCGGGGGCCGCCCCTCGGGCGGCGAACGAACGACTCCCCGAAAGGCACTCACGAATGGCTATCAAGGTCAAGGCGCGCGGTGGCGAGACTGTCGAGCAGATGGTCCGTCGCTTCAAGAAGCTCTGCGAGAAGGAAGGGCTGACGAAGGAAGTGAAGCGCCGCCAGTACTACGAGAAGCCGTCCGAGATCAAGCGCCGCGCCGCGACCCGTCGTGGTCCGCGCCCGGCGATGGCCGGCCGTCCCGGCGCGCGCCCCGGCGCGCGTCCGCAGGGCGCCCGCACCGGCGGTGGCCGCGGCCCCCGCAAGGAAGCCTGATCCAGCCCGCCCGCACGGCCATGCGCCGCGCGGGTGACCCACGATGATCCGCACCCGCTCCAAGGGCGACCCCGCGACGGTCCGCGCGTTCGCGATGGACCTCGCACGGTCCTGCGTCGACGACAAGTGCACCGACGTGGTGCTGCTGGACGTCCGCGGCCTGAGCCAGGTCAGCGACTACGTGCTGGTCGCCAGCGGCACCTCCGAGCGCCAGATGAAGAGCGTGGCGCAGGCGCTGGAGGACGTGGGCAAGGAGCGCGGCCAGCCGCCGTTCCGGTCCACGCGCGACCTGGGCACCACGTGGATCTGCGTCGACTTCGTCGACGTGGTCTGCCACCTCTTCGAGCCCGACCAGCGCGCCTACTACGACCTGGAATCGCTGTGGTCCGAGGCGAAGCCGGTCGACTACCAGCGCGCCTGACCCCGCACCGAGGCCCGCGATGCTCCGCGAAGCGCTCTTCGCCAAGATCCACCGCGCGACCGTGACGTATTGCGAGCCCGACTACGTCGGCTCGATCACGATCGACGCCGACCTCCTTGACGCCTGCGGCATGCGGCCCAACGAGAAGGTGTTGGTCGCCGACGTGACCAGCGGGTCGCGCTTCGAGACGTACATCTTCAAGGGCCAGCGGGGCAGCGGCGTGATCGGCATCAACGGCGCCGCGGCGCGGCTCTCCGGCATCGGCCACCTGGTGATCGTGATGAGCTTCTGCCACCTGACGCCCGAGGAACTGGCCGTGCACCGTCCCAGGGTGGTGCTTCCGACCGACTCCAACACGGTCGGCCGCGTGATCGCCTACGACCCGGACTGACCATGACGAACCCGAAGACAGACGTGCGGCGTGCCTTCGCAACCCTGATCGCGGCCGCGCTGGCGGTGGCGTGCGTCCCCGCGGCAGCTGCGGCCATCGCGCAGTCCACCTCCCCGCAGCAGGCGGCGCGCGACATCGCGGCCGCGGTGGACGCGTACCGCGGCCTGTGGATGGGCCACGCGACCGGCGGTGAACGCATCGCGGTGATCCTGGCCGCGAAGCCCGAGGACATGGGCCTGGGCGGGCAGTTGGCCGTGCCCGCGTTCGGGACGCTGGGCGTGCCCGCGCGCTACTTCCTGGCCGACGGGCGGCTGCGCACCTCGGTGAAGCTGGCTACGGGCGACGCGACGATCGACGTGGTGCGCAAGGGCGACGCGCTGGAGGGCACGCTGCGCGCCACGCCGCCGGGCGCGCCCGGACCGATCGACCTGCCGCTGCGCCTGGAGCGCACGATCGAGGCACGCCGCGCGAAGGACGCCACGGCGTGGGCCGGTGAGCTGCTGGTTCCGGGCTCCGGCGGCCTGATGATGGGCCTGACCGTCGCGCCGAACGGCAGTGGCGGTTGGGCGGGCGCGATCGAGATCCCCGCGCAGAAGATCGCGGGCCTGCCGCTCTTCGTCAGCCGCGCCGAGGACGGCACCTTCACCTGCCGGCTCCCCGTGCAGGTGGAGGCGACCATCGTGGGGCGCCCTGACGAGGCCGGCCGCTTCAAGGGCGAGTTCCGGCAAGGAGGCTTCGCGGGGCTGGTCGACTTCGCGCCTCACCCGGCGGGCAGGCCGATCCCGAACGTGAAGAGCGCGCCGAAGCCGCAGGACCCGGTGGACCCGGTGCCGTACCGCAAGCAGGACGTGCGCATCGCGCATCCGGCGGGCCACGAGCTGGCCGGCACGCTCTTCCTGCCGCCGGGGGCCAGCGCCACCGCGCGCGTGCCGGGCGTGGTGCTGCTGACCGGCAGCGGCCCGCAGGACCGCGACGAGGCGTTGATGGGCCACCGCCCGTTCCTGGTGCTCGCGGATGCGTTGGCGCGCAAGGGCATCGCCGTGCTGCGCTGCGACGACCGCGGCGTGGCCGGCAGCTCGGGCGACTACGCCGCGGCGACGACGCGCGACTTCGCCACCGACGCCGAGGCCGAGCTGGCGTGGCTGGCGGCCGTGCCCGAGGTGGACGCCTCACGTGTGGGCTTCGTGGGCCACAGCGAGGGCGGGCTGGTCGCGCCGATCGCGTCGGTCGAGCTGGACGCGAAGGCCGATGGACCGCGCAGCGCGTTCCTGGTGCTCCTGGCCGGAACCGCCGTGCCCGGCGCGGCGATCCTGAAGGAGCAGAACACGCGCATCCTGCTGGCGGCGCGGGCCACGCCCGAGGTGATCGCGCCGATCAAGGCGGCGCACGCGGCGCTGGTGGATGCGGCGGTGGCCGGCAAGCCGGACGCCGAGCTGCAGGAGTTGGCCAAGGCGCTGGTGACCGAGCAGCTGGAGGCGCAGAAGATCGACCTGGCCACGCTGCCCGCCGGCACGCTGGACGCGCAGGCCGCCACCGCGGTGAAGCAGATGACCTCGCCGTGGATGCGCCAGTTCCTGGTGCTGGACCCGCGCGACTGGCTGCGCAAGGTGCGCGTGCCCGTGCTGGCGCTGAACGGCGCGCTGGACGTGCAGGTGACCGCCGAGCAGAACGTGCCCGCGATGCAGGCCGCGCTGAAGGATGCGGGCGTGCCCGCGACGGTGCAGGTGGAGCCCGACCTCAACCACCTGTTCCAGCCCGCGAAGACCGGCGGCGCCGACGAATACGCCGTCATCGCCACGACGATCGACCCGCGCGTGCTGGCGACCGTGGCCGACTGGGTGAACGCTCAGCCGCCGCGCGGTCCGCGCGCCAGGTAGGCCAGCAGGTCCTCGACCTCGCGCCGCGTGCGCGCATCCAGCAGGCCCTTGGGCATGGTGGACGTGGGGATCACCTCGATCTTCGCGATCTCGGCCTTCGCGACGCGCTCGCGCTCGTGGCCCACGGGGTTCGTGGCCACCTCGATGAAGTCCGCGGTGTCGTTGACGATGCGGCCGACGACGACGCTGCCGTCCTTCGTCTCGATGGCGCGGTCGCGGTACTGGTCGCTGACGTCGGCGCTGGGCTCCAGGACGGCACGCAGCAGGTCGGCGCGCGCGAAGCGGCCGCCCACGCCCGAGAGGTCGGGGCCGGTGCTGCCGCCTTCGCCGCCGAAGCGGTGGCACAGGATGCAGGTGGACTCACGGAAGATGCGCGCGCCGTTCGCCAGGTCCGGTGCCGGCCCGGCAGGGTCGGCGTCGGACAGCTCGGCCACGGTCCACGCGTGGAGCGTGGCGCCGGTGGGGGCGATCGGGCGTGTGGCAGGTGCGGCGGCCTGCGCCGGGCCGGGCGTGGGCGTGCCTGCGCCAGCGGGGCGCTTCACGTGCTCGGCGGCGTCGCGGCGGACGTTCTCCAGGAAGCCGCCCAGGCTGAAGCCGCCGGACTGGTCGTTTGCGGCGTCCAGCCAGCGCCAGTAGCGCGCGCGCAGGTCGTCGGTCCAGCCGTCGTTCACGGTGCGGAGCATGGTGGCCCAGCGCATGGCGCCGGCACGGTCGGTGGCGCGGTCCAGGCGGTCGAGCGCGACGGGCACGGCGTCGCCGCGGTCAAGCGCGCAGCAGAGGGCCAGCGCGTCCTCGGCGACGGCGGCGTCGGCACCGGCGCCGAGCCTCACGGCATGCCCGGCGATCGCGGCGAGCGCGGCGTCCTTCGCAAGCGCGGGGTGGCGGAGCAGGCAGAGTTGCGCGGCGCGTAGCGCGGCCAGCGTGGTGTCGCGGTCGTGCTCGTCGGCGTCGTCCAGGACGTCCTCGATGCGCTTCAGGGCCAGCGCGGCGTCGGCGTCGCTGCCGCGGCGCGCGACGGCGATCGCGCCGCGCATGGCGGCATGCGGCGGGGCAGCCAGGGCGGCATCACGCCACGCGGCCACGGGCCGATGCTCCA
>JBIKJV010000189.1:0-4533 GCA_044360755.1 Phycisphaerales bacterium
GGTCATGCGGTCGGCCGAGGCGAGCGCGGCGACCAGAGTCGCACGGTCGGCGGCATCGGGCGCGGGGGTCGCGCGCTGCATCGCCTCGATCGCACGGCGTGCGCCGCGTGCCGCGGCGGCATCGGCGGGTCCCGCGACGGTGGTGCCGCACGCGCGCCCCGTCCAGCTGATCCGGTAGAGCCCGCTCTGCGTTCCGCGGCCACCGGTCGTCATGTACATCGCGCCGTCCGGGCCCCAGGCCAGGTCGGTGACGGGCATCGGGCGGCCGGTGACGAAGGGCTGCCACGTGGCGCGATAGCCGCTGCCCTCGGGCTCCAGCCGCACCGCCAGCACGCGGCCATAGGTCCAGTCGCACGCGAAGATCGCGTCGTGCCACGGCTCTGGGAAGGGGCCCTCGTGGCCGCTCAGCATGCCGGTGGGCGACGCGGCGTCGGTGTCGCACGCGGGTGGCAGGCTGTCCTCGTAGCGTTCGGGCCACTTGCCGCTGCCGCTGCGCCAGCCGTAGTCCGCGCCCTGCACCACGTGCACCACGCGCGGGGCGCGGTACCACGGCGCGCCGATGTCCCACTCCATGTCGCTGTCGTAGGTGAAGAGCTCGCCGTCCTTGTTGAAGGCCAGGTCGTAATGGTTGCGGAAGCCGTCGGCAAAGATGGTGGCGGCGCCGGTCTTCGGGTCGACGCGGTAGACGATGCCGCCGGGCGCGGTGATGCCCACGGCGTGCCCGCGCGGGTCCCACATGCGCGGCACGATGAGGTCCTCGGCCCAGAAGTCGACCGGCGATCCGGGTGCGCGTCGGCCGTCGGCGTCGGGCTGTTCCCGCACCACCGCGGGAAGCATCGGCACGTGGTTGCCGATGGCCAGGTAGAGCATGCCGTCGGGTCCCGGCACCACGCCATGCGGGCCGTGCTCGCCGCCGTCGCCCGGCCACGCGAACAGCTTGGTGCGGTCGGCGTAGGTGCCGTCCTTCTTCGTGTCGCGCAGCCGCCAGAGGCCGTTCTTCTCCTGGCCACCCTGGCTGACGTTGACGAAGAGGTCGTCGCCCAGCACGCAGACGCCCTGCGCGCCGCCCAGGTCGCCGCCCAGCGGGGCGACTGCCACGTCAGCGCCCGAGAACGGCGTGCCGTCCGGCTGCTTCGAGACGCCGGGGATCGACGCCACCATGAGCGGCCCGCTCTGCGGGCTGATGATGGCGCGCTGGTGGTGGTCGAACGCCAGGCAGACCCAGCTGCCCTGGCCGGCCTGCGCGCTGGTGAGCAAGTCGACCTTGAAGCCCTCGGGCACGATCAGCGCCGAGGGCGGCGGCGCGCTGGTGATCGGGCGCACCTCGATGTCGGTCCAGCGCACCTCCATCGGCGGGCCCGCGTGGAGCTGCAGGCCGACCTGCCCGCCGCGGCGGAAGCGGCTCGCATCGCCGTCGGTGACGTCCGACATCAGCGTGCCGTTGATCCAGTGGCGCACGCGCGTGCCGCGCGCCTCGATGCGGAACTCGTTCCAGTCGCCGTGGCGGATGACTGGCTTCAGCCGTGCGTCCGGCGCGAACTGCGCGATCACGCGCTTGCCGGCGGGCGACCACTCGACCTGCTCGCCGCGCGCGCTCATCAGGCCGCGTCCCAGGCCTTCGTACAGCACGCCCGTGTACGCATCCTGCGCGTCCAGGTCCATCTGGAAGCCGGCCATGTCGGTCTGGCCGTTCACGCGGTGGCTGCGGTACTGGATGCCGCCGTTGCCGCCCTCGATGCGCACGCGCGCGCGAAGCTCGAAGTCGTCCGGCATCTTCCCGCCCCAGACCAGGTACGTGCTGGTGGCCAGCGGGTTGTCCTTCGTGCTGCGTCCGACGATCGCGCCGTCCTCGGCGGTCCAGTGCTTCGTGTCGCCGTCCCAGCCGGCCAGGTCCCTTCCGTTGAACGGGCGGATCGGCGGCGGGGCATCCAGGGCGATGGCGGGGGTGGCGGCTGGCTGCCGCGTCGAGGCGGGCGGGGTGGCGGCTGCGCCATCGGCCTGGGCGACGGCGACCAGCGCATCGATCAGTCCCAACGCGGCGGCAAGGGCGATCGTGGCTCGGACGGCGGCGGGGGACGGACGCATGGTGCAGGGCCTACCGCCGGGCCCGGGCCGCGCTGCACCCCTCACTATCCTCTGCGCCATGTCGTTTGGACTTGGACATGGCCGCGAGCTGGACACCACCGGCGTCGGCATCACCCAGCGCGAGCTGCCGCCCGCCGACCAGGGGCGCCTGCGGCCCGCGTTCTTCTTCCCGGCACGCCCGGACGCGCCGTTCGAGATCGAGATCGGCTCGGGGAAGGGCACCTTCCTGCTGCAGGAGGCCCCGGCCCACCCAGACACCAACTTCCTCGGCGTGGAGTGGGCCGGCGAGTTCTACCGTTACGCCGCCGACCGGTTGCGCCGCGCGCAGGTGCCCAACGTGCGCATGCTCTACGGCGACGCCGTCGAGGTCATCACGCACTGGCTGCCGGACGCCTGCTGCCGCACGATCCACCTGTACTTCAGCGACCCCTGGCCCAAGGCGCGCCACCACAAGCGCCGGGTGGTGCAGGACGCGTCGCTGGCGCAGTTCCACCGGATCCTGCTGCCGGGAGGCGAGGTACGGATCGTCACCGACCACGACGCGCTGTGGGCGTGGAACGAGGAACACGCGGCGGCCAACGCACACCTCTTCGAACGCATCGCGTTCGAGCGGCCGGCCAGCGCCGGCGAGGGTGAATTCGTGGGCACCAACTTCGAGCGCAAGTACCGCCGCGAGGGGCGGCCCTTCCACGCGATGACGCTGCGGAAGCGCTGAGCGCGGCGGCGGGGGGTCACTTCGGCCGGAACGCCAGCCGGGCCTGCGAGACGTCGGGGTAGATCTCGAACACCTTGGTCAGGCCCGAGATCTGCAGCACCTGCACCAGCATGCCGCGCAGGCCGGCCAGCTTGACCTCGCCGCCGAGCGCCTTGATGCGCTTGTGCAGCATCAGCAGGCGCCCCAGACCCGTGCTGCTGATGATCTCCAGCTTGCTGCAGTCGACGATGACGCCCTTCATGCCGCAGTCGACGGCCTGCTGCACGACCTTCTCGATCTGCTCGGCGGTGCCGCTGTTCAGGCCGCCGTCGGCCACGATCACGATCACCTGCTCGTCGGCCTCTCCGAGGTACGTCTCCATGGGGGCGGAGGGTACCGCGGCGCGCACGGGGCTTCAGGGTGCGGGTTCCGGGGGCTTCCGCCAGCCGGAATCGGGATCCTTTGCCAGCACGGTGCCCGACTGCCGGGCGCATCGCCTGCAGATGCGCGCGTCGGGGCGGGCGGGGCTGCTCCACGCCGGGTCCGTGCGCCGCTCCAGGCACATCGTGCATGGCTGCGGGTCGCCGGCGGGCAGCTCGGGTTGCACGATCGCCGCGTAGGCCGCGGTCAGGCAGTCGCCGCAGATGCACGCGCCCTGGTGGCCCTCGACCATCGGCACCTCGAGCGTCCACTCGCGGCCGCAGAAGTCGCAGAGCACGTCGGACATCTGCACGTCGTCGGGATTGCAGCCTTCGCGTCGCACGGCGTGGCGAAGCGTATCATCGGCCGCACCGATGGCACGCTCCGGATCGCTCGCCGCACGCTCGCTGCTGCTGCTCGCATCGGGCACGGCGGTGGTGGCCACGGTGCTGGTGGTGGGCGCGTGGTGGCTGGGCGCGCGCATGCTGGACGACGCGCGAGCCGCAGCCGCCGAGCAGTCCGCGCGGCAGGCGGACCCGTCCATCGTCCCCGCGGGCGCGGGATTCGAGGCCGCCGAGTTCGACCTGACGCTCCTGGTGTGGCTGCTGGTGGGCGGCTCGGTGCTGGTGCTGGGTGCCGGCGTCGCGACGGGCTGGTTGGTGCTGCGTCGCAGCGTGCTTGGCCCGGTGCGGCAGCTGCAGGACGTGGCCGAGCGCGTGGCGCGCGGCGAGGCCGGCGCCCGCGCGCAGCTGCGGTCGGGCGACGAGCTGCAGGCGCTCGGCGACGCGCTGAACCGCATGCTGGACGCTGCCGAGCGCGACAGCCGGCAGATGGCCGCGATGAACCAGGCGCTTGACCTGAAGGTGGTCGAGCTGTCGGAGGCGAACGTCGGCCTGGGCGAGTCGAACCGCCTGAAGAGCGAGTTCCTGGCGAACGTCAGCCACGAGCTGCGTACGCCGCTGAATTCGATCATCGGCTTCGCCGACCTGCTGGCCGAGATCGCGCGCAACGATGCATCCGCCGATCCCAAGCGCATCCGCTACATCGAGAACATCCAGCGAAGCGGCCGTTCGCTGCTGGACATGATCAACGAACTGCTGGACATGGCGAAGATCGAGGCCGGCCGCATGGAGGTCACCATCGCGCCGACCTCGGTGGGCGACCTGCTGGAGGGCCTGCAGGGCATCATGCGGCCGCTGGCGCAGCAGAAGCGCATCGAGGTCGAGCTGCGCGTGCCTGCCGACCTGCCGCGCGCCGAGACCGACGCGGGCAAGCTGCAGCAGATCCTCTACAACTTCCTTTCCAACGCCGTGAAGTTCTCGCCCGAGGACGGC
>JBIKJV010000440.1:0-3791 GCA_044360755.1 Phycisphaerales bacterium
GTCAACGCGCACAGAAAAAAGCTTGGAATGAAAGGAATAAAAAGAAATGATAGACTTAATTTACCTATTTGCTGCGCTTGCAATAGCTGCGCCGATAGTTCTAGGTGTTATGTATGTTGACTATTTGAAATTTAAAAAATGGTTTGAACAACAGCAAGAGCCTGAGCCGTTTAAATACGAAGAGCCTGTGCGTATCAGTAAGCGCCAAGCTGAGATTTTTAACAGATCAATGAGACGAATTAATAAAGAATTAAAAAATGCAACAGTTGTTAGATAAATGGGAGCGCCTGCGCAGGTCGGAGTATTTGCGCCCGGATGAGAAATTGATGCTTAATCATTGCATAAGTGATTTGAAGCGGTTTATGGATGTAGAGAAGGCGGATAAACAACAAACGGCAGTGGGGTGGTTTTCTAATCAAGCCTATGAATTATTTGAGCAGTATTCAGAAGGCAACTTTGATAGGATAACACTTAATAAGTTAATGTTTAAGGCAACTAATAAAGCCAAAGAAATGGAGAAGCGGCAGATAATTAAAGCGTATCAGCAAGGTGTGACTGATGAACACGGTGACACAATAACATTTACAACTGAAGGAGAAGACTACTACAACGAAACATACGGAGGTAAAAAATGACCTTCCAAATCGTTCCAACAACAGTTAACCAAAAACAAATTTTTAGACTTTACATTAATCAGCAATTACATTCAGAACATGATACAAGAGAATCGGCATTACATACACAAATTGAAATTAAAAATACAATATCTCAGTCAGGAAAACAAAAAGCTGAGAGCAGAGATAACCGGGCAACGTCCAAACCTGAGCCATCCAGTGGGCGAGGTGATTAAATTTATTTCACACCAAACGGGGATAACACCTTCAGAGATGTTAACCAGGTCAAGACAGCGTGATATCGTAACGGCTCGTATGCTGTGTATGTATATTTTTAGGACGCACTTAAATATGCAATGGACAGAAATAGGACGCATATTTCACCGGGATCATTCAACTGCGATACATGGCGTGACGGTTGTAAGTAATCAAAGGACATTTCCTAAATCGTTTGAAAATAAAGTAATTGAGGCGTATGAAAGTCAGTTATTATCAGTCAATTAAAACGCCCAACAGCAAAGAGGTTGCGGATGTTGTTGCTATACTGGACAACATTAAAAACGGAGTTTATGAGGATGTAGCGCATGCCGTAAGGATTGCAAAAAACGAAGAGGAAAAGAAAGCGGCAAAAAACAAGGCTCCGATTATAACAGTTTCGGGAACGTTCAACCAACGCAAAAATGATGCGCTTATTTCTCATAGTGGTTTAATTGCAATGGACTTTGACGACATAAATGATTATGGCGACGCGTTTAATTTACTTATTAATGATCAGTACAGCTATGCGGTATTTATGTCAATATCAGGCAAAGGTATCTGTTGCCTGGTTAAAATAGACGGAAAGCGTCACCTTGATGCGTTTTTAGGATTAGAGCAGTATTATTACGAAAATTACAAGCTGCAAGTTGACCGGGCATGCAAGGATGTATCCAGGCCGCGTTTTTTATCTTATGATCCTGATTTATTTTTAAATGAGCAATCGCAAGTATTTAAATTATATCCAAAAAAAGAAACAAAGCAGCAACAACAAAAAATCAATAATTTTAGCGGAGGCAATCATTATTCGCAGAAATTTGAACTGATTTTATCGCGTATAAATAAGGACTTAACCAATGATTATGCGGACTGGTTAAAGATTGGTTTTGCTATTGCGTCGGAATATGGTGAGGGTGGTTTAGATTACTTTAAATATGTTAGCTCATTTAGCCATAAATACAATGAATTTGAGTGCGAGAAAAAATACAAAACACTTTTAGGTGACGCAAGTAATGGAGTAAATATTAGTTCATTTTATTATATCTGCCAACAAAATGGCATCGACATAACAGACCAGCGCGAAATAGACCAACGCAAAGAAATACAGCGCTTAAAACAATTAGGCAAAACTAAACAAGAGGTTATTCAAGCAATTCCAAATGCAATAAATGAGATACTAGATTTTGAATTTAATAGGCAAACGCCCGCAAAAAATAATCAATTGGATATAAATTTAGTTGAGCAATTTATTCGCGAAAAATACCCTATTAAAAAAAATGAGGTTACGAGGTTCTACGAGCTTGAAGGCGTACAATTGGAGCAGCAAGATTTAAATACAATTTACATTGATGTTAAAAAGGTTTTTTCTAAGGCTTCCAGGGAGATAATCGAATCAATTATATTTTCAAATTATACTGAAAAATATAACCCTTTGCTTGATTATTTTAACGGTTTAAAATGGGACGGAAAAGACCATTTAGCAGAGTTAACTCATGTAATTACTTCCAGCACTGGAGACTTTGCCTATAGGCTTCACGGTTTACAATATTGGTTATGTGGTATAATTGACAGCGTTATTAACCAGGAGCCAAATCTATTGTGCTTAGTTTTAGCAGGGCAACAAAACACTGGTAAGTCAACGTTTTTTACTAAACTATTACCGAACGAATTAAAGAAATATTTTAGCACTTCACAGCTTGACAGGGGCAAAGATGATGAAATTCTTATGTGTCAATCGCTGATAATTTTTGATGACGAATTTAGCGGTAAATCTAAGCAGGACGCAAAACAAATGAAGCGCTTACTATCTGCGCACTCTTTTACATTACGGGAACCATACGGCCGTCAAAACGTAACGCTTAAGCGCTTAGCTACTCTTTGTGGTACATGTAATGAATTAGATGTATTGAATGATCCAACAGGAAATAGGCGTTTTATTGTGTATGACATCAATGGACAGTTTGATTACGATAGATACAATAAGATAGATAAATCACAACTATTTGCGCAATGTGTTTACCTGGTTAAGACTGGTAAGCATAGGGATAAATACGATATATTTCTGCAGGATTTACAGGACTTAAGCGCTGAGTTTATGGAAGTTAGCATAGAAGAAGAACTACTTAATGAGTTCTTTATGCCTAGTGTCTATGGTGCGTTCTATCAAACGACCAAAATAAAGGACATAATTGAAGAGCATACGCAACAGAAGTTAGGCGTCAAGAAGTTAGGTCAGGCACTTAACAAATTGAAATTTAATAGAATAAAACAGAATGGCATATACGGATACATGGCCACAAGTCGCCGAGCAATCGGGTAACTTGGGTAACTTCAAGGCAACTTCCGACCAACGAAGTTACCCCAAGAAGATATTAGTAAACACTGGGTACTTCATTGATTGGGTAACTTGGGTAAGATATATTTCTAATAAATGTGTGAGATATATAGATACATATATACATACATATATACATTATGTAATTGCTTAAATAATATGTACTACTTTTTTCGTTACCCAACTTACCCAACTTACCCAAATGCCAACAAAGCCACAGCCTAAAATAAAACCTAAATCATTTAATAACAAGCCATTATATGATAAAGGTGAGTACAACACAACTCAATGGAGAAAACTAAGAATGATTATTTTAAACGACGAACCGATTTGTAGAAAGTGTAAAAGAAAAGCCGCGAATGTTATTGATCACATCCAACCGATACGATTAGGCGGTGACTTCTGGAGCATGGAAAACCTACAGCCATTGTGCACCGGATGCCACAACAGCAAGTCAGGAAAGGAAAGTAAACTTTGAAATTGGTGATTATTTCGCAGTGCAGTGCAGCGAGGCGTATAGAAGTAGTGACAACAGCACCGTTTGACCGGGTATGGGGGTATAAAACCCCACCCCTATCCCCCAAAAC
>JBIKJV010000009.1:0-35502 GCA_044360755.1 Phycisphaerales bacterium
AGAAGAAGCGGGAGGGCTACTTCTGATGTCCTTCGCGGAACTCAAGGAAGGCGAGCGGCTCCGGGACTTCCTGGAGCGCTACGAGCGCACGGAGCTCCTGCGCTTCCTGACCTGCGGCAGCGTGGACGACGGCAAGAGCACGCTGATCGGCCGCCTGCTGCACGACACGGGCCGCATCTACGAGGACCACCTGGCAGCGCTGGAGCGCGACAGCAAGGTGCACGGCACGACGGGGGGCGGGCTGGACCTCGCGCTCGCGACCGACGGCCTGAAGGCCGAGCGCGAGCAGGGCATCACGATCGACGTCGCGTGGCGCTACTTCGCCACCGCGCAGCGGAGCTTCATCATCGCCGACTGCCCGGGCCATGAGCAGTACACGCGCAACATGGCGACCGGCGCCAGCCACTGCCAGCTTGCGATCACCCTGATCGACGCGCGCAAGGGAGTCAGCGTGCAGACGCGGCGGCACGCGTTCATCGCCAGCCTGCTGGGGATCCGCCACGTGGTGGCGGCGGTGAACAAGATGGACCTGGTGGGCTGGGACGAGGCGCGCTTCCGCGCCATCGAGCGCGAGTTCCTGGAGTTCTGCGCGCGCATCGGCATCCCTGACCCGGTGGCGGTGCCGATCAGCGCGCTGGGCGGCGACAACGTGGTGACGCGCAGCGCGCACACGCCGTGGTACAGCGGAAGCCCGGTGCTGGGGCTGCTGGAGTCGGTGCCGGTCGAGCGCGCCAGCCCGGACGCCGCGTTCCGCATGCCGGTGCAGTGCGTGCTGCGGCCGGACCTGGACTTCCGCGGCTTCGCGGGACGCATCGCCGGCGGCAGCGTCAAGCCCGGCGACCGCGTGAAGATCCTGCCAAGCGGCCGCGAGACGCGCGTCCGCCGCATCGCGCGCGCGCCCGAGGACGGCGGCGACGCGGCGGTGGCGTTCGCGCCGCAGAGCGTGGTGCTGACGTTCGAGGACGAGGTCGACTGCAGCCGGGGCGACGTGATCACGTGCGTGGGCCGCGACCCCGCGGTGACGCAGCGCGTGGAGTGCGACATGGTGTGGATGCAGGAGGCGCCGCTGGTGCCCGGCCAGCAGTACGTGCTGCGCACCGGCACCAAGGCGACCAACTGCACCGTGCGCCGCGTGCGGTGGCTGGTGGACGTCAACACGCTGGCCACCGCGCCGGCCGAGACGCTGCGCCTGAACGAGATCGGTCGTGTGGAGCTTGATTGCGAGGAGCGCGTGGTGGTGGACGCGTACCGCGACTGCAAGGGCACCGGCGCGCTGATCCTGGTGGACCGCCTGACCAACGCGACCGCGGGCTCGGGCATGGTGCGCCTGCCCGGCGAGGACGGCGCGAAGCGCGCGCACTGGGAGACGCAGGCGCTGGCCACGCTGGAGCGCCCCGAGGACAAGCCCAGCTTCGTGACGCCCGAGGAGCGCGAGCGCCGCTGGCGCCAGCGCCCGCGCACGATCCTGGTCTACGGCCCGCCGCACAGCGGCAAGACGCGCACCGCGCACGAGCTGGAGCGGCAGCTGTTCGACGAAGGCGCGGCCGTCGTGGTGCTGGACGGCCAGGCCATGCGCCGCGGCCTGAGCAAGGACCTGGGCTTCGGCGACGAGGACCGCAGCGAGAACCTGCGCCGCGCCGCCGAGATCGCCAGGCTGCTGAACGACCAGGGCTTCGTGGTGATCCTGGCGATGGTGGCCCCGCAGGCCGAGGCGCGCGAGCGCGCACGGCAGCTGGTCGGGCCGGACCGGTGGGAGGAGCGGGCACTGGGCGGTCCGGCCGCGCCCGGATCCGGCATCGATCCACGAAGCGGCGGTGCCTGATGGCCGGTGCCGCGGACATGCCCATCGCGATCATCCCCGCCCGGGGCGGGAGCAAGCGCGTGCCCCGCAAGAACGTTCGGGAATTCGCCGGGAAGCCGATGATCGCGTGGGCGATCGAGGCGGCCCGGGCGAGCGGGTGCTTCGGCAGGGTGATCGTCTCGACCGATGATGACGGGGTCGCCGGGCTTGCGGCCGGGCTGGGGGCGGAGGTGCCGTTCCGGCGACCGGCGGAGCTCGCCGACGACCACGCGACCACGTCCGCCGTGCTGGCGCACGCCGTGCGATGGGCACATGCCGAGCGGCTGCGTCCGTCGGCCGTCTGCTGCATCTATGCCACCGCGCCGCTGCTCCGTCCCGAGGAGATCCGCGAGGGCGGCCGCATCCTCGGGTCGGGGGACTGGGACTTCGTCTTCGCCGCGACGCGCTTCGAGGCACCGGTCCAGCGCGGGTTCGAGCGCCTGCCCGACGGCGGCCTCCGCATGCTCTGGCCCGAGCTGTTCTCGGCACGCAGCCAGGACCTCCCACCGGTCTTCCACGACGCCGCGCAGTTCTACTGGGGCACCCCGGAGGCATGGCTCGCCCAGCGGCCGATCTTCGGGGCCCGCTCGACAGTGGTGGAGATCCCGCACTGGCGCAGCGTCGACATCGACACCGAGGACGACTGGCGCCGCGCCGAGGCGCTCTTCGCGGCGCTTGCGGGGACGGGGCCGCGGGCCAACTCGTAGACTGACCTGATGGACCTCACCAATGCATCGATCCTGGTCACCGGCGGCACGGGGAGCTTCGGCCAGAAGTTCGTCGAGACGGTGCTCCGCGACCACCCCGGCGTCCAGCGGCTGGTGATCTTCAGCCGCGATGAGCTGAAGCAGTGGCAGATGCAGCAGCGGTTCCCCGAGAGCCGCCACCCGCAGCTCCGCTACTTCATCGGCGACGTCCGCGATGCACGCCGCATCTCGCGCGCGATGGAGGGGATCGACACCGTGGTGCACGCGGCGGCGCTCAAGCAGGTGCCGGCCGCCGAATACAACCCGATGGAGTGCATCCACACGAACGTCCTGGGCGCCGAGAACGTCGTGAACGCATGCCTGGACAACGGCGTGAAGCGGGTCGTCGCGCTCTCGACCGACAAGGCCGCGGCGCCGATCAACCTGTACGGCGCCACGAAGCTGTGCTCGGACAAGCTCTTCGTGAGCGCGAACAACATCCGCGGCAAGCGCGACGTCCGCTTCGCGGTGGTTCGCTACGGGAACGTGCTCGGCTCGCGCGGCAGCGTGGTGCCCTACTTCCTCGAGCACCGGCGGCATGGTTGGCTGCCCATCACCGACGAGCGGATGACCCGCTTCAACATCACGCTCGAGGCCGGCGTAGCACTGGTGATGCGGACGCTGCGCGACCTCTGGGGCGGCGAGATCGTGGTCCCGCGCATCCCGTCGTACCGGATCCTGGACGTCGCCGAGGCCGTGGCGCCGGACGCCGAGCGCCGGCACGTCGGGATCCGCCCGGGCGAGAAGCTGCACGAGCAGATGATCACCAGCGCGGACGCCCCGACCACCGTGGACCGGGGCGACTTCTTCGCGATCCTTCCCTCGACGGCGGCCGCGGCGGCGTATGCCCAGCGCCACGGCGGGAAGCTGGTGCCGACCGGGTTCAGCTACGACAGCGACAGCAACGGCGAGTTCCTCGACGCGGCCGCGCTGCGCGCCATGATCCGTGACCACGTGGATCCGGGGTTCGTCCCCGGATGCCGCACCGCCGCGCTGGAAGGCTCCGCAGGATGATCCCGTACGGCCGGCAGTCGATCGACGCAGCCGACGAGGCCGCGGTCCTGGCCGCGCTCCGCAGCGACTTCCTGACGCAGGGACCGGCGGTGCCGGCGTTCGAGGCATCGCTCCGCGAGGCCACGGGCGCGCGCCACGCGGTGGCCGTGAACAGCGCCACCAGCGCGCTGCACGTGGCATGCCTGGCGCTGGGGCTCGGGCCCGGCAAGCTGCTCTGGACCACGCCCAACACGTTCGTCGCCAGCGCCAACTGCGGAAGGCTCTGCGGCGCGGACGTCGACTTCGTCGACATCGACCCCGGCACGCTGAACCTCTGCCCCATGGCCCTGGAGCGGAAGCTGCAGGCCGCGGACCGCGCCGGCCGCCGGCCGGACGTCGTGGTGCCGGTCGATTTCGCCGGGCTGCCGGCGGACATGCGTGCCATCCGGTCGCTGGCGGACCGCTGGGGCTTCCGCATCATCGAGGACGCGTCGCACGCGATCGGTGCGAGCGACGCCGGCACGGCGACCGGCTGCGGCACCACGGCGGACATCACGGTGCTGAGCTTCCACCCCGTCAAGATCGTGACGACCGCGGAAGGCGGTGCCGCATTGACCGACCACGCGGACCTGGCCGGCGCGATGGAGCGCGCGCGGACGCACGGCATCACCCGCGACCCGGCGCAGATGCGCGGCGAGAGCGAGGGCCCGTGGTACTACCAGCAGGTGGGGCTGGGGCTCAACTACCGGATGACCGACCTGCAGGCCGCGCTGGGAACCAGCCAGATGCGCAGGCTCCGTGAATTCGTGCGTGTGCGCACCGGGCTGGCCGACCGCTACGACGCGCTGCTGGCGGGGCTGCCGGTGACCGCGGCACCGCGGCGCCCTGGGGCGGCGAGTGCCTGGCATCTCTACGTGATCCAGCTCGATGCGCCGCTCGAGGCACACAGGCGCCAGGTGTTCGAACGCATGCGCGCCGCCGGCATCGGGGTCAACGTGCACTACATCCCCGTGCACCTGCAGCCGTACTACCGCGACCTGGGATTCCGCGAGGGCGACTTCCCGAACGCCGAGCGCTACTACCGGCGGGCCATCACGTTGCCGCTGCATCCCGGCCTGACGCACGCGCAGCAGGACCAGGTGGTCGCGGCGCTGCGCGAGGCGATCGCATGAGCGCCGGCGGGCCGCTGCTGCGGGTGACCTTCCGGGCCGCCGCATCGACGGCCATCGGAGCGGGGCACGCGGCACGGTGCGTGGCCGTCGCGGATGCGCTGCGCGCGATGGGCGCGCAGGTGCGCTGGGCCTGCGACCGCGACGCGGTGCCGTTCCTGACGGAGCGCGGCGTGCCGCAGGACGAGGTGTGCCTGCTGCAGGGCAGCGCGACCGAGGGGCATGCGGGCGAACGGCAGGCCGACGGGGGCGCGCAGCGCGAAGACGCCCTGAGGACGCTCGCGACCGGGCCCGCGGACTGGTTCGTGGTCGACGCCTATGCGCTCGGCGCGCCGTGGCATGCCGAGGTGCGCGCGTCCGGCGCGCGGGTGGCGGCGTTCGACGACCTGGCCGACCGGGCGCTGGACGTGGACCTGGTGGTGAACGCCGCCGCGGAGGACGGCGCGTACCGCACGCTCGCGCCGCGCGCGCGGGAGGCCTGCGGCCTCCGGGCCGCGATCGTCGGTGACCCGGCACGGCCGCCAGCCGCCGGCGCCGGCTCGTTGCTGCTCGCGTTCGGTGCGGTGGATGCCGCAAACCTGACCGCCACCACGCTGGCGGAGCTTGCCGCGGCAGGGATGGCGGACCGCCGCATCGTGGTGCAGCTGGGCATGTCGGCGCCGCATCGCGCGGAGGTGCGGCAGGCAATGGACGCGCTGCCGGACGCCACGTTCGCGCCGGCCGTCCCCACCTCGCCCGGGTCGCCCGTGCTGGCCGTGGGCGCCGCCGGCGTCGGACTGCTGGAGCGGATGCATGCCGGCGTCCCGTCGGTGGCCGTCGTTGCGTCGGGGAACCAGCGCGGGCTGGGCTCGGCCGCCGAGCGCGCGGGCGCGGCGGTCGTGGCCGCGACGCCGCGGCAGGCCGTGGACGCCGCACGGGGGTTGCTGGCGGATCCCGGCACGCTGGCGCGCATGTCGGCCGCCGGCCGGGTCGCCGTGGACGGCCGGGGCGCGGGCCGCATCGCGCGCGAGATGAGCCGGATCACCGGCGTCGACCTGCGCCGGGCCCGGATGGAGGACGCGCGCACGCTGCTCGACTGGCGCAACCACCCTGAGGTGCGCGCCGCCAGCCACGGCACCGAGGAGATCCCCTGGGCCGACCACGTGCGGTGGCTGGAGTCCAGCCTCGCACGGCCCGATCGACACGTCCTGGTGGCAGAGCGCAGTGGCCGGCCCGTGGGCACGCTGCGCTTCGACGTCGCGGGCGACTGCGCCACCGTGTCGATCGCGGTCGATCCCACACTGCGGGGGGCGGGCCTCGGGCCGGCGATGCTCGACGCGGGTCACGCCTGGCTGCTGCGCCACGACGCGCGCGTGCGGCGGTGCCGCGCCGAGATCCGGGCCGACAATGGGCCCAGCGTGCGCGCCTTCCGCGCGGCGGGCTACAGTGGAGGCCCTGCGACGTACGAGCGCCCCATCGGGCAAGGGAACCAGGCATGAAGATCGTGGAACGCGAGGTCGGCCCGCACGCGCCGCCGTTCGTCATCGCCGAGCTCTCCGGCAACCACAACGGCTCGCTCGACCGCGCGCTGGCGATCGTCGACGCGGCGGCGGATTCCGGCGCCCATGCCGTGAAGATCCAGACGTACACGGCCGACACCATGACGCTCGACATCCGGGAGCGCGAGTTCGTCATCACCGACCCGGCAAGCCCGTGGGCGGGGCGCAGCCTGTACGACCTGTACGAGGAGGCGCACACCCCGTGGGAATGGCACGCGCCCATCTTCGAGCGCGCGCGCCGGCGCGGCATGGTCGCGTTCAGCACGCCGTTCGACGCCACCGCAGTCGACTTCCTGGAGTCCCTGGACGCGCCGTGCTACAAGATCGCCAGCTTCGAGAACACGGACCTGCCGCTGATCCGCAGGGTCGCGGCCACGGGCAAGCCGCTCATCGTCTCGACGGGCATGGCCACGCTGGGCGAGATCGATGCGCTGGTGCGGGCCGCGCGCGGGGCGGGGTGCCGCGACCTCGTGCTCCTCAAGTGCACCAGCTCGTATCCATCCAGCCCGCTGGACTCCAACATCCGGACGATCCCGCACCTGCGCGAGGCGTTCGGGTGCGAGGTCGGCCTCTCCGACCACACGCTGGGCGTCGGCGTCGCGGTGGCATCGGTGGCCCTCGGGGCGACGGTGGTCGAGAAGCACCTCACGCTTTCCCGCGCCGAGGGCGGCGTCGACTCCGAGTTTTCGCTTGAGCCTGCCGAGATGCGCGCGCTGGTCGACGAGACCCTCCGCGCGTGGCAAGGCCTGGGCGCGGTGCGCTACGGCGCGGGCGCGGCCGAGTCGGGCAGCAAGGTCTTCCGGCGATCGCTGTACTTCGTGCGCGATCTCCCTGCGGGCGCGACCGTCGCACCCGGCGACATCCGCGCCATCCGCCCCGGCAACGGGCTGCCGCCCTCGGCCGCGGACCTCGTCATGGGGCGCACGCTCCGCAGGCCGGTCACGCGCGGCACCCCCGTGCAGTGGGACCTCCTCTGAGCGGCAGGCACGGCACATGAACATCGGTCTCTTCACCGGCCCGACCTTCCGTCCGCACGTCGAGCACGTCGCCTGGCTCGGACGGCTGGCACGGGAGTCCGGGCACCGGGTGGTCGGCCTCAGCTGCGACGGCGCGGTGCCCGACTGCTACAGCCGGGCGCTGCTGGGCCGCGGCAGGCTGGGGTGCGTGGCGTGCTCGGTCGCCGGGCTGCGGTCCGACCCGACGCTGGACGTGCAGAGCGCGCGCGGCGTGCGGACGGCCGCGGAACCGCCGCAGGGCTGGCACCCCGACGAGATCCTGTCCAGCGTCCGGACACTGCTCCGCGAGGAGGACGACGCGCGGCTCGCGTCCCCCGAGGCCGACGCGCTCCGTGCGCGCCTGGCGCCGTCCGCGGCGCGGATGTTCGCCATCGTCCACGAGTGGATCGGCCGCGAGCGCCTTGACGCGATGCTGGTGTTCAACGGACGGATGGACATCACCCGCGCGGCGATCCGAGCGGCCCGCCAGCGCGGCATCGCGTTCGCCACGGTGGAGCGCGCGTCGTTCGACACCGGGATCCGGATCCTGGCGATGACCGACTGCAACTCGCCCAGGAACGAGGAACGGGTGCAGCTGGCGTTCCGCGACGCCCCGCTCCTGCGCGACCAGGTGCTGCTCGCCGCGGAGTTCATCGCCCGGCGGGTCATGCGCCTCCCGGTGTCGGAGTGGCGCTCGTACAACCCGGACCGCAAGCCCGCCGGATGGCCCACCGCCACCGCGGCGACCCGGGTCCTGGTGGGGCCGAGCAGCCAGTACGAGGTCCGCGGCGAGGAGGGCTGGACCGAACTGGGCGACATGCGGGACGCGGTGGACGACGTCGTCGCCCGGCTCCCCGGGCCGGTCTCGGTGGTCGTCCGCGGCCACCCGGTCTGGGGCGAGCGCATCGCGGGCACGTCGGGGGCCTCGGCGGCGGCCTACTACCGCGAGTGGTGCGCGCGGCGCGGCTACGTGTTCATCGAACCCGAGAGCGACGCCGACACGCGGTCCCTGATGCTGCAGGCGGACCTGGTGCTGGCGACCGGTGGCACGATCGGGATCGAGGCCGCCTGCGCGGGGCGCGCGGTGCTGGCGCTCGCCCCCTGCTACTACCGCCGGAGCGGCGCCGTCGGCGATGCCGTCGGCCCGGGCGCCGCAGCTTCCGCCCTGGGCATCCTGGACGTGCCCCCACGGGAGCGGATGCGGCGCGCGCTGCGATCGCTGTACGCGCACGCCTTCCGGACGACCCAGTACTGCGGGTACGCGCGTCCGGTCCCGGGAAGCCAGGGCGCATCGTGGGAGTTCCGGGACGGCGCCGATTTCACGCAGGTGGAGACCGCGCTCCGGACCGGCTGGACGCAGCCCGACGACGAACGGACCGCGCCAGGCCTCGACGCCGAGGACGGCGTCATCGCGATGATGGAGCGCGAGGACTGGAAGGAGATCGCCGACCAGGCGGAGGCGGAACGGCGGCGAATCGCCACCGGGACGTGGAGGCGACCCGCGGTCGCGCTGCCGGCACGCGCCCTGCTCACGATCCGGGGACGCCTGCCGAAGGGCGACAGGATGCGCGGCTGAGGCCCGCTGTATCGTGCGGTGCATGCCCAGGATCTCGACGCTTGCGACAGGACTGCGGGACAAGCCCGGCTACACGATCATGCGCGGGCTCGGACGCTTCGGGGCGGTGCGCCGCGCGGTGGCCGGCACCAAGTCGATGCTGGGGTCGGGAGCATCGCGGGCACGCCTGGCTTCGTGCGTCGAGCGCATGGACCGGACGATGTTCCCCGGCGTCGACCGCGAGCGCTTCGTCGCCGACCTGGAGCGTGACGGCGTGGCCTTCGGCCTGATGCTGCCCCGCGAGGTGGTGGCCGAGATCCGGGCGTGGGCCGACGGGGTGCCGTGCTACGCCGACCGCAACCCCGCGCACGGGTTCCTGCCGGAGCGCCGGCTCGAGGCCGAACGGGCACTCGGCAAGACCGTGCTCGTCGCCCAGTACTTCAACACGTCGACGGACTGCCCCGCGGTGGCACGCCTGCTCGGGGACCCGCTGCTGGAGTGGATCGCGATCCGCTACCTACGGTCCGTGCCGGTGCTGGCGGGCACCAACCTCTGGTGGACATTCCCCGTGCAGGCCAGCGCCGCGGACCGCGACCGACACGCCCACCTGTTCCACCGCGATGTGGACGACTTCCGCTTCTTCAAGCTCTTCTTCTACATCACGGACGTCGGCCCCGGAGACGGCGCCCACGTCTGCGTCGTCGGGTCGCAGGGTCGCCCGCCGCTCCGCAGCCCGGGCGACCGCTGGAACATCCGTCGCTACACGGACGAGGAAGTGACCGCCACCTATCCGAAGGAGCGGATCCTCGAGATCACCGCACCCGCGGGCACCGGCTTCGCCGAGGACACCCTCTGCATCCACAAGGGACTGACCCCCACGCGGACGCCGAGGCTCCTGCTGCAGGTCCAGTACGCACTGTTCGACTACGGAATCATGCACGACCGGCGACGGGCGACGGAGCTCCGGAGCATCGCGTGATCGCGCCGGCACCGGGCGCGGCGGTGCGGCGCCTCATGCGCCACGGCGCGTACGCACCCCTGCTCTTCATCGCGCTCGGCCTGATGATGGCGCGGCTCCTGGCCGCCGCCCGGATCCTGGACGTCACGGAGTTCGCGCACTACAGCGCGGCGCTGCTCGTCTCCGGATCGTTCTGCATGCTGGGATCGCTGGGGCTTCAGACGATGCTCCAGCGCGAGCTCCCGGTGATGATCCACCGCGGCCAGGAGCGCCGGGGCTTGGTCCTGCTCGCGCAGTCGCTGGTGGTGGCCGCTGCGTGCGCCTTGGTCGGCCTCCTGGCGGCGCTGGCGGTGCCGACGACCGGTGCCGGGCAGGCACTCGACCGATCGGCCTTCGCCGTCGGGGTGCTGCATGGGTTGTCGCAGCAGGCCTTCGTGCTGGTGACGGTGGAGAGCAGGAGCCGTGGCCACACGATGGCCTTCGCCAGGCAGTACATGGTGCGCTCGATCGCGGTGGTGGCCTGCGGGATGCTCGCGATGCGGCTCACCGACTCGGGCACGTGGGGCGCCGCAGCGGAGGCGGCCGCGACGCTGGCGATCAGCGCGTGGGTGCTGCGCGGCATCACCGGCCGGGCCGGCACGCGGATCGCCTCGGCCGCGATGCTGGCCACCCGGCGCCTGCACGACTTGCGCTGGCGGGCGGCGGCGGCGCTCCTGGCGGTGTTCGCCCTCAGCTGGGCGGTCCAGAACGCCGACCGCTGGGTTGCGGAACGGGCCCTGGGGGTGACCTCGTTTGCGGTCTACGCGTTCGCCGCGAACGCCGTCACCGTGGCATCCGCCGTGCAGATGGTGACGAACGCCGCGCTGTTCCCCAGGCTGGCGACCGTCTACGCGTCGTCGGGGCGGCGCGGGGCGTTCGCTTCCGCGATGCGGTTCTCTGGCCTGCTCGGGGCCGTCGGCCTGGTCGCCGCTCCGGCGGCGGTGCTGGCGTGGGGCTTCGTCATCGACCGCTGGTTCCCGCAGTACGTGGGATCCAACGCCGCGGCCCCGCTCCTGATCGGCGTCGGCGTGCTGCGCGTCTCGGACTACTGGTCGAGCTTCCTGCTGGTGGTGGGCGCGGAGCGGCGCCTGCTGGCGGTGACCGCCGTGACGGCCCTGGTCCTGGGCACGGCATGGTGGCTGCTGCTGCCGACGGGAGAGGCGCCGACGATCGAATCGATCGCATGGCTCGCCCTGGCGCTTGCCGCCGGCACGTACGGTTCCTCGTTCCTCATCGCATGGAGGGAGTCACGGCAATGAACAAGATCGGGCGGATCCTTGCGGGCGTCCCACCCTTCCGCTGGCTGCGCTGCATCCTGTTCGTTGCCGTGACTCCCTCCATGCGATGCGGGAGCGCGGTCGGCAGGCGATCGGTGCTGCGGGCTGCGGGCAATGCCTCCATCGACGCGGGCACCCGCGTCTGGATGGCCGACCACGTCGAGGTCGACGCCTCGGGCCGCGTCGCGATCGGACCAGGGACCACGGTCCAGCGTCGATGCACCGTTAACGGCAACGTCGCGCTCGGCACGCGCTGCATCCTTGCGCCCAACGTGTTCATCTCGTCCGGGTCCCATCCCTTCCGTGACACGCCGTGGATGCCGATCCGCGAGCAGGAAGCCGCGCGCCGGAGCCGCGGCATCGGCCTGCCGGACCGGCCGGTCGTCGTCGGCGACGATTGCTGGCTCGGCGCCAACGTCGTGGTGTGTCCCGGGGTGCGGCTCGGCAAGGGCTGCGTGGTCGGGGCCAACGCCGTCGTCACGCGCGACGTGGCGCCCTACGCGGTGGCGGCCGGCGCACCCGCGCGGGAGATCGCGCGGCGGCTTCCGTGGGACCCGCCGGCCGAGCTCGACTTCGGAGACCCCGCCCAGCTGCCCTACCTCACGAGCCAGGTGCCGTGGTCCGCGGAGGGGCCCGGGGAACCGGGATCGGTCCGCGCTGGGTTCCCGCTGGAGGCATGGCTCCACCGCGAGGCAGCCGGACGCCGGCTGGTGGTGCGCGGCGCCGCGAGCGCGCCGGCAAGGCTGCTCGTCGCGGGCCGCGAGATCGACGTGACGGCCGGGGACTTCGAGATCGACGCGGGCATCGCCGCAGCCGAGGAGCTTGGCGTACGGCTCTGCGTGGAACTCCTGGGCGGCGGCCCGGTCCGGATCCGCGGCGTGCGCGGCGCGTAGCGCGCGGTTCAGGCGTCCAGCAGGGCCACCATCTCGGCCGGCAGGACTGCCGCGGCGGGCCGCGACGGCCGGCAGTTGCGGTGCTTGAACGCGGCACGCACCGCGTAGCTGGCGAAGCAGGCGCATGCCTGCGGCAGCGGGACCCCGCGGCGCTCACGGATCACCTTCCACACCTCGCGCGACATGCGGACGCGGCGACGGCTGACCGAGCCCAGCCGCACGCGGTACGCCATCAGAGGCTCGTCGATGCCTGCGGCGATCGCGCCCCCCGCAAGCAGCCGGGTCCAGAGTTCGAAGTCGTCGTAGCCGACACCGGAATCCATGCTGGGCGTGCCCAGCGTTCGGCGGTCCAGCAGCACCGTCGACGTGGCGATCGCCGAGTTGCCGAGCAGCTGCCGGTAGTGCAGCGAACGCGGCACCGCGACCGGCCTGCCCGCGAGCCGGCCATCCTCCGAGACGCGCCAGTAGCCCGCATACACCAGCGACGCCCCCGCTTCCCGGGCGACCGCCAGCTGCCGGTCCAGCTTGGCAGGGTGCCAGACGTCGTCGCTGTCCAGGAACGCGATCCACCGGCCACGCGCGGCGGCGATCGCCGCGTTGCGCGCGCCGGCGGGACCGGTGCGGCCGGTGGTCCGCAGCAGCCGGACCCGCGGGTCCTCCGCTGCCTGCGCCAGCACGATGTCGCGCGTCGCGTCCGTGGACCCGTCGTCGGCGACGAGCACCTCGAGGTGGCCATGCCCCTGCGCCAGCGCGCTGCGGATCGACGACCGCACGGTCGCGGCCGCATTGAACGCGGGCATGATCACGGAGACGAGGCTGTCCTGGTCCGTCATCATGGCCGGCTTCGCATCCGCCGGCGTCCGGCAGGGACGGGTGCGCTCACCTCGGCAAGCACCAACGCGATCACGATGCCACCCGAGAAGTAGTCATAACAGCGGTTCACCACCAGGAAGACGGTCACCAGCAGCAACTGGCATCCGAACTCGACGAATCGCGGCCCCGCGGACCCCAGGCGACGGATGCCGAGCGCGACCGGCGCGAGCAGCGCCATGGTGACGGGCACGCCGAAGCTTGCCACGTAGGTCAGCACCTGGCTGTCCGCGGCGAAGTAGGAGCCACCGCCCACGCCGCCCACGGCCAGCGCGAGGGGGAATTGGACGAACCAGTCGATCGCTTCACGCCACTGCAAACCGCGCAGACCGACGCTGCGGGACGCGACGACGTCGGCATCGCCGAGGATCCACGCGAACAGCGACCTGAACTTGAATGCGACGTGGGAGATCGCCCCGGCTCCCAGTTCCTCGCCGAGCAGGCCGTCGCCGAGCGCGGCCAGAAGCAGGAATGCGACGAGCAAGACGGTCGACAGCACGACGATCCGGGCACGGAAGATCAGGCCCACGCACAACAGGAACGCGAGCCATGCCACGGCGAACAGGGATCCGGACTCCAGCACACCAAGCGCGGCGACGACGATGACCGGGATGTGCCACCACCGCACGGCAGGTTGGAAGAAGTGCCTGCCGATGACCACCAGGCAAAGGAATGCGAAGGTGTTGGCGTTGCCGGTTGCACCGACCCAGCCCCCGTTGTCGCTCTGCCAGCAGCCGCTCACGGAGAGCGAAAGCGAGAGCGCGGCCTGCAGCAGCACCGAGAGCTCCAGGCCGGCACGGCCGACGCCCGCGGCCGGGATGTCCGAAGCTAGGAGGGCCGCGGAAAGCACGACGACGGCAGCGCCGTTCCAGAACAGGACATCCAGCGCGTTGGGCGACGGCGGGCGCAGCAGGAACATCAACGCTGCCGCACAGACCCCTGCGGCGGCGAGGATGCTCGGGAGCCTTGATCGAGAAAGGTCGATGGGCAGGCTGCACGCCAGCAGCAACGCGACGGCTGCCCCACGGAGCAGCTTCGACATGAGGGCCGGATCGACGGCAGGCGATTCGCCGAGCCATCCCGCGTGGAAGAGCACCTGCGGAAGGAACGCGGTGGTCCCCACGAGGACCGCGATGTTCACCATCAGGGACCGAGTCGTGCGACCCTGTGCGAAACCGGCCATCAGCGTAGGTTATCCTCCGGCCGAAGTCCGGCCATGAGCGGTTCCCACTCTCGCATCCTGGTCACCGGCGCCAACGGCTACATCGGTCGCGCACTCGTCACGGAGGCCGTCCGACGGGGATCGCAGGTGATCCGATGCGCCCGACGGCCGCCCGAGGGTGCGGGCTGGTTCCCGCTCGCGGACCTCGAAGCCGGCTCGGTCGCACGGCTCCCGATCGACTGCGATGCCGTTGTCCACCTGGCGGGCATCGCGCACCGCGCCCCCGACCGGCAGCCGCCGGAGGCCGAGTACTTCTCGGTGAACGCGAAGGGTGCCGAGACGCTCGCCAAGGCAGCCCGGGGACGCGCGAAGGTCTTCGTGCTGGTGAGCACGATCGCGGCACTGGGACCGGGCGTCCATCGGCACGGTGCACCCGTCGAGCCGAAGCCGGTCACGCCCTACGGGCGGTCGAAGCTCGCGGCGGAGTCCATGGTCAGGGATGCGCTCGCAGGAAGCACGACCGCGCTGCGCGTCGTGCGGCTGCCGGCGGTCCATGGCCCCGGCGCGCCGGGGGCGATCTCGCAGCTCGCGGCGTGGGTCGCGCGCGGCCGGCCGGTCCCGAGCGGCTGCGCGGCATCGCGCCGGAGCGCCATCGGCATCGGCAACGCCGTGGACCTCCTGCTCAGGGCGGCGAAGGACGGCGGCCCGCACGACCTGACGCTCGCGCCGTCGGATGGCCCCGCGCCCAGCGTCCTCGACATGGCGCGACGCATCGCACGGATCCGGGGCGTCGGGCTCCGCGTCGTCCCGTGCCCGCGCGTCGCGCTGCTCGCCGCCGCATCTGCCGCGGCGCTCGGCGGGACACGCGCGGCGGGACTGCGCCAGTCCCTCGACCGCCTGCTGGAGAACCACGTCGTGGAGGACGACACCGCCGCCGTGGCGCTGGGCTGGACGCCGCCGCTGACGCTGGACGAGGGACTGTCACGCGCGTTCGGGGGTGGAGCATGAGCCCCGGCACCGGAATCGCCGTCTCGGCAGGCGCGTGCATCGCGACCGCCGGGGCGACCCTGGCGCTTCGCGGCCTGCTGATCCGGCGGTCGGTGATGGACATCCCGAACGAGCGCAGTTCGCACGCCCTGCCCGTGCCACGCGGGGGCGGCGCGGCGTTCGTGCTGGTGATCGCCTTCATGATCGCGGCCTGGTGGGCAGCGGGCCAGGGAGCCGACCGCGGCCCCGCGGCCCTCGCGATGCTGGCCATGCTCGGCGTGGCGACGATCGGCATGATCGACGACCTGCGCGGGCTCCCGCCGCTGCTCAGGCTCGGCGTGCACCTGGCATGCGCGGCCGTCGCCGTCGCCGCACCGGTGCAGGCGATGGCGCAGGCGCTCGGGCTCGGGACGCCGACGGCGCTGGCGCTGTTCGCCGCCGTGACCCTGTTCGCGGCATGGAGCGTGAACATGGTCAACTTCATGGACGGCATCGACGGCATCGCGGCCGCAGAGGGCACGTTCGTCCTGGCGTGCACGGGGCTCCTGCTGCTGTGGGCCGACCCGTCCGATACGCTCGGGTGGATGCTCGCGGCCGCCGCGGCGGCGGTGCTGGGCTTCCTGCTGGTCAACATCTCGCGCGCCCGCATCTTCATGGGCGACTGCGGCAGCGGGGCGCTCGGGCTGCTGGTCGCGTGGGCGCTCGTCTCGGCGGTCGCGAAGGGCACGGTCAGTCCCTGGGCCGCCGCCGCCCTGCCCGCCGCCTTCATGGCGGATGCCGGCACGACGCTGGCCGTGCGGGTCGCGGCGGGCGCGAATCCCGCGAAGGCGCATCGGACCCACGCGTACCAGCGTGCCGTGCGCCGCGGAGCAAGCCATCACGCCGTGACCGCCGCGTACTGCGCGGTGAACCTGGTGCTGGTGGCACCGGTCGCGTTCGCGGCCCAACGGTGGCCACAGGCAGGACCCTGGCTCGTGACGGGGCTCCATGCGGCACTGGTGGCCGCGGCGTCCATCGCGGGCGCCGGACGGGAGCCCGGCCCCGACGCAGAGGCTAAGAAGCCCTCGAAGTCTCGGTGACCGGCATCACCAGCTGGCGGACCTGCGCGGCGTCATACTGGCTGACCGCGGCCTCCAGGCGCTGCAAGCGCCGCTCCAGCGAGGCCCACGGCTCGAACCCTTCCTGCGCCACCATGATGGCGGGGTGCGCCGTGGCGCGCAGCTCCGCGCCGATCACGAGCTCCTCGAACATCTTCTCGCCTGGGCGCAATCCCGTGAAGACCACCTCGATGTCGCCCTGCGGATTCGCCGCGTCGCGGACGGTTCGGCCCGCCAGGCGGATCATGTTGCGCGCGAGGTCGGCGATGCGGACCGGCTCGCCCATGTCGAGCACGAACACGTCGCCGCCGGTGCCCATGGCGCCTGCCTGCAGGATCAGCTGCACCGCCTCGGGGATGCTCATGAAGTAGCGGGTGACGTCGGGGTGCGTCACCGTGATCGGCCCGCCCTGCTCGATCTGGCGGCGGAAGATGGGCACGACGCTGCCACTGGATCCCAGGACGTTGCCGAACCGGACTATCGTGAACCGGGTTGGGCACGACGCGCCGAAATCGGACTGCAGCGCCTGGAGCACCATCTCGCCCAGCCGCTTGGTGGCGCCCATGACGCTGGTCGGCCGCACGGCCTTGTCGGTGCTGACGAACACGAAGTTCCGCACGCCGTGGCGCATCGCGGCCTCGGCCAGGCGAAGGGTGCCGAGGACGTTCACCTCGGCGCCCTCGGGCTCGTTGTCCTCGACCAGCGGCACGTGCTTGTAGGCAGCGGCGTGGTAGACGGTGTCGGGCCGGTGACGGGCGATGATCCGGTCGATCCGCACGGCATCGGTGACGCTCGCGAGGCAGCGATGGAGGACGGGGCGGAGCGAACCGGGGGCACGCGCATCGAGCCGCTGGTTCAGCTCGGCGTCGATCCGGAAGAGGTTGAACTCGCCGTTGTCGACCAGCACCAGCTCGCGCGGCCCCAGCGCCAGCACCTGGCGGCAGAGCTCGCTGCCGATCGACCCGCCCGCGCCCGTGACCAGCACGCACTTGCCCGCGACGTTCGCAGCCAGCATCGCGGGGTCGGGTGGCGCGGACACGCGGCCCAGCAGGTCCTCGATCGCCAGCGGGCGCAGCGCGCCGATGCTGACGCGGCCGTCGCGGATCTCGGCGAGCGTCGGCACCGCCAGCACGCGCACGCCCGAACCCGTCGCGTGCTCCAGGAACGCGCGGCACCGCGCCCGGCTGCCCGGCCCCAGCGCCACCAGCATCGACCCGAACCCGGTGCGCTCGCGCACGCGGTCGAAATCGGACGTCGAGTGGATGCGCACGCCGCGCAGCGAGCCGCCGGCCAGCCGCGGGTCGTCGTCGAACACCGCGACGACCGACGACGTCCGGTCGTGCGCCACGGCGGACATCAGGCCGGCGCCGGCATCGCTCGCACCGAAGATCGCGACGCGCAGGGTGGAATCCGCCCGCAGCCGCAGGAAGCGGCGGATGGCCAGCCGCACGCCGCCGCACGCCAGGAAGAGCAGGATGCCCGCGATCACCGGCGCGGTGCGCGGCAGGCCCTGCCCGCGGTCGGGGGCCAGGAAGAGCGCGGCCTCCAGCACGACGACGACCAGCAGGCACGCCTGCGCCAGGAGCCACGCGTAGCGCGGACCCAGGTAACGCGTGATCTCGCGATACAGCCCGAACGCCCAGAACACGGGCGGCACGAGCGCGGCGACGAACACCAGGTGGTACCAGCGGGCCTGCGGCGGCAGTTCGGCCATGCCCAGCCGCAGCGAGAAGCCCAGCCACAGGCAGGCGACAGCCGCCAGCGCGTCCCACGCCGCCATCAGCAGCTGCTTGCCGCGCCGCGGAAGCACGTCCGCGACGTGCAGCGCCCGATCGACGATTCCTTCCTGCGAGGGAGCCACCACGCGCCCAGTGTACCCCTGCACGCCCCGGGAAGCCGCCGTGCCCCACCCCGGATAACCTCTTCTGAATGGCTTCGGTCGTCTTCTACTTCGAGCTGCACCAGCCCTTCCGGCTCCGCCGCTACTCGGTCTTCGACAGCGACCCCTTCTACTTCGACAACGCGGCCAACGAGCGCATCCTGCTGAAGGTGGCGGAGAAGTGCTACCGCCCCGCCACCGCCAGGCTGCTGGACCTGGTGCAGCGCCACGACCGCCGCTTCCGCGTGACGTTCAGCGTCTCGGGCACCGCGCTGCAGCAGCTGGAGCAGTGGGCGCCCGACGTCCTGGACACGCTGCGCCGCCTGGTGGACACCGGCGCGTGCGAGCTGCTGGACGAGACCAGCCACCACTCGCTGGCGTTCCTCTTCAGCAAGGCCGAGTTCGACGCGCAGGTGAAGGCGCACAACGCCGAGATCGCGCGCCTCTTCAACGGCTACCGGCCGCGCAGCTTCCGCAACACCGAGCTGATCTACTCGAACGAGCTGGCCGGGCACATCGCGTGGCTGGGCGGGTACCGCGCCGTGCTCTGCGAGGGCACCGACCGCCTGCTGGCCGGGCGCAGCCCCAACTTCGTCTATGCGCCGCCCATGCGCGCGACGCCGCACGGACGCGAACCGGTTCGCCTGCTGCTGAAGAACTACCGCCTCTCCGACGACATCGCCTTCCGCTTCAGCGACCGCAACTGGAAGGAATGGCCGCTGGACGCGCACCGCTTCGCCAAGTGGGTCAACCAGATCAACGGCGACGGCAACCTGTGCAACCTGTTCATGGACTACGAGACGTTCGGCGAGCACCAGTGGGCGTCGACGGGCATCTTCGAGTTCCTGGACGCGCTGCCGGGCGCGATCTTCGACGTGAACCCCGGCCACAACGACTTCCTGACGGTCACCGAGGCGGCCGAGCGCCACGCCCCCGCGGCCGAGTACAGCAGCGAGGGCTTCATCAGCTGGGCCGACAGCGAACGCGACCTGAGCGCTTGGCTGGGCAACCCGCTCCAGGACAACGCCGCAGCGCAGCTCTTCGGGCTGGAGGAGGCGGTGAAGGCCCGTCACGCCGCGGGCGACCAGTGGATCCTGGAGGACTGGCGCAAGCTGACCACCAGCGACCACCTGTACTACATGTGCACCAAGTACTGGGCGGACGGCGACGTCCACAAGTACTTCAGCCCGTACGAGACGCCGTACGACGCGTACATCAACTTCATGAACGTGCTGGACAACCTGCGCACGCGTGCGGGGGCGTGACGGCGCGCGCGCCCATGCCGGTCAGGCCCGAGCCACCCGCGAGGCGTCCAGGCCCTCACGCTCAAGCCAGCGGCTGACCACGCAGGCCGCCCACGTGCGCGCGGCCGCCGACTCGTCGCCCGCACGGCAGCGGTCCCACGCCTGCCGGAGCGGCGCGGGGTCCAGCACGCCCTGCGCGTTCAGCCGGCGCGGTTCGAGGACGTCCTCGCACCAGTCGCGCAGCGGGCCGCAGAGCCATGTGCGGAGCGGCACGCCGAAGCCGGCCTTCGGGCGCGCCAGCACCGCGCGCGCCTGCGGTGGCAGATGGCGGGCCAGCACCTCGCGCAGCAGCACCTTCCCCACGGTCCCGTCCGTGCGCCACGCGGCCGGGATGCGCCAGGAGAGCTCGAAGATGCGCTGGTCCAGCAGCGGCTCGCGCCCCTCCAGGCCGCACTCCATCGTGCAGCGGTCCAGCTTGGTCAGGATGTCGTCGGGCAGGTACATCGTCTGGTCGCGCAGCAGCAGCTCGTCGAAGAAGCGCTGCTCGTCCCCGGAGAGGTCGCCCTCGATCGCGCGCATCTCGCGCGCCATGGCGGCGCGCCACGAGTCCCCGGGCAGCTGGGCCACCAAGGCGGCAGGATCCTGCCACACCGCGAAGAACGCGCGCCACAGCCCGTCGTTGTCCTCGGCGCGCAGCAGGCCGGCCGCCTTGTGCATCAGGCGGCCGCGCTGCGTGCGCCGCAGCGCCGCGGGCAGGAACGGCTCGAGCGGGCGCAGGCTGCGGTCCCAGGCGTCGCCCGAGAAGGACTCGATCGCGTCGGCCATGCGGCGACGCACCGCCAAGGGCACGCGCGAGCTCCAAGTGGCCAGCCGGTAGCCGCGGAGGTGGCGCTCGTAGCCGCCGAAGAACTCGTCCCCGCCGTCACCCGAGAGCACCACGCCCACCATGCCGCGCGCCAGGCGCGAGACCGCCAGCGTCGGCACGGCGCTGGCGTCGGCAAAGGGCTGGTCGAAGCAGCCGATCGCGTCCTCGACCAGCGACACCAGGTCCGCGTCGCGCACGACCACCTCGTGGTGCTCGGTGCCCAGCGCCTCGGCCACCATGCGCGCATGGGGGCGCTCGTCGTAGTCGGGGTGCTCGAAGCCCGCCGTGAACGTGCGCAGCCCGGCCACGCCGGCGTGCTGCATCGCGGCCACCACCAGCGTGCTGTCGATGCCCCCGGAGAGGAACGCGCCCACCGGCACGTCGCTGGCCAGCCGGCGGCGCACCGCGCTGGTCACCAGGCCGTCCAGCGCGCGGATCAGTTCCTCGCGCGTGCCGGCGTACGGCCGCGTGCGCGCCGCGGCAGCCGCCGCCCGTACCGAATGCCAGCGGACGTGCTCGATGCGGCCGGTGTCCAGTTCCATGCGCAGCGCGTGGCCGGGCTGCAGTGCGTGGACGCCCTCGTAGATCGTGTGCGCGCCCGGGATCGCCAGGCTTCCCAGCGCCGAAGCGATGCCGAACGGGCTGACGCGGTTGCGGAAGCACGGCAGCGCGGCGATCGCACGCAGTTCGCTGCCGAAGCCGAACACCGGCACGCCGCGGCCGTCGTCGGCCCAGCCCCACATGCAGGGCTTCACGCCGAAGCGGTCGCGCGCCAGCCACAGCGCGCGGTCGTGCGTGTCCAGCGCGGCGAACGCGAACATGCCGTCCAGCAGGGGCAGCGCGGCCTCGGCGCCGTGGGCGTCCAGCATCGCCGCCAGCACCGCGGTGTCGCCCGTCGAGGGCCCAAGGCGCGCGCCGCCCAGCTCCAGCTGCTGGCGCAGCTCGCGGAAGTTCCACAGCTCGCCGTTGTAGGCCACGACCCAACGCCCCGCAGGCGAACGCATCGGCTGCGCGGCGGCGGGTGAACGGTCAAGGATCGCCAGGCGCCGGTGCACGATGCCCACGCCGACGCGCGGCTCCAGGAACGTGCCCTCGCCGTCGGGGCCGCGGTGCGCGATCGCGGCGGCCATGGCGCGCAGGACCTCGTCGGGGCGCGGCATGCGCCCGGATCGGTCGACGAATCCCGCGAATCCGCACATGCATGCATGGTACGCGCGTGTCGACCATATCCTCCGGCGCATGCCAGACCGGAATGACACCGCGACCGAGGGACACGTCCTCGATCGTCCGCATCGGCGGATGTACCGGCGGATCGGCAGCATCGTGGGGCTGGTGCTGGTGATGGCCGGCGCGGTGGCGGTCTTCCGCGACGGCGCGGTGATGGACTCGCTGGCCCGCGCCGCGCGGACGCCCGACCTGGGCGCACTGGCGCTGCTGGTCGCGTCGGTGGCCGCCGCGCAGGTGCTCTCGTCGGCGGTCCTGTGGGTGCTGACGCAGCGCGCGGGGCGCGTGGGCCTGCTGGAGATGAACGCGCTGGTCGCCGCCAGCACGCTGGGGAACTACGTGCCCATGCAGGCCGGCAGCATCGGGCGCGTCGCGTACCACAAGGCGGTCAACGGCATCGCGGTGCGCGACAGCCTGGTGGTGATCGTGCAGGCGACCGTGCTGACGTTCGTGGTGGTCTGCGTGATGGGCGCCGCGGCGCTGGGAGCCAAGGCGGCCGGACTTCCGTGGTGGTCGGTCGCGTTCGTGCCCGTGCTGTGGCTGCCGATGGCGATGCAGCCCGCCATGCGGGCTTTCGCGGTGGCCGCGGCGCTGCGCAGCGTCGAGGTGCTGGCGTGGACGCTGCACTCGTGGGCCGCGTTCCGGCTGAGCGGCTGGCCCGTGGCGCCGGAGACCGCGCTCGGCGCGTCGCTGGTGGCGTGCGCGGCGAACCTCGTCCCCTTCGTGGGCAACGGGCTGGGCGTGCGCGAATGGGCGGTGGCCGTCGCGGCACCGGTCCTGGGCGGCTACGAGCGCGATGCAGGACTGGCGGCCGAGCTGGTCGGGCGGGCCGTGGACGTCGCGGTCGCGGTGCCGCTGGGGCTGCTGGCGGCGGCGTGGCTCATCCGCCGCGTGGCCCGCCACGCGCGCGGTCAGGCGACGGGCTGACGCCGCTCGTCGGGCAGCCGGCGCGGGCCGTCGCGGCGATCGGCGAGCCGCGCGGCCACGGAACCGGCCAGGTCCTCGCGAGCGTCGGCCAGCAGGTCGGCGTCAATCTGGCCGTAGCGCAGCGTGCGGCGGCGATCGTCCAGCGCGCCGAACACCGCCACCACCGCCAACGACACGGCCCACAGCGCGAATCCAGCAAGGGCGACCGCCCGAACCGGCAGCGCCGGCGTGATGCGGATCCCGGGCGGCAGGTCGACCCGGTACATGGTGGACGCCGAGTTCAGGTTGCGCGCGGTCAGCGTGCGCATGATCTCCTGCGCACGGTCCGCGAAGCCGGCGATCATCTCGGTCACCTCGGGCAGCTGCGCGGGCGCGGACTGCGAAGGCATCGCGGCGCGCTTGTCGGCCATGTCGTCCAGCCAGCGTTCGAACTCAAGGCGCGCCTGTTCGGCGGTCACGACGAGCTCGGCCTCGACCTGGCGCTCCATGAACTTGCGGCGGTACTCCACGTCGCGGCTGTTCACCGCCTGCTCGATCACGCGGTCGATGAAGGTGCCGTCCACGTTGGCGGTCATGCCCGTGATGCGCGAATCCTCGGGCAGCCGGCTGCCGGTGGCCATGACGCCGCGGGTCTGGTCCGAGTACGAGGCGAATGCCTCGCGCAGCACGCGCCCGCGCTCCTTGGCGATCTCGAGCTCGGTCTCGAGAAGCTTCAGCCGCGTCGAGCGGAGCGCCTCGTATCCCACCGGATCCGCGGCCTGGGCGCGGGCCAGCGCGTCGACGTACGCCGGGGTGACCAGGTTGCGGCGCGCGGCCGTGACGTCCTGCGAAAGGTCGACCAGCGACGCACCACGGGCGTCGCGAACCTGGTCGGAACCGGCCAGCTTGGACATCCCCTTGATCGAGACCGCCAGCGCATCGATGAAGTCCTTCATCCGCTCGGTGTGCAGCACCGCCAGCGCCGCGCTCGAACCGTCGATGAGGCGCTTTGCCGATTCGCGCAGCTCGCGGCCCATCGGCAGCGGGAAGTCGTAGCTGCGCGCGCCGGCTGCGTCGCTGGAACGCGCCCACTCGGCAGGGATCGCCAGCAGCAGCTGGGACATCTGGGCGTCGGCCAGCCGTGCACCGGTGCCGTCCAGGCTGATGGTCAGCGTCGAGCCCGCGATGGCCTTCAGCTTTGAGCTGAACTCCGCCTCAATGGCGCTGCGCTCAGCGGCCGTCAGGCGCGCATTGCCCAGGCGCTGCATGTAGTCGCTTCGCAGCAGCTCGACCTGGGTGCCGCCGTCCTCGACGGTCAGGCTGCGGCACAGGTCGGCCACCGAGACAGTGCCTTCCAGCCCCTGCGCGCGCCACACGGGTTCGACGACCGACTGCGCGACGATGTCGTTCGGGCTGAACGAGGAACCGTTGGGGTACAGCCGATCCTTGGCGCCGGGGAACGTCGGGACGATGTCGATCGATGCGATGCGCGCGGTGGGCGGCAGCAGCATCGCGACCGCGGCCCCCGCCGCCGTCAGCAGCGCGCACGCGGCCGTCGCGACCACGAACCCGCGCCGGTGCCTTCGCAGGAAATCGAGCGGATCCGAGGCGCCCCCGCGGGGTTCGAAGGCGGCATCCGTCGCCGAAGACATCGGTTCATGGCCCATGCAGCGAGTCTACCCGTGGCCAGGCCAACCTCCGACGCCGCGCGTCTAGACTCCTGCGACCCATGCGATCCCGCCGCGCCCGTGCCCTCCGCCGAACACTGCTCTGCGGTGGCGCGCTGCTCGCCTCCGCCGGGGTTGCCTGGGCGCAGGCGCCCGCCGCGACCCCAGCCCCGGCACCGATTCCGGTGCGGGGGGCGGCCGTGAAGCAGGCCGCCCGCTCCACCGAGGACCTGCTTTCCGAGGCGTGGCTGGCCGACGCCTTCTCGATCGCGCGCGACGATGACGTGAACGCCGCCGGCTACGAGGCCGTGCTGGACATCGCCCTGCGCTGCGCGGCGCTGACGCCGAACCGGCGCTCGGCATGGGAGGCGGTGCTGCTCTTCGCCGACAAGTGCGAGGCCGGCAGCCCTGACGCCGCGGTCGCCGCGCGCCGCAACGCGCTGGCGCAGCTGGCGCGCCTGGACCCCGGCGACGACGTCATCCGCCTCTCGCGCATCGCGGACGCGATCGACGCGCACCCCACCGCCGAGGCGCGCGTGCGCGCCTACGAGCAGGTGCTCGACCCGCAGCACCGCGCGTCGATCGGTGGGCCCGTCGCGGCGCGGCTGGCGTACCAGCTTGCCTCGCTCGAGAGCCGCATCGGCAACAACGAGCTGTTCTCGCGCTGGCTCTCGGAGAGCGTCAAGGCGGATCCGTCGTACCCGCTGGCCGCGCAGGCCGCCGCGGGTTTCTTCCGCATGCGCGTGAACGACCCGGCATCGGACGTCGAGCTGCTCTCGATGGCGGCCGAGGCGAACCTGCGTGACCTTGGCACCTGGACGGCGCTGCTGAGCGTGATGCTGGATGCCGGGGCCTTCACGGGCGCCGAGCGCGTGGCGCGGCTGGCGATCGCGGTGGCCGAGGCCGACCTGAAGGGCGACGCGGTCTACACCCTGACGGGGGACCTGGCGATGGCGCTCTGGGGCGGCGGCCGGCGCGAGGACGCCGTGCACGAGATCGAGCTGCGGCTCTCCAAGCTCACCGACCAGTACCGGGCGGCGGTGTCCGCGATGGATCCGACGATCCCGCTTGCGCGCCTGAACAAGGAGTACCCGCCCGTCCCCGCCAGCCTGTCGATCGCGATCCTCTCGCTGCAGCGTGGCCGGGTCTCGCCGGACGCGTACGCGGCGCTGCTGACGCGCGCGCTGCAAGGCACCGACGCCGAGATCCTGCGCGCCAAGAACAACAAGCTGGGCGAGGAGCGCATCGCCGAGCTGCAGGTCGAGAAGGCCACGCTGATCCTGCTCTTCGGCACCGACATGACCGAGGTAACCGGGCTGCTCGACTCGGCCGCCGCAGCAGGCGTCCTGGGCGAGCAGGGCCGTGTGCGCTACGACGCGATGCTGGCGGGGCGCTCCGGCCGCGCCGACGACGCCCTGCGCGCGCTCGAGCCGTTGCGCGCCAACGACACGCTGGCCAGGTTCGGCTACGCCACCGCGCTGCTGGAAGCGAAGCGCCCGCAGGAGGCGGCCGTCGAGTTCCGCACCATCGCGGCGGAGCAGGTGGGCAAGTCGATCGGGCTCCTGGCGCTGGACCGCCTTGCCGAGACGCTGGGCCAGAAGTCCGTGCTCACGTCGCAGGTCTCGCCGGACCACGCCGCCCGCGCGCAGCAGCTGGAACGCGTGCTGGGCGAGCAGCTCCCCAAGACCGTCGACGACATCGTCGAGCACCCGCTTCGGGCGCTCGCGTTCCGCGCGGAGCCCAGCGCGACGACCGTCGGGCCGTACGAGCCGGTCTCGTTCCGCATCACGCTCCGGAACGCCAGCCGCCTGCCCATGGCGATCGGCCCCGACTGCCCGATCGGGTCGCGCATCATCATGCGCGCGGACGCCCCGCGTGCGGGCCGGCTTGAGTCGATGGGCATCCCGCCGCAGCCACTCTCGATCGACAGGCGCCTGCGGCTGGCGCCCGGTGAGGAGATGACGCTCACGATCGACGCGGCGATCACCGACCTGGGCCGCCTGCTCTCGGTGGATGCCGGGCACACGCACCTGGTGTCGGCGGAGTTCCTCACCAACCCGATCGACACGCCCTACGGCCAGGTTCCCGGCTTCCTGGGCGGGGTGACGCAGGTGCCGCCCATCCAGGTGCTGGCGCCCGCGCCGACGGCTGACTGGTTCGCCAAGGCGCGCGCCATCATCAAGGAACCGTCCGCGCCCGACCGGGCGATCACGCTGGCCCTGCTGTGCGGCCTGGCGGCGGTGCCGGCCGAGCTGCCCGAGGCCGTGCGCGCCGAAGTCCCCACGGTCTGGGACGAGGCCGCCACGGCGTGGAAGTCGATGCCCTCCCTGATGCAGGCGTGGGTCGTCGCCACGCTGCCCAAGGAGACACCCGCGATGGCGCCGCTGCTGGACGCCGTGCGCGCGAGCACGGACCCGGACGTGCTGACCAGCTGGCTGATCGGCCGCGTCACCGATCCCATCGACCCGATGCTCGACGTGGCACGCCGGACCAACGATCCGCGGCTCGCCAAGATCGCGGCTGGCTGCGCGTGGATCGCCGACCGCCGCAACAAGCGCGCCATCGAGGAGATGGGTGCCGCGAGCGACGCCGGCAAGGGCAAGAAGCCCGCCGACGGGAGCCAGCGGCCGTGACGTCGTTCGTCCTGCGGCGCCTGCTGCAGCTCCCGCTCATCCTGCTGGCCATCTACACGATCACGTTCGCGCTGGCCTGGCTGGTCCCCGGCAACCCGATGGACCGCCCCGAGGGCCGCCAGCCGCCGCCGGAGGTGCAGGCCGCGATGCGGCGGCAGTACCACCTGGACGACCCGAAGGCGTTCTACATCGAGTACCTGGGCAAGGCGACGGGCGTCTCGTGGGTGCTGGGCCGCGCCGATCGGCCGTTCGACCTCGGCCCCAGCCTGCGCCACACCGACTGGACCGTCAACGAGATCCTGGCCGACGGCGTGCCCGTCTCGATGACCGTGGGCCTGGCCGCGATGCTGCTGGCACTGGGGATCGGCGTCGCCGCCGGCCTGGCCGGCGCGCTGCGCCAGGGCGGCTGGGTGGACGGTGCGACGCAGCTGGTGGCGGTGATCGGCATCAGCGTGCCCAGCTTCGTGACCGCGGCGGTGCTGCTGATCGTCTTCGCCGCCAAGCTGCGGCTGGTGCCGGTCGGCGGCTGGACCGGCGTGCGCAGCCTGCTGCTGCCGGCGCTGGCGCTCAGCCTGCCGTTCGCGGCGTACGTCGCGCGGCTCCTGCGCGCGGCGATGATCGAGCAGATGTCCTCCGACCACCTGCGCACCGCGCGCGCCAAGGGCCTGGGCCGCACGCAGGCCGCGCTGCGCCACGCGCTGAAGAACGCGTTCCTGCCGGTGCTCAGCTACCTGGGCCCCGCCACCGCGGCGGCGGTCACCGGGTCGTTCGTCGTCGAGAAGGTCTTCGCGGTGCCCGGCATCGGGCAGCACTTCGTCGACGCGGTGCTGGCCAAGGACATCACGCTTGTGATGGGCGTGGTGCTGGTCTTCAGCACGGTGCTGGTGCTGCTGAACCTGGCGGTCGACGTGCTCTACGCGTGGGTCGATCCGCGCATCAGCCTCACGGGGCGGGGCTGACGGCCGGCGGCATGGCGCACGGCGGGCAGGCGCCGCCGGCGGCCGGCACGTCCACGCGATGCAGGTCGGCGTAGCGCTGCTCCAGGCGCGGGTTCCGAGCGATGCCGGCCAGCCGCAGCGGGTCGTACATGTAGATCGTGCGGAAGTGGCTGATCGGGACCAGCGGCAGGTCCTCCTCGACCAGCACGCGCTCGGCCTCGGCCAGCGTGCGCATGCGCACGGCGGGGTCGCGCTCGGCCGCGGCGCGGTCCAGCAGCGCGTCGAAGCGCGGGCTGGAGTAGCCGCGGTCGTTGTTGCCGTCGCCGGTGCGGCAGAAGTCCAGGAACGTGGTCGGGTCGGCGTAGTCGCCGTACCAGCCGCCGCGCGCGACCATGAAGTTCCCCTTCTTCAGGTCCTCCTTGAAGAACTTGGCGTCCTTGCCGCGCACCTCCACCGGCACGCCAAGCGTGCGACGCCACATGTCGGCCATCGCCAGCGAGAGGTCCCGGTAGCGCGGGCTGCCCGTCGAGTACATCAGCTCGACCGTCGGGAACGGCCGACCAGCGGCATCCTGCACGATGCCGTCGCCGTCGCGGTCCTCCCATCCGGCGGCCTTCAGTTCGGCGCGGGCGCGCTCGGCGTCGTGGGGCAGCCCGGCGGGGCCCTGGTAGCCGGCGATGCTGCGCGGCGGCACCAGCACCTGCGCCGGCGGCTCGCCGATGCGCACCACGCGGTCGCAGAGCGCTTCCTTGTCAAGGGCCATCGCGAACGCGCGGCGGACGGCCGCGTCCTTGAACGGGTTCAGTTCGCCGCCCGGCAGCGCAGGCCGGCAGTTGAAGTTGAAGAAGTCCGTGCCGAAGGCATCCAGCGGGTGCACGTCGCGCCGCTCGCCGGGGCCCGGCGCGGGCAGTGCGGCCAGCGCCTGGTCGAAGGTGCGGCCGCCGGCGCGCAGCGCGTCGAACGCCGCGCGGTGGTCGTCCAGGTAGCGCTCGGCCTGCGCGACCAATTCGTCCTTGTAGCCCGCACGCACCTCGGTCAGCCAGTCGACGGCGCCGGCCTCGAACGCCAGCACCGCGGTGTTGTCGTCCGAGAGCGTCAGGATGTCGATCGACGCCGGGCGGTGCGCGGCGTGGTCCCAGTGGTGCGGGTTGGGCTCCAGCCGCATCTGGCGCTTGTAGCGCCAATCGGCCAGCAACATCGGGCCGTTGGTGACGCTGGTGCCGGGCTTGGTCCAGCCCGCCGAGTCGCGGCGCATGCCGGACGCCGGGTCCAGCGTGCTGAAGCGCGCCTGCGTCGCCGGGTGCACCGGGCTGAGCGTCGCGAACGAGACGAATTCCAGCCAGTACGGCAGCGGTCGCTGCAGCGTCACCGTCAGCGTGCGGTCGTCGGGTGCGTGCAGCGCGACGGTGCGGTCGAAGCGCTCCACCGTGCGCTGCCACAGGTCCTCGGCGGCCGCGACGCTGCCGCCTTCCGTGGCCGCCCGTGCGGCATAGGCCGCAAGCTCGGCCTGGCGCCAGTCGTAGAAGTCCTTGGCGCCCTCGATCTCGAACAGGAAGCCCGAGTAGTCCGACGCCAGGTCGGGCAGCAGCATGCGCCGCCACGCGTAGATGAAGTCGCCCGCGCGGACGGGGTCGCCGTTCGACCAACGCGCGTCGGGCCGCAGGTGGAACGTCCACGTGCGGCCGTCGGGCGACGTCTCCCAGCGCTCGGCCACGCCCGGGTTGAAGCGCACCCCGTCCGGGTCCTTGGTCACCAGCGTCTCGTAGATCGACCGCGCCACGCGCAAGTCGTGCTGCCAGCTCATGCGCTGCGGGTCCAGCGTGAAGTTGTCGACGGCCTGCGCGACCACCACCTCGGCGCGCGGGTGGCCGGCGTCGAAGGACGCCACCGCGAGCAGCACACCGATCAGGAGGAGCGCCGGCAGCAGGAGCCGCATCGCCCCTTTATACGGCGGCGCGGCCACCCGGGCATCGCATCCCCTACCATCCGCGCGTGCCCCGAGCGTTCCTGGCCATCCTCGCGATCCTTGCCGCCGGCTGTGCGGCGACGCCGGATGCACCGCCCGACCAGGCGGACGGCGCGGAGATCACCGTCGCGGCCGCCGACTATCCGCGCGCGTTCGACGCTGCGATCGCGGCCACGCGCGCGGACCGGCTGGAGCCCGTGGTGGCCGACCGCGCGATGGGCGTGATCGAGACCGACGCCCGCGTCGCGGGCAGCCTGCTGGAGCCCTGGCGCACCGACAACGACGGCATCGGCGGCGGCTTCGCGCACACCGTCAACCACGAGCGGCGCCGCGCGCGCATCGAGTTCGTGCCCGAGGGCTGGACGGCACCCATCCCCGACCCGACGGCTCCCATCGCGGGGGCGGCGATCCCGGGCACCGACCGGGCGGAGTCGCGCTTCGACCTGAGCGCGCCGAAGGGACCGGTCGAGATCCACGTGCTCGTGTTCGTGGACCGGTCGTTCGTGCCCAACAAGCAGATCGGCACCTGGACGCTCAGCCAGGTGCGCTACGCACAGGACCCGCTGGAGGCGCGCGATCCCCGCGACGAGACCACCCGTGCTTCCACCCGCTGGACCCCCATCGGGCGCGACCCCGCCTACGAGCGCCGCCTGGCGGAGCGGATCCGGACGTCCCTCGCACAGGCCGGAAACCCGCCGGTTCAGGGGTCGGCTGCGACCGCCAACGGGGAGTTGGGGGGAACCGTTCCCTCCTCGGCAGCCGAACCCCAGCGTTGACACCCCCCGAAATGAAGGGGTAGCGTGGGGCGCTTTCGCCACCCACCGTCCCGGAGTCCCGTCCCCGATGCGCAACCTCCTTGGAACCGTCCTGATCGCCGCCACCCTCTGGACCGCCGCCCCGTGCGTGGCCCAGGTGGCCGGCATCCCGGCGGACGTCGTTTCCTCGAAGAAGCCGCTGTCCGCCGACCAGCTCAAGAAGATGGCGGACGTCGTGGAACCGCTCCTGAAGCAGATCGAGGGGGGCGAGTCGGCCGACGTCGTCCAGGCCCGCAACGACCTGATCGACATCGCGCGGTACCCGCTGATCTCGGAGCCGTTCCGCCGCGAGTTCTCCGCACTGCTCGTCAAGCGCTTCGAGCCGCTGGCCAAGCCGGCCACCGCGTACCAGGCGACCAACTCGTTCCTGGTGGCCCGCTTCATCGGCACCGCCGAAGCGATCGATTTCCTGCTGGACAACGCCGACAAGGACTCTCAGCCCGATCAGGCGCTGCGCGTGGCGGCGTCCACCCAGCTGCCGAAGGCCCTGGCGCCGGCACAGCTCTCGGGCGCGCAGCTCGAGGCGCTCGCCAAGCGCGTCGTCGCCTCCGCGAAGGACGAATCCTCGTGGATCGTGCTGGCGCACCTTGCCGACACGGTGGGCGAGATGCTGCGCCAGAAGGGTGTCGCCGCCGCGCAGGTCGATTCGATCGCGCAGAGCGAGGGCGCGCTCCTCAACGACATCGCCGAGCACTTCCTGAAGGGCGGCAGCCCCGACCTGGTGCAGGCGCTCCACCGCGGGCTGCTGCTGGCGCGCAACCAGTCGAGCAACCTGCCCGCGTCCGCGCGCGCGAAGCTCATGAACGCGATCAGTGCGAACCTGGCGAAGGTGGCCGCCCTGAAGGCCGCCCCGCCGTCCGAGGTCAGCGCCCGGGCGGACCTGGGGTCCAGCTTCGTCGGTGCCACGAACGCAGCCGAGGTGCTGCTCAAGGTCGGCACCGGAAACGGTTGACGGCAACGCTTATTGGACGTTGGCGCCGATGCTGCCGGGGCTGGCCCCGGAGGCCCTGTCCGCATTGACCCCTTCGCGGTCCGACCCCCTTGACTCGGGTCGGCGTGCTCACACAATCCACCGGGTCGACGCGCACTCCGTGTGACAGACCTCCTACCGTCCCCAACAGACATGAAGCCCCACGCTCTGCCCCGAAGGATCGTCTCGTGCCTCCGTACGCCGCGCATGGTGCTTGGCGCCTGCGTGCTCGGCATCGCCGCCGCGGCCACGGGCGTGGGAGCCTTCATGAGTCCCCCTCCCGGGCAGACGCAGCTCCCCACCACCGCGAACGACTTCTTCCAGCCGGGCACGCAGCCCGAGCAGGACAGCGCGGCCTTCATGCGCATCCTGCCCAGCAACGACTGCACCTTCTGCCACTCCGACTACAGCGAGACGTTCGCGCCGTTCGACACGTGGGTGGGCAGCATGATGGCACAGTCCGCGCGTGACCCGGTCTGGCACGCCACCCTGACGATCGCGAACCAGGACGCGAACCTCGCCGGCGAGTTCTGCATCCGCTGCCACGCGCCCGGCGCCTGGCTGGGTGGCCGCAGCTCCACCGGCACGCGCGATGAGTTCACCAACGAGGACTACGACGGCATCAACTGCCACTTCTGCCACCGCGCCGTGAACCCGCACCCGGGTCCCAACGGCGAGGGCGCCGCGATCGGCTACCAGGAGGCGAACCAGGATCCGACGCCCGATCCCGAGGTCCTGGCACCGCTGGCGGCCGCGGGCCTGATCCCGCAGGGCCACGGAAACGCGCGCTTCGTCATCGATCCGAAGGACGTGCGCCGCGGGCCGTTCGGCGACATCCCGCTCAACTTCCACGGGTTCGCCGAGAGCGGCGAACGCGCATGGCTGATCGAGAGCCCCTTCCACAGCAAGAGCGAGTTCTGCGGCACCTGCCACGACGTCTCGAACCCGGTCTTCACCAAGAACGCCAACGGCCAGTATGAGATCGGCACGCTGAACCAGCCGCACCCGACGCAGCAGCCTTCGGACATGTTCCCCGAGCAGCGCACCTACAGCGAGTGGGCCAACAGCGTGTTCGCGACCACCGGCCACGAATACCCCGACCACCGCTTCGGCGGCGCACTGCAGGGACCGATGAAGTCCTGCCAGGACTGCCACATGCCCGACCAGGTCGGCGGCGGGTGCGTGTTCTGGGATCAGGGCGAACCGTTCTTCACGCGCTACAACATGCCGTCGCACTCGTTCGCGGGCACCAACACGTGGGTCATCCGCGCCGTGGCCGCGCAGCTGGGCGAGGACGCCGAGGCGAACGGGCTGACGCCGAGCCGCGTCGACGCCGCCGTCGCCCGCAACGAGCAGATGCTGCGCGACGCCAGCGACCTGGAGGTCACGCAGGTCGGTGGCCAGCTGAAGGTCCGCGTCATCAACCAGGGCGGCCACAAGCTGCCCACGGGGTACCCCGAGGGCCGCCGCATGTGGGTCAACGTGCGGTTCCTCGACGCAGCCGGCGCGCTGGTGCGGGAGCACGGCGCCTACGACAACGCGACCGCGAACCTGGACGGCGCCAGCACCAAGGTCTACGAGGCCAAGCACGGCATCGACGCCGCCGTGGCGGCCGCCACCGGCCTGCCCGAGGGCGTCAACCTGCACCTGGCGCTGGCCAACAAGAAGTACAAGGACAACCGCATCCCCCCGCGCGGCTTCACGAACGCCGCGTTCGCCGCCGCGGGCTGCCCTCCCGTGGCCTACGCCTACGCGGACGGCCAGTACTGGGACGACACCTTCTTCGCCGTCCCCGCGGGCACGGCGCAGGCGGTCGTCTCGGTCTGGTACCAGACCACCAGCCGCGAGTACGTCGAGTTCCTGCGCGACGCGAACGTCACGGACAGCACGGGGCAGACGCTCTACGCACTGTGGGAGTCGCTCGGCAAGAGCGCGCCCGTGAACATGGACACGGCGTCGATCCAGTTGCAGCCCGCCAACCCGGCCGACCTGAACGGCGACGGCGTCGTGAACGGCGCCGACCTGGGCCAGCTGCTCGGCAACTGGGGCCAGCCCGGCGTGACCGACCTGAACGGCGACGGCACCACCGACGGCGCCGACCTGGGCTTCCTGCTGGGCAACTGGGGCTGACCGGCGGCGCTACGCTTCGGGCCATGTCCGTCGGGCGCTGGATCTCCGACCTCGGGCCGACCAACCCGATCATCCTCCGCATCGTCGCGAACGGTTCGCGGCGGGTGCGCCACCTGTGGATCCGCTCGGGCTTCCTGGCGGTGCTCATGGTGGCGCTGCTCCTGGGGATGATCGGCAGCGTCGGCAGCATGCGCGACCTGGCGCAGCGCGGAGCCACGGCGTTCACGGCGCTCTCGTTCGTCGAGGTGACGCTGATCTGCGTGCTCACGCCGCTCTTCATGGCGGGCGCGATCGCCCAGGAGAGCAACCCGCGCACGTGGGAGATCCTGCTGACGACGCCGCTGAACCGCGTGCAGATCGTGGTGGGCAACCTGTTCGGGCGGCTGTTCTTCGTGCTGGCGCTGCTGGTGGCGGCGCTGCCGCTGATGCTGGCCACGCAGTTCTTCGGCGGCGTGCCGCCGACGGCCGTCTGGGGCAGCTTCGGCATCAGCGCGTGCACGGCGCTGTTCGTCGGCGCGGTCGCGGTGGCGCTCAGCATCGTGCGCTCCGCGGGCAAGCGCAGCGTGTTCGTCTTCTACAGCACGGTGGTGCTCTACCTCTTCGCCACCTGGGCCGCCGACGGCGCGCTGCGGCAGCCGCTGGCGACGGGCTCGCTGGCGCAGACCACCACGTTCTTCACGCCGGTGAACCCGTTCCTGGCGCTGGAATCGCTGCTGCTGCCCTCGACGTACTCGCCCCCGGTCGCGGCGGGCGGCGGTTGGCTGCACGAACAGTGGTTCGCGCACCCCGCGCGCACCTACGGCCTGCTGACGGTGCTGCTCTCGGCGTCCATGCTGGCGGCCAGCGCCTTCCGCGTCCGCAGCCTGGGCATGCGCGCGGTCCGCACGCCGTGGTGGCGCCGCTTCACGCAGCCGGCCCAAGCCGAGGGCCGGACGGCGATGCACGTGGGCCACAACCCGATCGCCTGGCGCGAGAGCCAGCTGCGCGGCACCAGCATGATGGCGCTGGTCGGCCGGTGGGGCTTCGTGATCGTGGGCGTGATGGGCGGCGTGGCGATTCCCGTCCTGCACCGCGCCGGCGCGATCGACCTGGCCGGGCTGCGCCTGGCCGTCGCCACCGTCGTCACCGCCGAGACCGCCGTCATCCTGCTGACCGCGATCAACATGAGCGCCACCGCCGTCAGCCGCGAACGCGAGGACGGCTCGCTGGACATCATCCTGACGACGCCGATCCAGCCCGGGCCGTACCTGGCCGGCAAGCTGCGCGGCCTGATCCAGTTCCTGGCGCCGATGCTGCTGGTGCCCGCCGCCACGCTGGCCGCCACGGCGATCTACGTCGCCGCCAACGGCATGGGCGTTGCCGGCGGCACGGCGCTGCCGGTGGCGGTGGGAAGCGCATCGGTCACGGTGCCGGCGATCCTGCCCGAGGTCGCGCTGGAGTACCCGGTGGTCATGCTTGCCTTCACCGCGTTCACGGTGATGGTCGGGCTGCAGTGGTCGATCAAGTCCAAGGGCACGATCGGCAGCGCGATCGGCGCGGTGTTCGCGACCGGCATCGCCACGGGCGTGCTGGGTCTGTGCGGCATGACGGCAGGCAGGCAGATCCCCGGCGTCGGCGCCTTCCTGAACGCGCTGACGCCGATCAACCTGGTGGCCACGGCAGTGGGCCCCGAGTCGATGGCCGAGCCGACGCTCGAATCCGGTGCGGCGCTGCTGCGCGGCAGCCTGGCCGTGGGCGCGCTGGCCGCGGGCATCGCGGGCGCGCTGGCCGTCTGGGGCATGCACGGCGCGATGAAGCGCACGTTCATGTTCACGGTGCGGAAGCTGGCGGGGACGAACTGAGATTGTGTCCGGGGTAGCTCACGCTCGATTTCGAGGGGGTGGAAGGCAGGTGCGTGGTCGCCGCGCCCTTTCGCTGCGCTCGCACACGGACGGTCGACCGTCGGCCGGCGAGCGCCCGGAGCGAGCATCGGGGTCTTCCGCAGCGAATCGCGAGGCCGCGAGGCACGCAAAGCGGGATCGATTACGCCCGGGTCGTGACAGGTGCCGAGCCAGCCGAACAATAGGAGGAGCGGAACCTGGTGGAGCGACGACGGTCGCGGAGGAAGGCCCCGAGCACAGCGCAAGGGCGCGGTGACCACGCGATG
>JBIKJV010000065.1:0-12700 GCA_044360755.1 Phycisphaerales bacterium
TGCCGCGGCAGCCACGGCCAGGTCATGGGTCGCAAGCAGCACCGTCGCGCCCGCATCGGCCACGGCGCGCAATGCAGCCAGCATGCCGGCGGACTCGGCAGGGTCGACGGCCGAGAAGGCCTCGTCCAACAGGAGCAGGCCGCCCGGAGCGTGCTGGGCCAGCGCGCGTGCCACCGCGATGCGCTGCTGCTGCCCGGCGGAGAGCTCGTGGAACGGTCGATCTCCGTGCGCCGCCATCCCCACCGCCTCCATGGCTTGCTGGATCCGATCGGGCGACCGCTGGAGCGCGTGGCGGCCAAGCTCGACAACCTCGCGAGCCAGGAACGGCAGGCCAACGTCCGGGCGCTGCGGCACGTACGCCACCCGGTGCGCCCGGGCAGCCGGACGCAGGGATGCGATAGGCGAGCCGTCGACCAGCACGTGGCCGACGTCCGGGGCCAAGAGCCCGGCCGCCAGCCGGAGCGCCGTGGTCTTGCCGCCGCCGTTGGGGCCCAGCAGGACGGTGATCGCACCAGGTCGCAGGCGGATCGCATCCGCGGCGAACGCGAAGGTCCCGCGCTGGAGGCGAACGGCCTGGAACGCAAGCTCCACGGGCTTCATCGGATCCACCCCCCCGCCGTACGGCGCAGGAGCACCAGGAATGCGATGCCTCCCAGCGTGGCGGTAAGCGCGCCGATCGGCAGCCGGCCGCCGTGCACGTCAAACCACTGGCGTACCGCGTCCGCCGACACGAGGAGCGCCGCGCCGAGCAGTGCCGACGCAACCACGAGCGGCGCATTGCGCGGGCCCGTCAGCGGTCGAGCAAGGTGCGGCGCCAACAGGCCGACGAAGCCGATCGGGCCGCACAGGACGACCGACGCGGCAGTCGCCAGACCGCACGCGGCGAACATCGCGAGCCGCAGCCGTCCGAGCGCGACGCCGACCGAGGCGGCCTCGTCGTCTGTCAAGGCGGACGCGTCGAGCGCCCGGCCTCGCCACGCGGCCAGTCCAGAGAGCCCGACCGCGCCCAGGAGGCATGCGGTCCACGGACCCGGCGGGACGACGTCCGGGATGCGCCCGAGCACCCACGCCGCAGCCACGCTGCGGCGATCGGGCGGCAGAAGCGCCTCGGCAAGCATGGTGAGCGCCGCCGCGACGGTGCCCACCACGACACCGGCCAGCACCATCATCACCGGGTCGACGCTGCCGTGCCGACGCGAAAGCCCGAGCACCAACGCAAGCGCCGTGAAGGCGCCGATCGCCGCGGGCAGCACGAGTGCGACGCCCGTGGGTGCGGCCACTCCCGCAGCGCCTGCCAGCACGGACGCAAGCGCCACGCCGGCGCCCGCACCGCTTGAGATCCCCAGCACGAATGGCGAGGCGAGCGGGTTGCGCAGCAGCGTCTGGAGCACGGCACCCGCTGACCCGAGCGCCGCACCGGCGACGAGCGCGCACAGGATGGGGGCCAGGCGCAGGTCGATCACCTGGGGGGACGGCCAGCCGAGGAGCCACGCACCGTCCAGCCCGCGGACGACCAGGAACCGCCCGGCGCATGCCGCCAGCAGGACGAATGCCGCCAGCGCGATGCCTTGCGCCGGGCGGCGCACGCGCGACGCCGCACGCGCGGTCACGGTGGCACCTCCACCGGACCGCCATCGGACGCCGCCGCCGCTCGCAGCGCCGGCGGACCGTCACGAAGCATCCTGGCGCCCGGCTCCAGCAGGAACGGCGCATCAAGCATGACCACTGGGCCGCGCGTGGCACGGTGCAGCCAGTCGGGGATGGCGCCGCGCCCAACCACCACGGTGCGTGCAGGCGCCAGGCGCACGATGTCCTCGGCGCCCAACTGCGGGTAGCCGGGCGCATCGATCGCGTTGGCGCCGCCCATCCCACGCCACAGGCCGTCGGGGTAGGTGCCGACCCCGAAGGCCATCGGCGGATCGGTAGAGAAGAGCAGCAGCGTCGGCGCGCGCTCGCCAAGCGGCTCCTGCACCGCCTGCAGGTGTGCCGAAACGATCGCATCGGCGGCTGCCTGCGCACCGGCGATGCCGCGCGCCTGGACTTCCCGACCAAGCTCATGCACCATCGTCTGGACGTCCTGGACCGAGTCCAGGTGCCAGCAGCGTAGGTCGATGCCGTGGGCACGCGCGACCTGCACCAGGTCGTCCGACGGCGTGCGTGACTGCACCAGGAGGAGCGTCGGCCGGAGGGACACCAACCGCTCCAGGTCGCAGTCCACCAGCGAGCCGAGGACGGGTACCGATGCATCCACCGCGGTGCACCACGGCGTTCGCCCCACGATCGCGGCGCCGGCACCGAGTTCCGCCGCGGTCGCCGTCAGCGCGGGGCTGAGCGAGGCGATGCGGGCGGCTCCCTGGCGGTCGGACTTCGCCTCGGTCGGCCCGCCGCAGGCCGCCGTTGCCAGCGCTGTCGCCGCGGCGAAGAGCGCGCGTGCCACGAAGCCCGCGATGGAACCGGCGGAAGCCATTCGCGGATGCTAGCCCGCCCCGCGCGGCGCGCTTCGGGCTACGCTGCCGACCTTCGATGGGCCGCTTCCTCGACACGCTCCGTTCGCTCTTCCTGGGCCGTGACCGCGCGGAACCCGCGCGCCGTGCCCCGGGCGCGACCGTCGACGCCGAGCACGCGATGACGGTGCCGGCCGACAGCCAGGAGATCGTCTCGATGGCGCGCGACTTCCGCGCCTTCCTGGACCAGCAGGACCAGCGGCAGCAGGAGCTGGCCCGCGTCGTCTCGACCCTGCCTCAGACGATGGGAGCCCTGCCCGAACTGGTGCGCCAGCAGACCCGCCTTGCCGACCTGGTGGCGCAGCAGCTGATGTACACGCGGCAGCGCGACGAGCAGGTCGAGAAGACCCTGGCACGCATCACGCAGGGCGTCGAGCAGCAGCGCGACGTGCTTGGATTGGTGCAGCAGCAGCTGGACATGAACCACGAGAGCGCGCTGAAGGTGGCCGAGGGCGTCACCACGCTCGCCAGCGCCGTGGTGCAGCTGCAGGCCACGACCGACCGGAGCGCGGCGGCGCTCCAGGGGCTGCTGGAGAAGACCTCCGAACGCGATGCCGGCGTGCAGCGGCTGCACACGCAGCTGCAGAACTGGATGCTGTTCGTCGCGATCCTGGCCTGCCTGACCCTGGTCGGCGCGGTGATCCTGTTCTGGATCGCGCTCGAGACGCTCGGCGCTGCTGCACCTGCGGTGCCCGAGAGACCCGTGGCGCCGGTGACGGCACCCGCGGCCGAGCCGACCAAGGCGCCCGATCCGAACGCGCCCGCCCTCCCCGCGGTGCCCGCGCCCAGCGGCACGGCGATCCCGGCGCTGGGCGGCGCCCCGCAGCCATCGCGCGGCGAAGCCGTCCCGGCGACGGGCGGAAGCCCGGCCGGCACCCCCTGATCCAATCGTCCGTCTCGGCACCCGCCCGTGGCCGCTCAGGCCGCCAGCTGCGTCCGCGCGATGCGCGCGTAGACGTCGCACGTGCGCAGCAAGTCGTCGTGCGTGCCCGTCGCCACGACGCGGCCGGCATCCATCACCACGATCCGGTCCGCGGTGCGCACCGTCGAGAGCCGATGCGCGATCACCAGCACGGTGCGGCCCGTGCTGAATTCGCGGATCGCCTCGTTGATCTGCTCCTCGCTCTCCGCGTCGACCTGGCTGGTCGCCTCGTCCAGGATCAGGATCGCCGGGTTGCGCAGGATCGCGCGGGCGATCGCGATGCGCTGGCGCTGCCCCCCGCTCAGCGAGGCCCCGCCCTCGGCGACGGGCGTGTCGAGACCCTTTGACATCCGCTCGATGAAGCCAAGCGCATGGGCCCGGCGCGCGGCGTCGACCACGGCCGCGCGGTCTGCGCGTGCGTCGCCGAAACGGATGTTCTCCTCGACCGTGCCGCGGATGATCACCGCATCCTGGGTCACCACCCCCAGCTGGGCACGGAGCGTCGTCACGTTGGCGCCCGCGACGTCGGTGCCGTCGACCGTGATGCGCCCGGAACCCGGCTCGAACAGCCGAGGCACCATCGAGAGCAGCGTCGTCTTGCCGCAGCCGTTTGGGCCGACGATCGCCACCCGCTCGCCGTGCGCGATGCGGAGGCTGACCGAGTCGAGCGCCGGCGTGCCTGCGCCCTGATAGGCGAAAGAGACCTGCTCGAACGCGATCTCCCTCGAGTGACGCGCGAGCGCCGGCTTCCGGCGCTCGGCCAGGTCCTCGCGCGGCAGGTCGAGCAGTTCCTGCAGTCGCTCGGCGGGAGCCGACGCCGCCTGGATGTCATTGACGAATCCCGTCACGGGCTTGAAGCTCCCGCCTGCCGCGGCGAGCGAACCGAGCGCCAGCACGAAGGTGTCGAACTCCAGCTTGCCGTCCAGGATCTGCCGGGCGGCGATCAACGCCAGCACGCAGACGGCGAAGAGCGCGATCGTCTCCACCAGCGGGCTGGACATCGACTGCGCGAACCGGACACGCATCTCCTGCGCCAGCACCTCGCGGTTCTGCGCGTCGAAGCGCTCGATCGCGGCGCCCTCGGCGGTGGAGGTCTTGATCGCGCGCAGGCCCTGCATCGTCTCGTTCGAGACCCGCAGCAGGTCCTCCTGCGCCTTGAGCGAGCCGCGGATGCCGCGACGGATGCGCTTGCCGAACTTGCGGAGCGGGATGGCCAGCAGCGGCCCCGCCACCAGGGCCACGATCGTGATCCGCCAGTCGAACCAGATGGCGGCGCACAGCGCGGCCGCGCCCTTGGTCATCTGCGCGACGGTCTTCCCCGTCATGGCCACCAGGCCACGCTGCAGCTCGACGCTGTCCCGGGTCACGCGGCTGACGAACTCGGACGGCCCGCGCTGCACGACGGGCCCCAGCGGCAGGTGAACGACGTGCTTGAACACGTCGTGGCGGACGCTGGCCACCACCCGAACGCAGACCGTCATGGCCAGGTACTGGTGCACGAAGTTCGCCGCGGCGCCGACCACGGTCAGCGCCATCAGGCAGGCGAAGATCCAGACCACGGCGCCGAACGGCGTGTCGGGCAGCGCGTCGAGCACCGAGGGCGGCACCCATGACGCGTGTTCCGTGACCCAGGCCCCAAGGCTCTGCTTCTTCTTGAGCAGGAACTCCAGGACCGGCCCAAGGCTCATGATGCCCGCGCCGAAGCCGCCTGCGGAGATGAGCGCGCACGCAAACGCGATTCCAAGCTGCAGCTTGTGCTGACGCAGGCGTTTCGCGAAGTGCCAGAACGCGGGCATCGGGTCAGGGTACGCGAAGGACGGGCCGCACGGGCGGCGTCAGTGCCCGGCGTCACCAGCCCGGAGACGCGCAAGATCTGCCCAGAACCCGGGATAGCTCTTGGAGGTGCAGGCCGGGTCCTCGATCAGGAGCCCGTCGGTGCGCAGCCCGATGGCGGCGAAGCTCATGGCGATGCGGTGGTCGCGATAGGTCCGGATCCGGACATCGCGCGGCGTGGGAACGCCGGTCGGGATCACGTCGATTGCGTCGTCCGAGATGCGCGCGGCACATCCGATGCGCACGAGTTCGGCGTGCATCGCCGCCAAGCGATCGCTTTCCTTGACCCGGAGCGTGGACAGGCCCGTGATGCGGCTGGGACCCGAGGCGAGCGCCGCGGCCGCAGCCAGCGCCAACGCACCGTCGGGGAAGCGCGCGGCGTCGACGTGCACGGGGCGCAGCGGCGCCCCGCCCCGCGCCCCGCCCCACGCGACGATCAGCCCGTCGCGCTCGCCGTGGACAACGGCCCCCATCGCGCGCAGCGCGGCGAAGACGCCCATGTCAGGCTGGCGCGAATCGGCCGGCAGCCCAGCAAGGAGCAGTTCGCTGTCCTCGACGACCGCGGCCGCCACGCCCCAGTAGGCGGCGCTCGATGCGTCGGGCTCCACGTGCACGGGCGCGCGCGCCCGCAGCGGGCCCGGTGCCACGCGCACGGTTTCAAGCACTCCCCCAGGGCCGCGCGTCTCCTGCACGTGCGCACCCCAACGCCGAAGCTCGTCGACCGTCAGCTCCACGTAGGACTGGCTGGTCGGCGCGCCGACGAACTCCAGCGTGACGCCGTCACGGAACCAGGGCGCCACCAGCAGCAGCGCGCTGATGAACTGGCTGCTGGCCGTCGGGCGTGCGATCACCGTTCCGCCGCGCGGCGCCGAGCCGCCGGGCACGATGCGCACCGGAAGCCGTCCCTCGGCCTCCGCGTAGTCGGCTTGCACGCCCAAGCGGCGCAGCAGGTCCACGCCGTCGGCGATCGGTCGCTCGCGCATCCGCGCGCTGCCGTCGACCACCACCGGTGCGGTGGCCAGCGCCGCGACCGCCAGCATGAAGCGCGTGGGCGTGCCGCCGTCTCCCAGGTCGACGCGCGTCTCGCGGGCGTTCGGCACCCGTCCGGCGCAGCCCGCCACCTGGATGCGGTCGCCCTGCGTGGTCGATGCCACGCCCAAGGCGCCGAGGGCACGGAGCAGCCCGTCGGTGTCGTCGGAGCGGAGGGCACCCTCCAGCACGGTCGTGCCGCCGGCCAGTGCCGCCAGCACGATGGCCCGGTTTGTCAGGCTCTTGGAGCCCGGCACGCGGATCGTGCCGTGCAGCGGCATGTCCGCCGCCTGGACGGGCATCGGGTCGGGCAGCGGCGCGGGGTCGGCGCCCACTCAGGCCTCGTCGGGACCGGCCGCACGGAAGACGGCCACCACGTCCTCGACCGGGATCACGAACAGGCGGTTGTCGCCCTCGAAGTCCACCGGGATGCCGTGCTTGGGGTTGAAGAGCACGCGGTCGTAGCGCTCGATCGGGTAGTTGTCGTCCTTGGCGATCTCGGCCGAGATCGCGACGACGCGCCCCGTGAGCGTCGGGATCTCGATCTTGTCCGGCAGGTGGATGCCGACCTTGGTCACCTTGCGGTCCTCGTCCTTGCGGATGAGGACGCGCTTGCCGATGGGCTCGACGGTCTCCAGGCGGCTCGTGCTCGACGTGCGCGGCATGGCCGAATGATATCCTCGCCCGCATGCACGCCGAGATGAACCCGGTCCACCAGGTCACGCGCCTGATCAGGGAGATCCCCGACTTCCCGAAGCCGGGCATCCTGTTCCGGGACATCACGCCCATCCTGGCCAACCCATCGACGCTGGCGCTAGCGGTCGAGATGATGGCGAACCCCTTCCGCGGCCAGAAGTTCGACTTGGTCGTGGGCGCCGAGAGCCGCGGCTTCATCTTCGGCACGGCGATCGCCCAGTCGCTGGCCTGCGGGTTCGTCCCCGTGCGCAAGCCCGGCAAGTTGCCCGGCCCGCGCATCTCGGCCAGCTATGCGCTGGAGTACGGCACCGACACCCTGGAGATGCACGCGCACGACGTGCCCAAGGGCGCCAAGGTGCTGGTCGTCGACGACCTGCTGGCGACCGGCGGCACCTTGAAGGCCTGCTGCGACCTGGTCGAGCGGGCCGGCGGCACGGTCGGCGGCGCCACGGTGCTGATCGAGCTGACGGGCCTGCGCGGCCGGGATTTCCTCGGATCCCGCCCGGTCCACAGCGTGCTCAAGTTCTGAGCGCGGCGGGATATCATTTCCCGCCATGACCACCGCCACCCCCTCGGCCTCGACCCGCACCGCGACCGGCAACGACGCGCTTGCGCTCATCGACGTCGACCACGTCCGCTTCTATGTCGCCAACGCCAAGCAGTCCGCGTACTTCTACGCGTCGGCCTTCGGTTTCCAGGTCGAGCAGATCTGCGACCTGACCACCGGCAGCCGCGAGAGCGCCCAGTACCTGCTGACGCAGGGCAACATCCGTTTCGTCCTGGAGACCCCGCTCACCAAGGACCATCCGGCGGCCGACGAGATCCGCCGCTTCGGCGACGGCATCAAGGACCTCGCGTTCACCGTGTTCGACGCCGAGGCCGCCTGGAAGCAGGCCATCCGCAACGGCGGCACCAGCGCCTACGAGCCGGTCACGCGCAGCGACGCACACGGCACCGTGACGATGGCCGGCATCAAGTGCTACGGCCGCGCGATCCACACCTTCGTCAGCCGCTCGGGCGGCTACGAACTGCCCAAGGTCAAGACCGGCGGCCAGTTCATGCCCGGCTACCGCCCGTTCGGCACCTTCGCGCTCAATGACTACAACAAGGCCAATCCCTGCGGCCTCAAGTACGTCGACCACGCGGTCGGCAACGTCGAGGAAGGCAAGATGAACCACTGGGTGTCGTGGTACGAGCAGGTGCTCGGATTCGCGATGTTCAAGCACTTCGACGACGCCGACATCAGCACCGACTACTCGGCGCTCATGTCCAAGGTCATGGCCAGCGGCAACCAGCTGATCAAGATGCCGATCAACGAGCCCGCGCCCGGCAAGCGGAAGAGCCAGATCCTGGAATACCTGGAGTGGCATGACATGACCCCGGGCGTGCAGCACCTGGCGCTGCGCACCGACGACGAGCTTCACAGCGTGGCCGAGCTGCGCCGCCGTGGCGTCGACTTCCTGAGCATTCCCGATGCGTACTACGAGGGCGTCTGGAAGCGCGTGGACGCCATGCTGCGCCAGCACGGCCATGCCGGCGTGAAGGAGGACCACGCGCGCATCAAGGACCTGGGCATCCTGGTGGATGCGGACGACGAGGGCTACCTGCTGCAGCTCTTCTCCAAGCCGCTGCAGGACCGCCCGACGCTCTTCTTCGAGATCATCTGCCGCCGCGGCAGCCAGTCGTTCGGCAAGGGCAACTTCAAGGCGCTGTTCGAGAGCCTGGAGATCGAGCAGGCCCGCCGCGGCAACCTCTGACCGGCGCGCCCCGTGGCACGACCGGCCCGACGCAAGGCATCCATCGCCGCCGCGCTCGCACTTGCGGGCGCGGCGGTTGCCATCGGGGTGCTCGCAGTGGCCGACGTCCGCGCAGTGCGCCGCGTCCGCGCCGACCTGGAGGGCCTGGCGCAGGAGGTCCGCACTCGGACGGTGCGCGACACGGTGGCGCCCGAACGCCTGCGCGACGCGCTGGCCGAGTTGCGGGAGCTGCAGCAGGGCCCCGCCTGGCGGCATCCATGGGCGCGCACCGTGGGCGCTGCCGACGTTGCCGATGCCGCGGCCGTGGCCGCCGACGTCGTGGCCCAGGCCGAACGGATCGTCGCGGCCCGCGCGCAGAACCGGGAGTGGCTCCAGCGCGCCGAAGACCGCCTGGCGCGTGCACGGACGATCCCCGAGCTGGAGACGCTGCGCGCCGAGGCCGACGCCGGCGGGCCCGGCCGGGAATCGGTGCTGGAACCCGCGGTGCTGGCCGACCTGGGCGCGCGCATCGGGCAGCGGATGGAGGCATTCCTGGCCGACGACCGCCGCAACGAGGCCGCGGTGACGGATGCCGCGCGTGCGCTGGCGGACGCCGGCGGCGACGTCGCCGTCCTGCTCCGCGTCGTCGACCGCGTGCTGCCGATGCCCGACCGCCGTGCGCCGCGCCGCGAGGGCGAGTTGGCCGAGGTCCGGGGCGATGCACGCCGGCGCCGCGCCGAACTCCTCCGCGCGCAGCTGGCCGGGATCCTGCGTGAGGCCGATGCCGCCCGGACCGCGGCGTCCGTTGCCGTGGCGGAGCAGGCGATCGCGCGCGACCCCGACCTTCGGCGGCCCGAGGACGAGGCACTGGCACGCGAGATCACGGACGCCCGGGCGCGACTGGCGGCACGGAGCGCGGGCCTCCGCGCGTGGGAGGCGGCTCGCACTGCCGTGGAACATGCGTATCGCACCGGCAACCCCGCGGCTGCGGCGGCGGAACTGGCCGCGATGCAGCCACCCGATGCCGCGCACGCCTCGGAACTCGATGCGATGCGCGCGGGCTTCCCGGCACGGGCGTCCCTTGCGCTCGCGAATGGCGTCCTGGAGCGGGCACAGGCCGGAGACTGGCGCGGTGCCAGGCGGGTGGCCGAGTCGATGAACTCGGCCGGCGCCGCGTGGGCGATGCTGGACAACGAGGCCCGGAACGTCGCCCAGCGCACGCTGCGCGAACTCTCCGCGGTCGAGGACCGTGCGCTCTACGAGGAGTTCCGGCGTGCGCCTTCTGCGGGCGCTGCCGCGCGCTACCTGGAGGGTTGGCCCGTTCGACGACGCGCGATGGCGCCGGTGGTGCTCTCCTGGGCCCGGGAAGCGTCGCGCCGTGACGTGACGCTGGTGCTTGAGTCGGCTGCCTGGGACCGGATGGGAGGACCGGCTGCACCCGAGGCGGTCCGTGACCTGCCGGACGCTGCCGTCGTCGTCCGCCTGGACGGCGCACGCGCGATGGAGGCATCCTTGGAAGACGTCGTCGAGGGCACCCGGCGCACGTTCGACCCTGCCCCACGTGCCACCCTCCCTGCGGACGCCGATGTCGTGCGCGTCAGCGTCGAGGTGCGGATCGACCTGCGCGACACCCTGATCGCCGATCCCATCGCGACCGACACGGCCGATGCCACGCCGGCCGAACTCCGCGCCGCGCGGGGCATCACGCTGGCGGCCACGGATCCCTCGTGGTCGGGCCGGCCCCACCTGCTCCGGTTGCGCTGCGTGCAACGGGGGCTTCCGGCCTTGCCTCCGTGGATTGAGCCGCGATAGCCTCCCGTGCCATGGACCCGTCCCTGCCGCCGATCACCCCGGACCCGACGTACGAGGAACCCGCGCCCTCCAACTGGCCCACGTGGTTCGGCGTGGTCTCGCTGGTGTTCGGCGGGCTGCTGCTGCTGGGCTCGTGCTGCGGCACCATCTGGATGTTCGCGATGCCCACCGTCATGTCCCGGATGGTCGGCATGGAGATGCCGCCGCTGCCTGACGCGATGAAGTGGGTCACGCTGCTCGACGCCCCGGTCACGCTGGTCCTGTGCGCGTTCCTCGTCTTCGGCGGCATCCGGCTGCTGCGGCGGCGCCAGTCCGGCCGGACGCTCCTGATGCGCTACGCGGTCGTGCGGATCGCGCTGGCGGTGCCGCTGCTGGCCGCTGCGTTCGTCATGCTGCAGCCGTCGGTCGAGTTCGGCGCGGCGATCGCGCGTTCGCAGATCGACTTGATGCGCAAGCAATCGCCGAACGCCACGATCCCGCCGCAGCTCGAGGAGGCCGCCAGCCAGGATGCGCCCACCACGCTGAACTACGTCATGATGCTCGGTGGCAGCGCGCTCGGGCTGGTCTTCCCGATCGTGATCGTGCTCTGGATGGGCGTTGGCCGCGTCAAGGACGAGGTCGCGACGTGGGATCCGTGACCGCCGCCGCGTAGCGCGCATCGGGCGGGCACTCGATCGTTTCGCCGTCCACCGTGACACGCCAGGCATGCAGCGCGGCCGAAGCGTCCTGCGTGCAATCGCCGCCGTAGAGCGCGTCCCCGCGCAGCGGGTGCCCCAGGTGGGCCAGCCCCGCGCGGACCTGGTGCCGGCGGCCACGGCCGACCAGCTCGACCTCGACGCAATCGTGCACGCCATCCACCGCGCGCGCCAGCACCCGCCATCGGCAGCGCCCGCACTCGGGCGCCTGGCCTTCGTGGCGGACGGTCACCTTCTTCGACCCCTTGTGCCGGCTGCTGAAGTACAGGCGGAAGCTGCCCTCGGCCGGCAGGCCGCCCTGGGCCAGCGCCAGGTACTCCTTGTGCGTCGCCTGCGCGCTGGCGAACGCAGCGCGCAGCCGCTCCTGCGCGGCGGGCGTGCGCGCGGCCACCAGGCAGCCGCTGGTGCCTTCGTCCAGGCGGTGGACCAACCCGGCCTCGTGCAGCGCGGCATGCTCCGGCCGGGCCGTCCGCAGCCAGCCCTCGATCGTCCGCGCCCCCGGGTTCCCGGCTTGGTCGACGGCGTGCCAACCCGGCGGCTTGGCGATCACGATCCAGTCGGGCCGTTCGGCGACGACTTCGGGCGCGGGTTCGGCTGGGGGAGTGTGCGGGGTGCCGCCTGCCTGCATCCGGGCAAGCCTAGCGCACCCCCTGCCTGCGTACACTTGCGGGCGTCATGCCGTACTACACGAAGCTCGGTCGCATTCCCAGCAAGCGCCACGTGCAGTTCCGCCGCCCGGACGGCGCCCTCTACAGCGAGGAGGTCTTCGGCACCGAGGGCTTCGTCGGCCCGACGTCCACGCTGTACCACGTCAACCCGCCCACGCAGGTGATCGGCTGGAAGACGCTCTACGGGACCAAGCCCGAATACGTCGAGACCGAGGTCATGCGCATGCGCCACCTGAAGATGGCTCCCATGCCACCCAAGGGCGACCCGGTCACCGGCCGCGTGGTGCTCTTCGGCAACGCGGACGTCGAGATGTCGATGTGCCTGCCCGCCGAGAAGATGGACTACTTCTTCAAGAACGCGATGGGCGACGAGTGCCTGTTCGTCCACTTCGGATCCGGAACCGTGCAGACCATGTTCGGCACGCTGAAGTTCGGCCCGAAGGACTACATCGTGATCCCGAAGGGCATCACCTACAAGATCATCTTCGACAGGACGAAGGAGGGCGAGCCGGCGCCCCGCTTCGTCTGCTTCGAGACCGCGAACGGCAGCCACATCGGCCCGCCGCCGCGCTACCTGAGCAAGGAGTCGCGCCAGTTCCTGGAGCACTCGCCGTACTGCGAGCGTGACCTGCGCACGCCGGAGCTCCCGCTCACCTACGACAAGAAGGGCGAGTACGAGGTCCGCATCAAGGCGCGCGACCTGGTCCACAGCTACGCGTACACGTACCACCCGCTGGACGTGGTCGGTTGGGACGGCTGCTACTACCCGTACTGCTTCAACATCGACGACTTCGCGCCCATCGTC
>JBIKJV010000363.1:0-3765 GCA_044360755.1 Phycisphaerales bacterium
TGCTTGAGCACGCAGGTAAGCGGCATTCTCCTCCCCGTGGTTTCACGGAAGATTCCAAGACTGTCTACATGCTTCTCAAGGTCAGCGCCGTAAACGCGCTGAAGAGGGCTATGGAGCAGAAGAAGGAAGGTTTCCGTGGTGACCCCTCTGACATCGCCAGCCACTATGTCTTTGGCGATCCTATCAGTTTGGCAGATGGTGCTTATGTCACCATCTTCAACCGTGAGAAGGATCCACGACAGGCTGGTGCTCCTCAGGGTGGTTTCAATCCGTTTCAGGGTAGTTCCCGAGGTGGGTATGGCGGTCAGCAGCAAGTGAAAGGCTATGACTGTTTCCTCACCAAGGACTATCACGGCGGTACAGCCAACTTGATGGACTATGAGTCCGTTGTTCGCTCCAAGGTGGCAGAGTGGCACTCTGTCGTCCACATCCCAACTAACGAAGAGCAAGTTCGTTATTTGGAGCAAGTGTATCGTCCCTATAGCGACATGCTTGTGTACGCTCTAGACGACACTTATGGCAGCGTGCTTGATCAAGGCGTTCGTAGGGAAGGCCTGACCAAGCTTGGTAGGATGCGTCCTACTGAGGCTGCTTATGCCCATCACAGCTCTGCTCCAGCTAGGGAGCCAGAGCAGCCAGCTCCAGCAGCGGCTCCAGCGCCAGCGCCTCAAGCGCCACGTGCTGCGGCTTCTCCGTTTGCGGCAGCGCCAGCAGCGCCTCAGGCAGCTGAGGCGACAGCGCCCGCATCCCCGTTTGCTGCTCAGGGTTGGCCTAGCAACGTTGTTCCCGCACACAGGAGCAGCGAAAGCCCCGATGTCCCTACCGATACCCGTGGGACTGATACTGCCAGTCTTACGGTGCCTAGCAAAATAGTATCTAAAGACGACGTTGACGCGGCTATGAAGCTTGTGGCCAAGGCGCGTGAGAGTATGCGCGGTGGCGCTATGCCTCAGCCCAACCCCAGCAACTAACATCGTTGCTGTAGTGACACCCCCAGGCGGACGCCTGGGGGTGTTGTTCTCGTTTTGTTTTCAAACTTGGAGATGTCATGTCAAAGAAGAAAGAAGATAGCCAGGTAAAAATTGCAGATTTCTTTTCTGTTCAGTTGGAGCAGCAAGAGCAAGAAGTCAAAGACAGCGCTGTGGTTGGTATTCCTCTACAAGCGATCAGCTTGCAGTACCTGTTCAGCAATGACGTGTTTCCGCTTGGTCGAATGACCGAGCTCGTAGGTGTTTCCGAGAGCTGCAAGACTGCTTTTCTGTTTGAGATTTTCAGGTGGCATATTTACAACAAAACTGACCATACGCGGTTTGACCCTACAGACCTGCACGGCGGTTATGTTCACAATCTTGCCGAGCCTAGGGACAGTCCCGATCTACGAGCGTCTATTTTGCGTCTTGGCGTGTCTAATCCTTTCCCTGTCTACAAAGCTTCATGCGTTGAAGACTGGCAAAAGCGGTGTTCCGACTGGATCAAGCGAGCTGAGGAGATGTACGAGCCAGGGGCTATGTCATACCCAGTATGCCTTGGACAGGACTCGTTGACTGCGGTTACCACCAAAAACGAGATGGATGCTACCTGGAAACAGGGTTACGCAGAACCTGCCTTTGCACAAATCGCGAAGTCTATCAATCTTTGGACTAAGGTGTTCTTTCCAAAGATGGAACCTTGGCCTGTTTCATTCGTGGCTGTAAACCACATGAAGGAGAACAAGGCTCCTAACGGCGCGATTATCCGCACTATTCCAGGCGGTGCTGCGTTGAAGTACGCTTCCACCTTTATGTTCAGGCTTCATCGTAAGGCTGACATCGAGTTGATTGGTGAAAGCGGTCGTATTATCGAGATCATTACTGAGAAGAACTCTTTGTCGCCAGCCAACCATGAAAAGTTGTTTGTGCGAATGACGTGGACTTACGACGATGAAGGCGAGCAGATCACCGTATGGGATTGGCACGATGCCACCATCGAACTGCTTATCTCTTTCGAGGGGTCCAGGAAAAAGCGTTTGATGGAAATTGTTCCATTAGAGTTTGTTGACAAGACTCGACGCACGGCTGACTGTTCTCCGCTTGGTTTGAAGAAAGCCTCATGGACAGACATAGGCGCAGCAATTATGCAGAATCCTGACATGGTCAGAGAATTGCAGCTGTTCTTCAATATCCGTAAGCGATACAAGTTCCAGCTTGGCGTGCCTTATTTCAAGCAACAAACCGAAGCAGCGGCTATCGCCAACAAGGAGAAGCCAGCCCAAGAAGAATAAACCAGCTGTTAGCCTGGTGCGGGGCTGCATTACCCACAGCGCACTACTGTGGGTTTTATAGAGAAACACATGAACGAATTCTTCAACGTAAGAGACACCGACGACAGCCACTCTTTTGTATCAGAAGATAAAGTAGTAAAAGACATACTCAAATCTGCCAACGCCATAAGTAACTACAAGAATTTACTGGCAGAATGCAAAGAGCAGGCTGATTACGACGTAGACGGTATAAGCCTTCTTTGGTTTGTAAACAGGTTTCCGTCATTCCCAATTTGGTTGGGTATACGCCGTGTTGAGTTCCAGCGAGACACGTTTGGAACTATGCATAAACGGTTTACCAAGACTCCGTGTTTTCAAGCATGGGAAGAAATAAAAGATACCTTGCCTGAACAGGACGGCAGATCACCAGGATGCGTGTTCACATGGCCTCAGTTTGGGGTGTGTTGCATACATCAATATTCTCCGTCTTATCTGGCTTCGTCTGACGGGTTTTGGATAGTCAAGAAATTGCCGTCATTTGAAGAGCGCTTTATCATTGAACCCTTCAACCAACTGTTAAGCACTATCGGTTGGAATTACCCAGGATAGGAGGACAAGATGTCACTAGCTGAAAAATGGTCAATGTCCACGTTCTATTATGACAAAGGTTTCTACGACGGCACAAAAGCAATCTTGGACATGCTCTACAAAGCCAAGACTTTAGCCGAAGTTCAAGATGTGGTTACCAGTCTTGGCCTAAAGTTTAAAGAGCTTGAAGCCGTACACCAGGTTATTATGGAAAAGCTCACAAGCCCTCCTGTTGAAATTAAATCAACAGCTCCACCCAAGGCAAAAAAGGCTAAGGCTAAATAATGAACCTTGAACCTATATGCAAATCAGTAGATAGCATAAGGTTTGGCTGCAAAGCTTTATCTTTGCTGCAGCCTTTTCTTGGTGAAAAAGAAGAGAGCTGCAGCGAAGTATTCTTAAACAAGCCAATGCTCTTAATGCTGGACAGCCAGTTTAAGACGTTGTCTGGAAACAGAAGGTTTACTCAGCAAGCTCTGAGGGACGTCTGTTTCGCTGTGTCTCCCAACCTGTACCACGCGATAGTAGACGTTGCTGCTTTTTCTAAAGCTGAAGCTGCTGTAATGTTTTCCATGGCAGTCAAAGGTGCTTTCAACGTTTGTCTTAACGGTAAGACTTTGAAAGTAAACAATGACAATGAAATAGTGGCTTTAGCTGAGCACAAAACAACTGGTTATTCCAGCAGCCAGTTTTTTGATTACGTGAACAGGACTGTGGAGTTGTGTAAAAAAGATATGCATGTCAGGGAAGTTGTAGTTAATGGGGAAAAGCTCTCAGTATTCGTCAGATATGAAACTACAACTGACAAGCGAATAGCCAAAGTTTTAGGCGATGTGGTGTATGCTCTTAAAATAGACAATAAAAATCAGCAAGACTACAAATCAAATAGCTTGGTAGTTAAGTTTGGTTCTTTGGGTTTCGCTTCTGTAAGCACTTCT
>JBIKJV010000306.1:0-3763 GCA_044360755.1 Phycisphaerales bacterium
AGCATTACCAATAACCATAAACCGATCGATGTTGCTATTCATTTAATTTTCCTTTAAGAGATATTCGTTAGAGATTGTCTTGAACGAGATGTTTGGATCAAAGATAGACTTCCAAACAAGTCCTTCACGCTTCATATCAGGATTCAAAACAGAATTCCCATCAGCCATATTCAGCATTACATCAACGCTAGAGCCAATCAATCCACTTTCGTTTATTATACGCATGTATCCTCTATTAAACTTGAGTTAGAAATAATGAGTCCTCATTATCTTTAATGAATTTCAGGACATCAAATAAAGTGTTCAAAATTTTATGATCATACGAATATTTCGAAGGGGACTTGGGATCAACATAACGGTGTTCAAAGGAACAATTGTTAGCATCGTACGATCCAATATACTCGTCGGTCTTGATGTCATAAAAATCCAACCAAGAACCAGTCAACGAAGGACCGATTTTAATTTTAGAAGTAGCGACGATCATACAACCATTATACCTGATCCAAAACCGAGGAGCAAGTTTTTTTGAAAGAATATCTCATTTAAAATCAATGACTTGCTGCAAGTGATTGAAAACAAATAGAATATTCTTTCACACAATCTTCAAGACCACACGCAAATGTTTTGGCCATCGGGATCATCCAATATAAATTAGTTAACAAAGGCAATTCTTCCATATCATCTATATGAATCACAACAATCTGTTCTTCAGTCATAGTGTCGGTCGCATAAGGATCGCCAATAACATAAAAGAAATGAACAACAAAATCATCTCCATTCAAAGTTATAAATTTTTTCCAGTTCTCAACATCTAATCCAGCTTCTTCATTAAACTCACGACGCATCGCTTGTTCTGGTGATTCATTCTCTTCGATCTTGCCACCAATACCATTAATCTTTCCTCTTTGCCAATCAGGCTTTTCTTTACGGATTAGAGCAATTTGATCTAAAGATTCATTAAATAGAAATCCTACTACATACTCAATCATATATCCTCCAAAATGAAATCCCTCCAGATTTGATCTAGAGGGAGTTTCTATTTTTATTAATTATTACTCTTCTGCTAACTTACGGAAGAAATCTAAAGAATCATCTTCTTCATCAGTTTCTTCTGACTTCCAAGGAACTTCATCCTCATCTTCAGTAACTGATGCTTTCTTGCTCTCCATCTTAGGAGCAGGCTTAGAAGGCATAGAATCTTCAGACTTCTTCGGTGCCGAAGCCTTATTACCCAACACCTTATCAAGACGTGCCTTCAATTCTTCATAAGACTTGAAGTTCTTCGGATCAGTAAACTCATTAAGAGCGTATAGAGAATTCCAAACCTTCTCTAGCTTCTCATCGTCACCATCAAGAAAAGGAGCCTGAGCCTCGAACGATGAATTATCGTAGTTTGGATATCCATCAACTTTCTTGATCTTCAGACGGAAGTTAGAGCCCTGCCAAAAATCAAATGGATCAACTGCCTTTTCGCCTTCAAATACTGGCTTCATGGCTTCTTGAATCTTCTCAAAGATCTTCTTACCAAATTTCCACAATACCACCTTACCTTCATTCTGTGGATTCTTAGGATCAGAAATCACATAGATGTTAGAGATATATTGCTGCTTGCGCTTACGCTTACGAACGATTTCCTTATTGGCTTCAATACCAGTTGCCCAAAGTTCAGTATTTTTTTCTCCAATTGGATCCTGTTGTCCAATTGTAGTTAGTGAATTCTCAATATACCAACCACCAGGTCCCTGGAACGAATGCGAAAAAACTGTTACCCAAGGTAACTTATCGTTCTTTCCTGCTGGAAGGAACCGAATTAGAGCTGTGCCGTTTCCAGTCTTCTCGTCCATAGGAACCGACCAAAAACGATCATCTTGGTACTTGTTACCGCCAGATGACATCTTTTCTAATTCTGCTACTAAATTGTCTAGATTAGACTTTGACTTCTTCTTTAGATCTGCGAAATTCATTTAGTTATCCTCTTTCTTTTTCTTGCTTTTACTTGCTAATTGTTGATAAAGTTTTTTAATCTCTTCACGATACTTCTCATTCTCAACTTCTAAGTTATTTAGGCGTTCTGTATATTCTGTTTCCATCTTATTGTAAGAATAATACATACTCAAAATAATATTTTCTAAGGTATCTAGTGATTCATACACTTCATCAATTAATGAAGAAATAGTTTCTTCATTAAGTCCATCGATCTCAAATATATTATCCGATTCTTCCGAATCGGTCAAATCATCTTCATCATCAAACCGTATCAAATCATCTTTCATGTCATATGAACCTCATATCAATATCATAACTTATATCAGTTCAACTATCAACTAAAAACTTCTAAGAATATTTTTTTTAAGATTTCTCTTTCTGGCAAAAACTTTTGTATGAATGGCACATAACATTGCATCAGAAGAAATGAATCCGACCAAATTGGATCACGTGGTCTTTCGGGAGAATTCATCTTATCTGAAATCTTAATAAGATTATCTACACAAATAAATGTTTCTAAACGAATATCTTTTCTTAGGTACATCTTAAAAATAAGAGGATGTGTTACTCCTTTCGTTTTAAAGAGTTCATTATATTCAATTTCATTCAGAAGACAATATTCTTTAATCTTTCCAAGATCAGATTTGAAAGCATATGGGAATGCTTCTACATATCCTCTCCAAACTAGATGCCTTGCTTTATTATCTGCAGTTAGAACATCTTTAATCCAAAAGTTTTGGTTCTCTAGATATTCTACTAACATTCTTTCAATAAAGGATTCTTTAGAAATTCTAGCTGATATCTTTTCGAAATGATATCTATCCTTCCTATTTTCATAGGATTTTGGATTGGATTTTGTTTTCCCGTTATATGTAAAAAAATTATAAGTTGTACTAGAGAAGTGTAGCTTAAATGCAAGATAAGTTATATATGCATCGTACCCAGAAAACATATCACTCATAGTGGTAATGTGTTTGAATTGTTATATTTCTTTTTTAATAATTTCAAGTCTTTAGCAGATTGTTCGATAAGAGCTCTGAGTGATTGAGGGATAATCTTAGATATGGATGTTGTATCATAATTATTTTTCTCGCAAAAATAAGCTGTTGCTTCAAGATAATTCATCTTATATTGTTGAACTATCTCTGTTACTTCTCTAAGAATATCTTCTGGCTTAATGATTATGTCTTCTATATTTGGTAGTTCGTTAGTCATTGTTTGGTTTAATATCATACTACCATTATATAAAATACATACAAAGAAAGCAATATCTTTTTTATAACTCAGATATTGACTAACTTGACTTTCTACGCTATACTAAGTATGTAGTGGTTTTAAGTTATAGAAATTAAATATACATTAACCGTACACTAAACTGTCAATTCTCTTGTAACTAACATTAAATGCATTCATTAGTAATTCTACTTCTCGTAAACATTCATTTCGTCCACCGCCCATTATGTAAGCACCTTGAAAGCGTTTGAGCTGCGCAACACTTGTCCAATTTATAATAATGGGATCATCTGCCATCCAGTCCTGCCATTCTGCGCCCACTAACTGCTTTAACTGTTCTAATTCTAAATCTCTGCTCTCATTGGCTTTGGCTTGATACAGGGCACGGATCACTCGGATGATTACAGCTTCACTAACACCCTGATCCATCCAAGTTCTAAAATATCCATACCCTTTGTCGACGATCGTTACTCGATTCCAATTGTCAGGGTCAAACCCATAGTCTTCCCAAAAATTAATCACGCTTGCTTTGGTATCGTTTGAT
>JBIKJV010000208.1:0-3756 GCA_044360755.1 Phycisphaerales bacterium
CTGCTGCGGCTGGGCCTGCTGGTGGCGCTGCTGCTGGCCGTCGCCGCGCCGCGCGCGCTGGCGATCGACATCGAGGACGAGACCCTGGCCGACCGGCCCGTCTCGGCGGTCACCATCAAGGGCCTGAAGCTGGTCGACCAGCAGGAGATCCGCAACAACCTGCGCATCGCCGCCGGCCAGCCGTTCGATGCCAAGGTGGTGAAGCAGGACGTGGCGACGCTCTACCGGCTGGGGCGGTTCGAGGTCGTGGGCGCCGACGCCACCCTGCTGACGGACGGCTCGATCGAGGTGACCTACACGCTCAGCGAGCAGGACATCGTCAAGGACATCCAGTTCGTCGGCAACAAGGTGGCCAGCGACCAGGAGCTGCGCAAGGCCGTGCCGCTGCAGGTGGGCGCGCCGCGCGACGACTTCCTGATGGAGCAGTCCATCTACCGCATCAAGGAGCTCTACCGAGGCAAGGGCAACTACCTGGCCGAGGTCACGGTCGACGAGAGCCGCCTCTCAGAGGACGGCATCCTGATCTTCCGGATCGTCGAGGGCCCGCGCGTCCGCATCAAGGAGATCGAGTTCGTCGGCAACCAGGCCTACGACGCGGACCAGCTCTCGGCGCAGATCAAGACCAAGCCGTGGGTGTTCCTCTTCCGCAAGGGCGAGCTGGACGAGGACCTGCTGGTCGAGGACGTCGCGACGCTGGACAAGTTCTACAAGGACCGCGGCTACGTGGACGTGCGCGTCGACCGGCGCATCGAGCTGAGCTCGGAGCAGCGCGAGGCCAAGGTGGTCTTCGTGGTCTCGGAGGGCCGCCAGTACCGGCTCCGCAACATCGTCGTCGAGGCGGCCGGCGGCGGCCAGCTGGCGGTGATGACGCGCGAGCAGCTGGCGAACCTGGCCGTGATCCAGCGCGGCGACCCGCTGCAGCAGAACCTGATCCAGAAGTCCACCAAGGCGATCGAGCAGGCCTACCAGGTGATGGGCTTCATCGATGCGCGCGTGGCGGACACCTACGTCCGCGTGGGCGAGCAGGCCGAGGTCGACCTGCTGCTGCAGGTGCGCGAGGGCCAGGCGTGGACGACCGGCATCGTCAACATCCAGGGCAACTTCGTCACGCGCGACAAGGTCGTGCGCCGGCTGGTGCGCATGCAGCCCAACCGCCCGATCGACGGACGCGAGATCGACAACACCAAGAGGCGCATCGAGGCGTCACAGCTGTTCCGCGACCCGCGCATCACGCCGCAGCCGCCGGACCCATCGGACCCGACCGTCCGCGACATCCTGGTCGAGGTCAAGGAGAAGCAGACGGGATCGGTGAACTTCGGCGTCGGCGCCGGCACCGACAGCGGCTTCTTCGGCGAGGTCTCGGTCAGGCAGCAGAACTTCGACCTGTTCGACTGGCCGCAGACGATGGACGAGTTCATCGGCGGGCGGTCGTTCCGCGGCGCGGGGCAGACGTTCAACCTGGCCATCCAGCCCGGCATCGAGGTCAGCAACTACAACGTGTCGATCGGCGACCCGCACCTCTTCGACAGCGACTGGGGCGGCAACGCAGGCGCCAACTTCCGCACGCGCTACTACGACCAGTGGGCCGAGCAGCGCATCAGCGGCCTGTTCGGCGTCAGCACGCGCATCGGCGACTTCTGGCAGCTCTCGATCAACCCGCGCATGGAGCAGGTCTACCTGTTCGACTTCGACGCCAACACGCCCACCGAGGTCTGGAGGCAGCGCGGCCCCAGCTACATCAGCGCGGTCTTCGCCGAACTCAGCCGCACCGAGGTCGACAACATGTCGCACCCGACGAGGGGCTCGATGCTGGAGCTGCAGGCCGGCTACCACGGCGTGTTCGGCGGCGACTACCAGTACCCGCAGGTGAAGGCCAGCGTCACGCAGTTCTTCACGACGTACGAGGACTTCCTGGGCCGCAAGCAGGTGCTGCGCCTGCGCGGCGAGTGCGGCTACATCTTCGACAGCGACGCTCCGGTCTTCGAGCGCTGGTACCTGGGCGGTCGCACCATGCGCGGCTTCGCGTTCCGCACGGTCAGCCCGAAGGCGACCAGCATCATCGGCAACAACCCGCCCGCGACCATCGACGACAACGTCAACACCACCACCCCGGTCGGCGGCAACTTCCTGTTCTTCGCGGGCGCGCAGTACGAGGTGCCCGTGATCGGCGAGTTCCTGTCGCTGGTGTTCTTCGTCGACAGCGGCACCGTCAACGACGACGAATGGCTGGGCCAGTACCGGGTGGGCATGGGCGCCGGCCTCCGCATCTTCATCCCCCAGTTCGGCCAGGCACCGATCGCCCTCGACTTCGCCTACCCGGTGCTGAAGCAGGAGGACGACCAGACGCAGGTCTTCAGCTTCACCATCGACCTGCCGTTCTGACGCCGCATGGGCTGCCGGGCGGTGCGTACACTGCCCGCATGACGACCATCCGCCGAATGATCCCCGCGATCGCCGCCGCCGTCGCGCTGTCCGCAGCCGCCGCGGCCGGCGCCCAGGCAACCGCCCTCCCCGTCGCGACCGTCGACCTGGCCCGCGTCTTCGACAAGGCGACCGAGCGCAGCGACTTCGACGTGCAGATGTCGATGCTGCAGAAGCAGATCCAGGACGAGCTGGCCGCGCGCCAGAAGGCCTTCAACGACGACGCCAAGCGCCTGAAGGAGATGACGGATCCTGCGCAGGCCGCCGAGCGCAACGCGCTGGAGGACCGCCTTCGCCTGGACGAGATCCGCCTGCGAGAGTGGGTTCGCAGCAAGCAGCTGGAGATCGACCGGGAGAAGGCCCTGGCCTTCCAGAAGATCTACCGATCGCTGCGCGAGGAGTGCGCCAAGCTTGCGCAGGACGAGGGCTACCAGCTCATCCTGGTCAACGACAGCGTGCGCGAGATCCGCGTGCGCCCCGCCAACGAGGACCAGCGCCCGCAGGAGGTGCAGGTCCAGGAGCAGATCGGCGACCGCAAGGTGCTCTTCGCCGCCAAGTCGGTGGACATCACCGAGAAGCTCATCCTGCGCATGAACAACGCACGCCAGTCCACTTCGCCGAAGCCGGCGACGCCCGCTGCCGCGCCGGCTGCAGCGCCGGCCGATGCCGCAAAGTGACCCCAGGAACACGGAGCCAACCATGAAGAAGTCAACGATCGTCCTCGGTGCCGTCGGCCTGCTGCTGTGCGCGGCCGCTGCGTTCCCGACCCGCCCCGCCAACGTCGCCGCCATCGACCTGCAGAAGGTGCTCGCAGGACTGGAGGAGCAGAAGACGATGGAGGCGCGCCTGAAGTCGCTTGGCGAGACGCTGAACGCCGAGACGGAGCGGCTGAAGCGCGAGCTGCAGGACCAGAACGCCGAGGTCGAGAACTACAAGGCGGGCACGCCCGCCTGGAACGACGCCGTGAAGAAGGTCGAGGCAGCCGCGAGCAACGTGACCGCGCAGGAGCAGTACGTGCGCCTGAAGGGCGAATTCGAGCGCGCCAACGCCGTGCGCGCCGTGTTCGGCCACGTGCAGGAAGCGGTCGCCGAGGTCGCCAAGCAGATGAAGGTCGACATGGTCTTCATCAGCGACGCCGGCTTCAACCTGGAGCAGGGCACGCTGCAGTCGCTGAGCAACCAGCTCACGGTGCGGCGCCTGATGTACGCGTCGGCCGAGTTCGACATCAGCGACGCGGTGATCGCGCAGGCCAATGCCGACCACCAGAAGCGCGGCCCGATGGCCGCCCCGGTGATCACGCCGTCGCCCACCTCCGGCGCGGGCAAGGCCCCCGCG
>JBIKJV010000418.1:0-3755 GCA_044360755.1 Phycisphaerales bacterium
GGTCAAGCCTAGGGACAGGCTTGCTGGGGTTCAGCTTGGGATTGTGTTTGGCCATGATCAGGAGAGCTTGGACTTCACAGCCTCAAGGAAGGCTTGGCGCATCCTGGGTGTGGCAATCTCAATGGCATGGGCTTGGGGCAGGGCACTGAGTGGAGCACCATCCGGAAGCCAGCCCTTGTTCACCAGGATGTCAGTGGCCACCTTGATCTGCTCATCAGTGGTCAGACCCAGGTCAGTCCACCATTGGCCGGAAGCCTGGGGCTTGGGCTGCTGGTAGGGTGTGACCTTGGCAGTGACAGTCTGAGTGGGCAGGGTCTTGGTGGCCTGGTGACCATCATCATCCTCCAGCTCAGAGGCCACGCCCATCACAGTGCTGAGCGCATAACGCTTCAGATAGGTGAAGACTGAACCAATATTCTGCTGATTGAGTCCGGCTGCGTTCACCCCAAGCTCACCACATTCAAACCTGAAGCCAGACACATGGATGATGGTGGTGCTGATCCAGACTCTTTCAGCATTGGAGCAAGGCACTTGGAAAGCAGCCAAGCCATAACGGCCAAGCACAGGCTTAATCTCAGCCAGCAAATCAGACAGCCCAAAATAGCGGGACTTGAAATGCGGATTGATGCGGCTGGCAGTGACATTCTCACATTCACTGATGGCCTTCACCAAGGCTTCATAAGGGCTGAGAGTCCGGACAAACTCCAGCCAGGCTTTGGCCTTCTCCTGTTCAGCCTGGGTGGGGATGTCTGTGGTGGTGATGATGGGCAGGGTGGCTGCGTCATCCTTCTGGGTCTTGGCTTTGCTCATTGTGTGGGTGGGTGGAAAGGGGTGGAGCTTTGGATGGGAGTTGAACCCATAACCTCCTGATTACAAATCAGGCGCACTGCCATTGTGCTACCAAAGCAAGGTGGTCAGGGCTGGGTCTTGTTCAGCTTGGCCAGCTCCAGGGCTTCAAGATAGGTGGCCACATCTTCAATGCTGATGCGCATGGCCTTGCCAGCAGAGAGTCCCAAATTCCACTTGGCCTGGCCATTGATCAGGGTGGGCTTGAGCTTCCTGGCAATGGTGTTGTCCGGCAGGATGACATAGGATGTCTGGCCGATTGGCCGGATGACAGCTTCAGCCTGGGGTGTGGGTGTCTTCTTTTGTGCCATTAAAGGGTGATGATGGAATTGTGTTTGATGTGCCAGGCCAGGATCAGCAGCGCATCTGCTGTCTTCAAGGTCAGGCCATCCAGGCCAGGGTGTCTGCGGCTGGCCTCTGCCTTCAGGGCTGACTTCCATTGGCTCTGGGTCTTGTCCCCTTTGGGGATGCCAAGGCCAGCTTGCCAGGTCTGGGGTGTCACCAGGATCACCTGGTGCTGTCGGCCAACGCACCAGCCTTCCATCCATCCGGCAGACTTGCCCAGCTTAAAGGCTGCGCTGATGGGGATGAGTCTGCCCACAAAGGGCGGGACTTTCTCAATGGCCACTGAGCAGCCAAAGGGAATGATGTCAGCCAGCTCTGCCTGGTCTTCAGGCATGGGGTGCAGGGTGATCTGCCCATCCATCCAGAGTGCTATGCCACCACCCAGGCCAGGGTCAATGGCTGCATAAGACTTTGAAAGTGGTTTGTCCAATGGGGTTTTTCTTGTGGATTATCTGATCAGCTTGGCCTTGCGCCTTGTGATGGCAGGGCAATTGGCCAAGTCAAACCCAGCTTTGCGGAAACCTTCAAAGCCAAGATTATGGATGGCATAGAGCTCAGCCCCTGTGGCCTTGCGCCCGGTGTGGTCTTCAAACCTGTGGGCATTGAGGGTCAGCCAGCTGTGCAGATAAGCCCTGGCCACCATAGGGTCAAAGGCTTGGCTGAAACTGTTAGTGCTCAAGCCCCTGGCCTTCCTCCAGCTGGTGACATCCAGCCAAGCTGCGTAGTGGAATTGGGCACAGCCCCTGGCCTTGCCACCATCACCCCTGGCATTGGCCTTGCCGGAAGACTCAATGGTGATGATCTGCTCAATCAGGGCAGGGGTCACTGCGCCAAGGGAAGTGGTGGCCATGAAGATCAGCAGGGCTGCTTTCATTTGCGGACAGGGACACAGTTGCCCCTTTGGGTTTCACCATCGTGCCAGACAAACCGCCAGGAGATTTGGATAAAGCCACCATAGGCCACAGAGACATCAACCCAGGCTTCAATCATCCCAGGAAGGGAAGCCAAGCTGGCCTGGTGCTCTGTGATGAATTTCTTGGCCTTGGCCAAGCCACCCCTTTCTGTGTAGTCCCCCTGGATCACCCGGTCATTGATGTGATACAGCTCTTCAAGGATGCAGCTCATCTGCCAGGTGGCCAGGTCTTTGCTCATAAGGGATGCGCTCATTGTCTAGGCAGATAATTCTTGGGGCAAATCTTCTTATCGTCATCCACCAGCTGCTGCTCTCTAATGAAACGATTAACAGTGGAGATTGAGCAGCCCACCTTGGGCGCAATCTTATGGATGGGCAGACCCTTCTGGAGCAGACCAGGCACAATCTTCCTCAGCTTGTCCCTGGACACCCTCTGCCTGTATGGCTGCTGATGATGCCAGGCAATCCCCAGCATCCGCACATAATTGTAAGCAGTGACCTCTGACATGGCAAAGCCTTGCAGGATCAGCCGGGAAGCCAGGTCAGACCTGGTGAGTCTTTCGCTGTTGGCTTGCTCGATCACAGGCTTAAAGGCCATCAATCGTGCATAGAGCTTGGGGCTGACCAGCTCACCATTGGGAGTGGTCTTCAGTTTGTCTTTATTCATCTTGGGCATGGGTCTTGGTTTGGGTGAAAGTCACTTGTCCCACCTGATGCAGACCAGGGCAGGGTGGCGCATAGAGCCAGAAGGGGTGAGCTGCTGGCACATCACTTCAGCAGTCTTGCCCACCCAATTCTCTGGGTGGTCATGGATGTCCTGCCTGTTAGCATCAGTCAGGCCACCAGCCACAGCAATGGTCTTGCCCTGGTAGCTGACCAGGAGAGCACCAGCTGCGCCATCATATCTGCCCTTGCCAGGCTGGAAGCCCACCACCCGGCAGTCATAGGTCTGCCAGCCCTTCACCTTGATCCAGGCCTTAGACCTACGGCCAGAGCAATAAGGGGCATCAACATCCTTCACCATCACCCCTTCCCAGCCAGAGGCCAGGGCATCAGCCAGAAGAGTCTCAGAGGTTTCCACCAATTCACATGTGGTGATGGTGTTGATGAGCTCGATCAGCCGGACTTGGCCTTCATTCCAGATCAGGCCAGCATCATTGAACATCTTTTCAAGGCACTCTCTGCGCAGCGCATAGGGCACTTCACTGCTTGCACCCCAGCCATCCACCCAGGGCACATCAAACAAGGTGACCATGGCCAGGTCAGTGGCCTCTTGCTTCTGGGTCAGCTTGCCTACACCGGAGAAGAAGTCAGAGCCAGCAGTGGCCTCACCATCAAAGGTGACAGCATTGCCCACAGTCTCAGCCAGCTTGAGGAAGGTGGGGGTGAGCTTGGCCAGGCTGGGCAAGGGGTGGCCATTCCTGGTCTGGAAGGTTACGGACTTGGCCACAGGATCAGCAGTAACCAGGACTCTGATGCCATCTAGCTTGGGCTCGATTGCCCACATCTTGTCATAGTGCAGCTTGCCCAGGTCAGAGACAGCAGTGGCCAGCATGGGTTTGATTGAGTCCATGGCTTAGGACTTCCGGCTGGTTAGGCTGTTGCAGATGACAGCCAGGATCAGGATAGCAGTGAAGCCAACAGCCAGCAG
>JBIKJV010000402.1:0-3749 GCA_044360755.1 Phycisphaerales bacterium
CACGGAATCGGTGCAATGCAGAACGCCCTAGCGATCGACATCAGTCCCACTGTGACCACTACCTACACTCTCACGGTCAGCAACGGCTCCGGACAGACAACTACCGCAACAGTGACGGTGATCGTCAGCACCCCCACGACAACCGAGACACCGACAACTACCGCTCCGACCACAACCACCACCGCGGCGACAACCACCACGACCGAAGCACCGACGCAGCCCGTCATTCAACACTTCCTGTCCGGAGTCTCGACAATCAACCCAGGGGACACGACCTATCTCTGGGCTTCATTCTCGGGTGGCAATGCTTCCGTCGACCACGGAATGGGTGCAATGCAGAACGCCCTAGCGATCGACATCAGTCCCACTGTGACCACTACCTACACTCTCACGGTCAGCAACGGCTCCGGACAGACAACCACCGCAACAGTGACGGTGGTCGTCAGCACCCCCACGACAACCGAAACACCGACAACTTCCGCTCCGGCCACAACCACCACCGCGGTGACAACCACGACTTCGACGACATCGACCACAACGACGGCACCCGAGAACGAGAATGCCGTGTCAATTCAAGTACAGCCGTCTACCCAAGTGGTCCTCCTTGGCAACTCCACTTCTCTCAGCGTCACTGCTACCGGTGCCGGATCACTGTCTTATCAGTGGATGCTCGACAATGTCCCAATCAATGGTGCCACATCACGAACCTTGACGGTGTCCGAAGCGGGTGCCTACAAGGTCGCCGTGACAAGCACGCTGGGTGGATCTTCCCTCACACGGTCTTCGAATGATGCGATCATCACCATCAATGCCGGATCGATTACGGCTCAACCAGAAAGTAACGTCATCAGCGACGGTGAAATCACATACTTGAATGTGGGATTCACGAGCTCGATGTCGTTCGTCGTCGAGTACCAGTGGCTTCGCAACGGAACCGAAGTTGACGGTGCGACCAACCTGTCGTACGGGGCGCGCGTTGCAGGGGAATACAGGCTGCGAATAACCACGTCGCACAATGGTGCAACTTCCGTGCAGTACACCGATACCGCGACCGTCACAGTGGTGCCGCGACCAGTCATCACCTCGTTCGCGGCATCTCCAAGCACCATCCTCACGGGCAATGCGACAACTCTCGATGCCGTCTTCACCAACGGCACGGGCGTTGTCACGCCGGGAAATATCACAGTGTCAAGTGGCGTTGGAACATCGGTTTCACCGTCAACGACGACGACGTACACACTCACAGTGACAAACGCAGCCGGCACGACGGAGAGTCGCAACGTAACGGTCACTGTCACCACCGGCACAGTGACTGCGAGCGCAAACAACTCGAGTGCCAGCCGGTATCGGAACAGCAGTGCGGTGACACTCAACGATGGGCGTGTGCTGGTGTTCGGCGGAAACAACAACGACACCGCCATCTCTGACATCTACGACCCAGCCACCAATCGGTTCACGAGAACGGGCGACATGAACCAGAGTCGTGGAGACGCCCCCGGCTTCCTTCTCCCGAACGGGAAGGTCCTTACCGTGGGTGGCGTGTATCTGGCCTCTCTCGGTTGGTCCGCTCGCGATACAGCGGAACTTTTCGATCCGACCACCAACACGTGGTCCTACGCCGCTTCACCATCAACCTCTCGTAAAGACTATTTCTCCGTTCTCCTGAACGATGGCAAGGTGATGATCGGAGGAGGCTCAAACGCGGCCGGTGCGACGCTCAGTTCAGTGGAGATTTACGACCCCACGACTGGACAGTTCAGTTTGGTGGCCAACCTCCCTTCGGGCCGGCAAGAAGCAACCGCGGCAGTTCTGCCCAACGGCAACGTGATCGTCGTTGGAGGAATGACCAACAACACAACGTCAGCGAGCGCGGTTGTCTATGACATCGCGTCCAATGCGTGGTCGACGGTTGCCTCGCACATGAACTACGCACGACGCGGAGCACTGGCGATCACACTCAACGACGGGCGCGTCCTTGTTGCCGGAGGGTTCTATGGAGCGATAGGCGAAGGGCATCTCGAGATCTACGATCCAGCAACAAATACGTTCGCACCTGCATTCGACATGACGTCCTTCTCCATCGGCCGCGGTGGGATGACCGGACACCTGCTCGCCAACGGAAAAGTCGTCTTCTTTGGTGGCAACGACGGCTACGGGAATGATCTGAACGAAATCGTGGTCTACAACCCCACAGGGAATGGTCTGACGGTGGAGGCAACAACGTTGTCGGTGCACCGCTATACCCATGCGTCCACATTGCTCAATGACGGTCGCGTCTTCATTATTGGCGGCAACTACTGGAATAGCACCAATGCCGACATTTTCGCCGAATGATCCGACCTTCGGTCCGGATATTCGACTGTTTGAGAAGAGTCCTACTACGAGGATGCCCCTCAACTTTTTCCGGAAGATTCGTTACTTTGTGCACATGGGGACACGTCATAGCCACTCTCTTCCGCACCGTCTCGTCGTCTTCGCACTTGTGGTGATGGCCCTACCACCTGCGTCCGGAATCAAAGTCACCGCAGCCGACTGGGCCCCCGCCACACCGCCCTCGATCTACGACCCGAACGCCGGGCCGAATGCGGTGAGACGAAACGACTTCATCATCGACGTATGCCAGACCGATGCGGATCTCGACTGTGTCGAATCGATCGCCGCGTACCTGAACAATGCGTGGGTCGAGGGGGAAGCGACGGACACCATCAGTGACGGCCCGTCCGGACCGGAACGTCGGATATGGAGGATCCCCGGTGTCACCGCACTGAACGGAACGACCGATCTCACCGTGAGCCACTACGTCAACTACACGGGCAATCTCTTTCTCCAGACCAACATCACGGGGTCCGGCCAGTTTGCGGATCGCGACGAGAACTCGCTTCCGCGCGACACGAAATTTCGAGCCGTGGTCCGCACGAGTTGGGTGCTGCCCACTCATGTTGCCGGCAAGCAATCCGGGGCGCTCATCACCGTAGACAAGCTGTCTGTCTCTGGCGCCTCACGTATCACCATGGAGGGAACGCCGATCGTGCACATGGTGGTCGGACAGAACAACCTCGACAGTCTCACGAGTCCCACTGGCAAGGGCGACTACGAGGTTCGTCAGTTCAGCATGACCGTCTCCGATGGTCGGTTTTATCCCATCAAGAAGGACTGCATCGAGAAGCCGACGATCACAACTTCGGACAATGGATACGGAGTTCAGTTGCCGAAGTTCACGAATGGAAAGCTCGATCTTCAGATCGTGGCACCCCACTTCCGTTCCGACGGAACGACAGAACACATCGGCTATTACGAGGCTTTCGTTCCCATGGAAACTGCAAAGTGCCTGTGGGGTGAGACCGTCTCGGCCGACTCGAAGTTCGAGGTGAAGGTGATCGAATCGGAATCCGCCACGAAGGCCGCGACCACTTCCGTCGACGTCAGCGCCGCCGGGGTGAAGATCCTCGCCTCGGGCTTCACGTTCTCGTCTCCGACGGTTCGGGTCACCTACACCGCACCAACGCCGCCGACCACGACGACAACCACAACGACGACGATTCCGGCACCAGTCGGTCCGGCAAAGCCGAAGGGCGTGAAAGTCGTCCGCGGAGCGAAGAGCTCGACCATCGGCTTTGTCCGCGTGAAGGGTGTCTCGTACAAGGTGGTGGCATCGAACGGCAAGAAGCGCAAGACACTGAAGTGCGCGCTCACGAAGACCAAGGTGTCGTGTCCCTCGACCGGCCTCGGGAAGGGCACGTGGACCGTCA
>JBIKJV010000419.1:0-3746 GCA_044360755.1 Phycisphaerales bacterium
TGACCCTCGGTTTCCCTGTCGCTAGCGTGACAGTGAACACCAATGGTTCGAACTACACCACAGCTTCCGTTGGTTTCATCAACGCTGTTGGCGATACAACCGGTGCTGGCGCTGCTGCTACAGCTGTCCTGGGCTACTCGGTTGCTTCCGTTACCATCACGAATAACGGTTCTGGCTACCTGGCTGCTGACCCGAATGTCCTCGAGTTCGTTCCCGCTGCTGGTGACACCACCGGTACTGGCGGTAGCGCTGTTGTTGTGTTCGGCTTCGCTGTGGCGTCTGTCAACCTGACCACTGGTGGTTCGGGATACGACGAGAGCACACTGGTCAACGTGGTGAATGACCCCAGTGACACCACTGGTTCGGGCTCTGCTCTGACCTACGGTGTGGGTCGTACCGTGGTGGGTCTGACACTCACTTCCGCTGGTTCTGGTTATGCTACAAGCGACGCTGCGGCCGTAACCTTCAGCAATGGTAACCCAGTGACCCCTGCGGTTGCTTCCGCGACAAAGGGTTTCCCTGTGTCTTCCGTAAGCATCGTCAACCGTGGCTCTGGCTACCAGGCTGCTCCTTCGCTGACCTTCACCCCGTCCGCACTGGACTCCGGTAACACGATCGTGTCTGCCACTGGCACCACGACCCTGGGATACGGCGTCATCGACGTGGCTATCACCAATGCTGGCTCTGGTTACACAGAGGCTGACATGCCCCTGAACCTGACCTTCACCGGTGGAACCCCGATCACCCCGGCCGCTGGTTATGCTAGCTTGCAAACCAAAGGAACAGGTATCCTCAGCTATGAGATTCCTGCTTGGGACCTGTATGTGGAGATCGACGGTCAGACTTCTGACCTGATCCTGAACAGCACCACCAGCGTGTTGGATCTGAACACCCTGCACCTGCCGGGCACACTGCAGAATAGCACCGAGAACTTCCAGCTCTCACAATTCACCCGTACGTTCACCGAGGCTGACGTCTCGAAGCAGGACCCCACCGCTAGCGCAAGCCCAGCTGTGTTCAACTGCCTGAACCACGGCCTGAATAACGGTTCGATCGTCTACTTCACCGCCCCACTGACCAAAATCGGTGGCGGAACACTGGTGAATCCCTCGAACTCCAACGCCTCCGTGCGTTACTACGTGAGCGTGATCAATGGCAACCAGTTCCGTCTGGCTACCACACTGACCAACCTCAACAGCCGGATCTTCATCCAGTTCCCCAATGCGGGTCTGGTCGTCGGTCAGGAGACACTCTCCTACTCCGGTCTGCTTATCGCTCCCGAGAACACTAGCCTCTACAACAATGAGGGTGTGGTGAGTCTCATCCGCGGTCGTAAGTATGGCTTCAACACCTTCAACGTGTTGAGCACATTCTATCCCGCTAATGTGGATCCGCTGTCCGGTGCTGCTGGCCTCGGTGCCACTCACAATCTCGGCTTCTACCGAGTGGAGAATCAGCCTGACGACAAGTACTACTCCGCTTACGGAGAGTTCGACGCCGGCGCTCCCAACCCTGACAACGCGGGCTTCCTCGGAAATCTCGTGCTTCAGTCTCAGGACACAGTGAGCTTCTTCTGCAGCCCACTGTTCGCCGACGATCGCGCCGAGCAAGCTTACATCACCCCGACCTACACCGACGGTGGTGGAGTTAAGCGTGTTCTGTGGGGTTCTTCCCTCCAGATGCGCTACACTTCCTACAAGGAGGCTCCCTCCAACCTGTGGCGCTTCAATGCCGTCACCTCGGAGGAGCTCGTGGATTACGGTCTGCGTGGAACCTTCAACGAGGGAGTTTCTGCCTGTTTCGTGGTGGCTACTGGCATCGACGATGCTCAGAAGCTGCTGGACGACAGCCAGATGTACTACAACCCCCGTGGTTTCATCGCATTCTACGGTCCTTACCTGAAGAATGGTTCCGGCGCTTGGATTCCACCGAGCCCCTACGTGACCGGTGTGGCCATCCGCCGCTACCGCTCCGAAGGGTTCCAGTATCCACCCGCAGGCGTGAAGTTCCCGCTCAACGGTGTATCCGCTGTTCAGATCCCGATCAACAGCACCCAGCAGGACATTCTCAACCCACGCGGTTGTAATGTCTGCCGCACACTGCCTGGCTACGGTCAGACCGTGTTCATCTGGGGCGGCCGCACCCGTATCAACCAGGACGACGCCGAACAGCGTCTGTTCCAGTTTGTGAACACTCGCGTGATCATGAACGTGGTTTACGGCTCACTGCGTCGTGCCTTCGACAGCCAGATCTTCAACGTGATCGACGGTTTCGGCCTCGTTTACAACAAGATCATCAGCATCGGTAACAGCATCCTCAACGAGCTGTACATCCGCGGCGCGCTGTTCGGTTCACGCCCAGCTCAGGCCTTCCAGGTGATCTGCGACGAGCGCATCCAGACTACAGCATCGCTGGAAGCTGGTATCGTTCGTGCCAAGGTGTTCGTGGTTCCTGTGCCCACTCTCGAGCGTATCGAAGTGGATCTCATCCGCGTGGCCATCGGCAACATGCAGAACGAACTCGACGCACTGGGCGTCGGCCAAGACAACGCTATCTGATTATGAGGGAATCCATGGCGAAACGAATTCTATTCAACGTCGAGGATTCCCTTCATTCGAAGCTCAAACAACGTGCGGCAAAGGAGGGCGTCTCACTCGGCGCCCTCTGCGCCCGCATCCTTGAAGAGTCCGATGAAAGGGAACCCGAGACTCAAATCGAACCCGCCTCCGAGCTGTTCGAACCTATGCTATACTCGACACTCCCGCTGAATCTTTTGCGTGAGGAACTCCAGCGAGTGGCGAATACAAAAATGGGGAACAATGAGAAACGTTCCCGTATGATGAAGATCAACTTTGAGATGGCGAAACGGTATCGCAAATGAGCGTCAATCCCCTTCAGCCAAAAATTCGTGGGCTGACCTATCCACTGACCATCTCCAATGGTGGTCTGGCTACGTCGGTCGACTTCGACCTCGTAAGACAGCACGTCCTCTCAGTCGTGGAGACACGGTGGTACGAGAGGGTGATGAGAGCGGACTACGGCACTGACGACTTCATCTTTGAGGTATTGAAGCCGGCACTCATCAACGCACAGTTCCAGAACGCCATCGAGCAGAATGTGACAGAGGTCGAGGCCGTGAACGTCACTGGGGACTGGACACGATCTGACAGTGGCCTATATCGCATCCTTATCACCTACTACGTCAACGGGGTCCTTCAACCTCCGCTCTCATTCACCCTAAGCATCTGATGGCGAAGCGCTTCCAAATCCCACCTGTGCCCACGGGTGAAGTCGCAAAATATACCACCGACCCATACAATCTCTCGAGCATCTACATGTTCGGGAGTTCGTCCCCATTCACGGGACAGGGCAACACCATCGTCCGTCCCGACGACGACCTCATCATCCAGAAGGGTGGCAACCGCGCCCTCATCATCTACAAACGACTGCTGTGGGACTCGTCGGTCCAGGCGTCGTTCATGAAGCTGATGCAGGAGATCACGGCACGCGATTGGTTGTTGACCCCAGCTTCAGAGAAGCCCGGCGATCTCGCCGTGAAGGATTACGTTCAGGAGGCTCTATCCTCACTCGACGTCGATGACCTCTACAAGGGTCTCGGTGAGGCCCTCGTCTGTGGCTTCTCCGTGGGTGAGGTGATGTGGAAGAAAACGAAGCAGGGCATCATCCCGTTCGACGTCCGCATCCGTGACCAGCGCCGCTTCGTGTTCCAGGAGTCGGAGCAGGCC
>JBIKJV010000066.1:0-12637 GCA_044360755.1 Phycisphaerales bacterium
CACACACACACCAGATGATCGGATGTTCGTTCGTCGGCCCCGGCGCGGCTCACTTGCCGCGCATCGCCGCGGCGCGCGCCATGCGCATGCCCGGCATCGAGATCCCCATGTCGGACGGCTTCCCCGCGCTGTCGCGCGCGGCGCGGCGCTCGGCCCGGCGCGTCTCGCGGTCGCCACGGTCGGCGGCCTGCGCATCGGTGCCATCGGTGCCATCGGTGCCGTCGGCCTTCGCCTGCATCGCCTCCAGCTCGGCCGGGGTGGTGACGCCCTCGGTGAACTGCTCGCCCAGCTGCTGTGCGTTGTCCGGGATCCAGTCGTGGTTCACGTCGGACACCAGGCCCAGCCGGATCGCGCAGATGTCGATCATGCCGTCCTTGTCCTCGTCGGCCGACCAGCCCTGCACGATCTCATAGGCATCGGGGATGCCGTTCGAGTTGCAGTCGCGATCGCAGGTGTCCGGACGGCCGTTGCCGTCGATGTCCTTGGCCCAGCCAGCGGCCAGTTCCTCGGTGTCCGCGATGCCATTGTCGTTGCAGTCGGTGTCGCGGCCCGCGTTGAAGACGTTGTCGCCGTCCGCGGCCACGTCGCCCGCGACGGCCATGGAAGCATCGCTGGTGAGCACGCTGCCGCGCAGGCGCACGCCGGCGCCGCGGCTCAGGATGCCGCGGCCGGATTCCGCCAGGTTGCCGGTGAAGGTGCAGCCGCTGACGTCGGCCTGGCCGCCCATCAGGTACATCGCGCCGCCACCCTCGATCGCGCGGTTGCGCGTGAACTGCGTACGGTGCGCCTCGATGCGCGCGCCCTGCCCGAACACCGCGCCACCCCAGGCGCCGCTGCGGGTGCCGTTGTCGCTCAGGTCGCAGTCGATCAGGCTGATCGAGCCGCCCTCGCTGAACACCGCGCCGCCGAACGTGCCGGCGATGTTGCGGGTGAACGTGCAGCCCACCAGGACGGGCGAGCCGCCCTCGTTGCGCAGGCCGCCGCCCGACTGGGCACCGCGGTTGTCCTCGAAGCGGCAGTCGTTGAAGGCCGGCGAGCCGCCGCGGACGCAGGCGCCGCCGCCGGCGTTCAGCCGGAAGGCGACCTCGCCGAAGGTCGCTCCGGTGCCGTCGGCGAGGAGGCCGAAGCCCGTTTCGCCGCCGGCACCGGTGATCGTGAGGCCCGTGACGACGGCATCCGCGGTCTCCGATCCGCGGACGACCAGCGCCGGACCCTTGCCGAACCCACGGAAGGTGGTCCGATCGATGCCGGCGCCCTCGATGCGCACCGACTTGCCCTCGAGCACGGCGGGGCCGACGAAGCTGCCTTCGCCCAGCCGGATGACCGTGCCCGGGGTCGCCGCGTCGATCGCGGCCTGCAGCGAGGGTGCCTCGCCAGGGATCTCGATGATGCCGTCGGCCAGGGCCGACGTGGCGACGGTGGCGGGAAGCTCGAAATCGGCGCGCACGCCGCGGGTGAAGACGCCGCCGCGCAGCGAGACGAACGCGACCGCCGCGAAGGCGATGCCGCCGCCCACGGTGATCCACCGTCCTGCCTTGCCGTTCCAGCCGTTCGCCTTCGTCATGCCGTCGCTCATCGGGCACCTCCGGGGGCCACTGAAGGCCACCCGGGCAAACGGTCGAATTTCGCGTACGGATCCGCAAGGCGAATGTGTGGGGAAATCGGTCCGGAAACTGCTTACACTCGGGGCGTGAATGCGGCGCGGACGCTGATTCTGGCGATCCTGGCCCTCGCCACGGCCCTGGCGACGGGTTGCCGCCCCGCGGTCGAACCGCGGTTCGACGCGGTTCCCGGTCCCGTCCGCACGGTCGACATCGCGATCGCCGCCGCCGAGGAGGCCCAGCCTCTCACCGTCGACGAGTGGGCCGCGGTCGACGCGGTGCACGACCGCTACCTGGTGGACTTCGACCGCTTGCGCACCGACGTGCTGGCCCCGCTGGTGCAGGCCGTGCGCGCGGACCGCACGCAGGCGTGGATGAAGGACGCGGCAGCGCTGGCGCGGCTGGCGCGCCGGCATGCCGCCGCGGTGGACCGGGTGCGGGCGCTGGACGATGCGTTCGCAGCGGATCTGGATCCACCGCTGCGCGCGCATCCCGGCATGGCGCAGCGCATCGCCGACCGCCGCGCCGTGGCGCGAAGCGTGCGCATCGTCGAGGGCCTGGGCGACGGACGCGGCGAGACCCCCACGATCCTGGACCTGGAGCCGCTGGTGCACGACCTGCGCCTGGACGCCGCCGCGCGCACCGCGGTCGAACCCACGCTCGTCACCTACCGCCGCGAACTGGCTGCCGCCGCGCGTGCGGTCGCGGACGCGATGGTCGACCAGCCACGGGCGTGGCTCGCGGCCCTGGAGGCCGGCGGCATGAGCGCCGAGCGCGTCGAGGAACTGCGCCAGCACGTAGGCGAAGGCGACGAGCAGCGCGCCGCGTTCGAGGCCGCGCAGGCGACGTTCCAGCAGTCCGAGCGCGAAGGCCGACGCGACCTGCTGGCGGCGCTGGAGAGGCTTGACGAGGTGAACCGCCGCGGGCTGGAGCGGATCCGGGCCGCGCTGCCCGCCGACGCCGCCGCGCAGCTGGCGATCGCCGATGCGCGCAGGCGATCGACCGACGACGGCCCGACCGCGGACTACGCGCACTTCGTGGTCGACGTCTACCGCGCGCACCCCACGGTCCGCACCGGCCGCGCGCCCGGCCTGGCCGCCGCGTTGGACCGCCTGGACGCAGCGATCGCCGCGTGGAACGCCGCGCAGGCCGAGGAGAACCGCCGCCGCCTGCGCGAGGAGGCCCAGGCCCACCCCGGCGGCGTCGCGCCGCGGCAGAAGGAGATCGAGGCGCTGCAGCAGAGATTCGTGAAGGCGAGCGAGCGGGTGGTGGAGCTGGTGAACCAGGAACTGGGTGGCGAACTCACCGAGGAGCTCAAGGCCACGAACGTCCGCACGCCCGAGGAGATGCAGGCGACGCTGGCCGCGGTGATCGGCGATGCCGCCGCGGACCGGGCCATGCGCCGCGCCTCGCGCGCGCTCTTCCGCAGCCCAAGCACGCGGCAGGACGCTGAATGGGACGGCAACAAGTCGATCGCCGAGCAGCTGCTGCTCGCGCACGGCATGGACCGCCAGTCGTTCCGCCTGGCGGCACGCGGCCTGGGCGCACGCGACGACGACCCGCTGGTCGAGCAACTGTGGGACCGGCACGCCGCGCGCGTGGCGGACCTGGAGGCTCGCCAGCGCGGCGAGTTCAAGGCGCTGGAGTCGCGTGCCGAGAAGGAGGCCGGCAACGCCGCACGCGACCCGCAGGGCTTCGAGCGGACGCTCAACGCGTACCTGGATGCCTTGATCGCCGCCGAATCGGAGCGCCTGGCCGCCGAGGACGAGACGTTCCGCGAGATCGCGATCGCGATCGGCACGGAGGAGGGTGACGCACGCTTCGCGCTGGTGCGCGCCGCGACCGCCGCCCGCCGCGCGGCCCTGCCCTGGCGGCGATTCGAGCAGCCGTGGCTGCTGGGTGCGCTGTGGCAGGCCGACGCGGACCCCGTCGCCGACGCGCTGGCGATCGAGGGCGACGACACCGCGCGCCAGGCCGCCCTGCTGGTGCTGGCCGCGCACGCCGATGCCCTGCGCGAGACCGCGGACGCCGCGCGGCGCGCCGGGCTGGAGGCGCTGCGAGACCTGCTGCTCCTGGGCCTGCGCATGCAGCGCGAAGGCAACGCGCCCACCGATCCCTCGGCACTGCGCGATGCACCCGAGGCACGCGCCATCGCGCAGCGCGTCGAGACCGCGGGCCACGCGCGCCGGGCGGCGCAGCGGCGCGCCGTCGAGGCCGTGGCCGCCGTGCTTCCCCCGGACCGCGGCGAGAACCTGCTGGAACGTTGGGCGCGCGCGACGTTCCCGGAGTTCTGGTCCGACGGCACCGCGTGGCGCGTGGCGGCCGATGCCGCCCGCGCGGGCGTGCCGGCCAACGCAGGCGACACCGCGCGTGCCGCGATCACGGCCGCGATCACGCACTGGAAGATCGTCGACGAGGACATGACGCGCCGCGTGGCGGCCTGGGCGGACGAACGCATCGCCGTACCCGCACCCGCGACGCCGGCGGACGTCGCGACCGCCGCTGCCGCCGACCCGGTGCTGGGCGCGCTTCGCACGCTGCGCGACGAGAACGCCTGGCGCCTGCTGCGCACGATCGCCGTGGCACTGGGCCAGCCCGCCGACGCACGCATGCCCGGCGAGGACGGACGCGGCTCACCGCCGCGGCCGGTCCGCTGGTCGCGGTGAGCGCGCCTCGACCACGTCGTCGACCTTCTTCATGATGAACAGGTAGTTGAAGCCGCGGAGGTAGAAGTTCTCCTCCACCGCCGCCTTGCGCCAGTTGCCGCGGTCCAGCTTCTGGTTCTGCCGCACCACCGCGATGATGTCCACCGGCACGAACTTCTCGCGCATGATCGCGAAGAGCTCGAAGCCGATCGGCATGAACGTGCCCGCGCCGCTGCCCTTGGGCCCGCCCTTCTTCTTCTTCCAGCTGTCGCTGACGTAGAGGCCCATGTAGCGCCGGTTCCGCATCGCGCGGTGCATCTCGCCGATCACCCGTCGCATCGCGTCGTAGTAGGCGCGGCCGCCGTCGTCGCCGGCCGCGTCCAGCTTGCCGATGCAGCGCGGGTCCTGCGAATAGTCGACGTGCGTCGAGTACGGCGGGTCGACGAACGCGAAGTCGACGCTGGCGTCCGGCAGCGGCAGCGTGCGCGCGTCGGACTGGCGAACGTCCTCGCGCCGAGGGACCAGGTCGAAGCCGACGGACTTCCGGCCCAGGCTGGCAGCCACGTCCAGCGTGGTGCCGCTGCCGCACATCGGGTCGAGCACGGTGTCGCCCTCGCGGGTGTAGCGCTGCAGCAGTTGCCAGATAACCCAGCTGGGCGTCGCGCCGACGTAGTCCTTGTCGCCCTGCATCGTGTGGCGGACGCCCTGGTCGTCCACCCAGTCGTAGTGCTGGCTGGGGTATTCCCACAGCGTGGTGGCCAGGACGCGCAGGGGCGGGCGGCGGAAGGACTGGCCGTGCATCGCAGGAGTGTAGGGATTCGGAGTCGCCCGACCGCATCGGCCGGCCTACCATGACGGCCCGTGGACCGCCTGCCGAAGGCCATCCTCGCCCTCCTCGCCGCGATCCTCCTGACCGGGGGATCGGGGGCGCTGCGTGCGATGCACGTTGCAGCCGAGCACGGCGGCGAGGATCACGCCACGCTTGCCGCCGCCGAACACGGCGACGCGGACGCCTGCGAGGGCCACCTGCATCACCACGAGGGTGGCCCGGAGCACGGTGATGATCACGGCCCCGGTCACGACGGCACGCACTGCGACACCTGCGACCTGCTGGTGGCGCTGGTGGGAATTGCCGGCGGCTCCGTCCCGGTCCCCACCTTCCACGCGCTGGTCGCGTCGAAGGACGCCGGCGCCCCGTCCGTGCTGCCCGCGCCCGTGCCGCTGCGCACGCTGGCCGCGCGGCCACCGCCCGCCTGCTGAGCCCCGTCGCTTCCGCCCCCGGCCGCGCCGCCCTCGCGCGGAGGCCGGGCTGACGCCGCTCACGCAAGGACAACTTCCATGCAACCGCATTCCCGCGCCCGCGGGGGCGATCGTGCGTTCACGATCGTCGAGGTGCTCGTCGTCGTCGCCATCATCGCGACGCTGATCGGCATCCTGGTCCCCGCACTCTCCGCGATGCGCCGCACCGCGGTCGCCACGGCGGACCTCTCCAACCTGCGCAGCCTGGCGGCTGCGCACGTGGCGTACATGAACATGAACGGCGAGCGTTTCGTCGACGCCGGCATGCCGCACGGCACGGTGGCGTCGCCGGAGTCGTCGTTCGTGAACCGGCTGAAGCCCTACTTCGGCGGAAACCCGGTCGCACTGCGGTCGCCTATGGACCAGAGCGTCCACTGGCCGCTGGAGGTGGGCGGCGACGGCATCCCCGTGATCGACGGACCGGTCCCCGTCTTCCGCAGCACCAGCTACGGCATGAACAACTGGCTGTCGCGCACCTACTCGCCCGCGGTCGCGCTGGATGGGCCCGGCGCGGGTATCGACCGGCTGGCGCAGGTGGCGCGGCCCGAGCGGGTGGTCGAGTTCCTGCTGATGGCCGAGTCGGGGAGCTTCGCTTCTGCGGACCACGTGCATGCCGAGGACTGGGCAGTGAGCCCCGACCCTGCACGGACCGCGGCGTCGCAGGCCGCGATCGGGGCCGTCGACCGTGAACGACCCGGCCCCGACAGCCGGAGCAACTACGCGTTCGTGGACGGCCACGTCCGAACCCACGAATTCCGCGACGTCTTCACCGACGCCGCACGCAACCGGTTCGATCCGCTCGCCCCCTGAGGCCGACGGACGAACGCCCCTTCCCGACCCGGAGACTCCCATGCAGCAACGCACTACCCGTCACCACCACGCACTGGCCGCGGTTGCGGCGGTCCTCGTCGCGGCGCCTGCCCTCGCGCAGCACGCGGGCGACATCGGGCTCCTCGTCTCGGACGCCCGCATCGCGACCGCCGAGATCGGGGCCGCGGGCGTCGGACCCACGCGGCGCACGTTCAGCGCCGTGTTCGGCGACACCGGTTCGCCCTGGTTCACGAGCAACCCGGGTTTCGACTGCAACCCGGGTACGTTCGTGCCCGGCAGCCGGATCGGCTTCCGCTTCGCCGATGCACTGCTCGTGTGGGACGGGGCGGCCTTCGTGCCCACGTCGCCCGCGGGGGCGCTTGCCGGCGAGCGCCTGAAGGCCACGTTCCTCACCGTGACCGGGACGAGCGGCGCCGGGACGGTCCCCGGCTTCGACCTCGCGGTCGCCGCCAACGGCCAGTGGCATCGGCACCTCTCGTGGACGCTGCTGCCGGCTTCGGGCGCGTCGTCACCCGACACGGGGGTGTACCTGGCGACGCTCGAGATCTATTCGACCGATCCCGCGGTGGGCACGTCGCTGCCTTTGCAGCTGGTCATGAGCGCCGGCGCGACCGAGCAACAGTTCGCGGTCGCCTTCGCGGCCGCGGAAGCACGGCTTTCACCCCCGTGCCCGGCCGACCTGGACGGCGACGGCTCCGTCGGCGGCGCGGACCTGGGAATCCTGCTCGGCGGCTGGGGCCTGCCCGGCCCGGCAGACCTCGACCACGACGGCGCCGTCACCGGCGCAGACCTTGGCGCACTGCTCGGCGCATGGGGCACCTGCCCGTGAGCCACCGGACCCATCGCGCGACCACGTTTCGTTCCCTCTCTGTCCCCTTCCCCTCTTTCACAAAAGGACCATTCATGAAGCGACTCATCGCATCCACCGCGCTCACCCTGACGCTTGCACCCGCAGCCCTGGCGGAAAAGGAGCCGCACGCGGACATCTACTTCGCCGCCAGCACCAACGGTCGCCTCTTCACTGCCGGCTGGGACCACGACACCGACACGATCATCTCAGCGGACCAGCGGGTCTTCGAGGGCGAACTTGGCCTGGATCCGATGTTCCCCTTCTCGGGTGACGAGCCTGGCATCGGGTCCAACCTGATCGGCACCACCCTGTCGCTCAACCTCCTGGGCGGTCTCGGTGCCTGGAACGGCGCGGGCTACACCACCAGCACCAGCGGGATCATGGTTTCCTACGGCGGGCAGGACGCGTACTCCACCGTCGGCGGCAGCGTGAGCTTCCTGGTCAGCCAGGACCTGCACCTGCATCCCGCGTTCACGTTGTTCGGCGCGGGCGGCGCCGACCCCGCCAACGGCATCTACATCGCGGCGTTCACCGTCTCGTCCTCGGCCTACGCGGCGAGCGAGACCTTCTGGATCGTCTTCAACCTGGGCATGAGCGAGGCGGACCACGAAGCGGCGGTCGACTGGGCCAATGCGAACCTGGTCCCCGGCCCGGGCGGGCTCGCGCTCCTGGCGTTCGCCGGGATCACCTCGGCGCGTTCCAGAACGCGTCGTCGATGACCGCAGGCACGTCCTTGATCGAGCCAAGCTCCTTCAGCTGCGCCGCCAGGGTGGCCCAGCGCTCGCGCGTCATCGCGCCGATCGCTGCGCCGCCCTGGGGCGCGATCAGGTCGTGCTGCTTCGCGGCGGCGACGTCCATCGCCTCCACGCCCATCGCGGGGTTCAGCTTCGCGATGCCCGGGTTGTACTTCGCGGGCGCGGCCAGGTACCGCGTCCAGCCCTCGCGCAGGGCACGGACCATGGCCTCGCAGGCGGCGCGATTCTCGCGAAGGAACTTCCCGTTCGCCGCGACGCTCACCGTGTACGGGTCGTAGCCGCTGGCCGCCAGCGAGAAGACGCGAACCGGGACCTTGCGCAACTCCATCTGCACCGGCTCGGCCGAGATGAAGCACTGCTGCGCGGCGACGGTGCCGCGCTCGAACGCGGCCAGGCCCGTGCCGGTGGGAACCATCTTGACCTTGCTGCCGGGCCACTTCTGCTTCAGGAAGCGCACGAAGGGCAGGCCCGTCTCCATGGCAATGGTCGCGTCGCTCTTCCAGAGTTCCTCGAGCGACTTCCACGGTGCGTCGGCGCGCACCATCACGCCCATCGGGCTGGTGTGGAAGATGGCGAACACCGCGACCAGGTCGCCACCCTTCTCGCGCAGGCTCAGCACCTGGTCGCCGCTGACGACGCCGAACTCCACCTGCCCGCCCGCGGTCATCTGCGCGGCGGGCGTGCCGGCGGCGCCCTTCACGATCTCGACCGCCAGACCCTCCTTGGCGAACAGGCCGTCCTGCTCCGCGGCGTAGATGCCGCCGAACTCGGGCTCGGGCACCCAATTCAGCTGGATGCGCACCGTGGTTGGCGCCTTCGCGGCGGCAGGCGCCGGGGCGGCGGGCTTGGCGGCATCCTGCGCGGTGGCGGGGCCAAGCGCGGCAAGCCCCAGGGCGGCGAACGCGAGCGCAAGCGACGCGGCGAGCTTCTTCGTCATGCACCCGAGCGTACCGCGGAGTCGTGCCAGCGGCGCAGGACCAGCCAGCCCAGCAGGCTGACCGCGCCGAAGAGCAGGAACCCGACGGCCGCGGCCATCGCGATCGCAGCGAAGACCAGGTCGGTGCGGTTCTCGCGCATCGCGGCAAGGATCGTCAGGCCGAGCGGCTGCTCCTCGCCCGCGAACGCGCCGACGAACTCGCCCACCACGGCGCCGATCACCGCGAGGCCGGCCGCGATGCGCAGGCCCGTGACGATCGACGGGATCGCCGCCGGCAGCTGCAGCTTCCACCAGCGCTGCAGCCGCGTAGCACCCAGCGTGTCGAAGAGCTCGACCAGCCCGCGGTCGGTCGAGCGCACGCCGTCCAGCGTCGCGGCCAGCACCGGGAAGACACTGACGATGGCGGCGCTGGCCACCACCATCGGCTGGCCGTAGCCGAACCAGATGACCAGGAGCGGCGCGATCGCGACCAGCGGCACCATCTGCAGGAGCGTGGCCAGCGGGTAGAGCCCGCGCATCAGGAAGCGGCTGGCGCTGAGCAGGCTGCCGGCCAGCACGCCGGCGCCGGCGGCAAGCAGGAAGCCCAGCGCCGCGGCGGTGCCGGTCAGGCGCGCGCCCGCCAGCAGTGCGGCGGCGTTGTCGCGCAGCGCGACGGCGACGACCAGCGGGCCTGGGAAGAGGAACTCGCTGGGGCGCCAGATCCAGATGATCGCCTGCCAGGCGACCAGGGTCAGCGCGACCACGGCGAGCGGCGGCATCGCGGCGGCGGCGGCGCGGCGCAGCATCACGGGTGCCCCCCTGCGGGCGCGGCGCGGTGTGCGGCGCAGGCGGCGGGGCTCGCGGCGTGGGAAGCCATCGCGCCGGCCATCGCCTGCAGCACCTGCGCGGTGCATGCGGCGAACTCCGGCGTGCCGCGCAGCGCGGCGGTGCGCGGCGCGAACCCCGGGCGCAGGTCGGCGACCACGCGCCCCGGCCCGGGCGCCATCACCAGCACGCGGTCCGCCACGTAGACGGCCTCGACGATCGAGTGCGTGACCATGACCACGGTCATGCCCAGTTCGGCGCGCAGCGAGAGCAGCAGGTCGTCCAGCGTGCTGCGCGTGATCTCGTCCAGCGCGCCGAAAGGCTCGTCCAGCAGCAGCGCGCGCGGGTTGGTCACCAGCGCGCGCGCGATCGCGGCACGCATGCGCATGCCGCCCGAGAGCTGGTGCGGCACCTTGCGCGTGGCGGCGGCCAGGCCGACCATCGCGATCATGCGGTCGGCGCGCGCCAGGCGTTCGGCCCGCGGCACGCCGGCCAGCTCGAGCGGCAGCGCGACGTTCGATCGCACGGTGCGCCACGGCAGCAGGCGCGGCTCCTGGAACGCGAAGCCGATCGCGGGGCGCGCGGCGGGCGCGGCGGGCGCCGCATCGCCGGACACGCGCACTTCGCCCGACGTCGGAATGTCCAGCCCGCCGAGGATCCGCAGGAGCGTCGTCTTGCCGCAGCCCGAGGGACCGACCAGCGCGGTCACCTGTCCCGCCGCCAGCACGGCCGTGACGCCCTCGAGCGCCGGCTGGCCGTCGAAGGCACGCGAGACCGAGCGCAGGTCGAAGGCGAGCGCCACGTGCGGCTCAGGACGCGGACACGCGGATGCGCGCGCTGGGCACGGCGGCCTCGATCGTCTCGCCGAGCGATTCCACGTCGAAGTCCTTGTTGGTCTGCGCGTGGATGTCGATCGTGCGCTTCGAGGCGCTGGAGCTGCTGCGGACCACGGCGAAACCCTCGTGCTGCAGCACCGCGCCGATCGCGGTCTGCACCTGCGCCAGGTCGCCGTGCTTGCGGACCTTGGCGCGGATGCGCACGAACGCACGGTTCGAGAGCCACCAGTTCACCAGGAAGATGATCACCAGCGAGAGCGCCACCAGCGAGTACTCGCTCATGCCGCAGGCCAGGCCAAGGACCGTCGCGACGATCGCCATGCCGGTCTGGCGCGCGTCGCCGAAGACCGTGCGGAAGCGGACCAGGCCGCCGATGCCGAAGAGGACCAGCGCGATCTCGGCGCCCAGGAGGAAATGCTCGCTGGCCTGCACCAGCTCGGCGGCCACGCAGCCGATCAGCGCGACGATGACGGTGGCCTTGCGGCTCTCGGCCTGCGCGACGGGGTCGAAGCGCATCGCGCGGCGCGGCGTGGCGGTCAGGACCAGGGCGGCCGCGACCGATGCCAGCAGGCCCAGCACGAGGTCCGCGACGTACGGCGCGTGGCGGAAGAGTTGGAGCGACGCAGTGATGATGCGCCAGTCGTCGGGGCCGGGCAGGCTGCGGGGCGCATCGCCGCTGGCGGCCATCGCCTCGAGATCCTTCTCGCCCTGGTGCTTGCCGGAGCCGAACGCGGCAGGCGCGGGCGAGGTGTCGCGCGGTCCGATGTCGATGCCGAGCTTCTGCCCCACCGAGACCGCGCTGCGGTCGTTGCCCACGGCACCCGCGGAGGTTTCGGTGCGGGCGTTGCAACCGACCACCAGCACGATGGCCAGCAGCGCGACGGCAAGGGGAGCGAAGCGGGCGGCCCGCGGGGCGTTGGTGGCGATCCGGTTCATGGCGTACCTCCGTGTACGGGCACATCGTCCCACCGCGGGGGTACGCTTGCAAGGGCCATGAAGCACGAAGCCCCGGTCGGCGTCCTCATTTCGCTCGTTGCCCTTGCGGCGATGGTCGCGCTGCCGTTCCTGGCCCCGCATCCGGGCGCCGGCGGGACGGACGGCGGGATCGCCGCAGGCGGAGCGGATGCCGAGGCAGCCACCCGCGAGCACGCGCACCAGATCCCGGAAACCGCCCCGCACTGGTACGTCACGATGCACGGCGAGGGCGCGCTGGCGCAGGTCTTCGCGCTGGACGCGCGCGGCACGGTGATCGGCCCGGTCCTGGGGCCCCTACCCGCAGGCCAGCCGGCGCTGGACGAGCTGCGCGGCATGATCGCGCTGGGCGACGGGCGGCTGGCGGTGATGAACGCGAAGTCCACGGCATCGCGTGTCCTGCTGTGGGGCGCGCCAGACGCGGGCAGCGGGATCCGGCCCTTCGCCGGGACGTGGACCGAGAAGGACGACGCCAATCCCGGCATGGTGCACCCGTACCAGATCGTGGTCGGCCCAGACGGCAACCTGTACGCCGGCAACCAGGACACGAACACGATCACGCGCTACGCAGGCCTGGGCAGCCCGGACCGCGGCAAGCCGCTGCCGATCCCGCCCGGGCTGGCGAACTTCGGCACGCTGTTGCCGGGGACGGTGGTGCCGAACGACCAGCAGTCGCCCGAGGGCATCGGCCTGGTGCGTGGGTTCACGTTCGGCCCGGACGGGCTGCTCTACGTGTGCGACCGTGGCCGCGACCGCGTGGCGGCGTACGACCCGGCCACGGGGCGCCTCGTGCACACGGTGCTGGACGCTTCGCACGGCGCGAAGCACCCGATCCAGGCGCTGTTCACGCCGGACGGAAGGCACCTGCTGGTCAGCGACAACAAGGCGAACTGCGTGTTCGCCGTCAGCATGTCCAGCGGCAGGGCGTTCGAGCTGGTGCGCCGGGGCGAAGGTGGCCTGGACGCCGCCAGCAGCCTGGCGATCATGGGCAAGGACCTGTACGTCGGCAGCCGCTTGGGCAAGAAGATCCTGCGCTACGAGCTGAAGGACGGCCGGTTCCTGGGGGTGTTCGCCGAGTTGCCGAGCAACCCGGAGTTCATGATCCCG
>JBIKJV010000223.1:0-3050 GCA_044360755.1 Phycisphaerales bacterium
AGTCGGGCTCGCAGGCGTCGGGCCGGCCGTCGGCGTTGGCGTCGACGAGCGTGCCGCCCGCGATCTGCACCGGGTCCGGCGTCCCGTTCCCGTCGCAGTCCTGGCATGCGTCGAGGATCCCGTCCCCGTTCGTGTCGAGCGCCGGTTCCGCGGCGATCTCCTCGGCGTCCGCGACGCCGTCGTCGTCGCAGTCCGCCGAAAGGCACGGCGCGGTCGCCATGAAGCCCTCCATCCGCGACACGGTTCCCGTGTGGAAGTACAGGTCGACGTTCGCGCTTCCGCCGCTCCGCACGTGGCAGTAGCTCATGATGGTGCCGCGCTGCACGACGCCGCTCGCGCATGTGTCGATTCCGTAGTCGTGCGTGTGCAGGGTGCCGACGTTGTGGCCAAGCTCATGCGCGACGACATTGACGTCCCAGTTGGCGGGGCTGGTCGACGAGCCCGCGACGAACGCGCCGATCAGGTAGCCGTTCACCGAGTAGCCGTACTCGGGATTGCACGCCGTGCTCAGGTACGCGACGCCACCGTACGGCAGGTTTCGGCGGCCCGTGAAGAGCGTGAACAGGTCCCGGTCGATGTCCGCGCCGTTCTCGACCCAGTGCTGGCGGAACGCATTGAGCGGATCGGGCTCGTTGAACAGGTCGTCCGCGGACGGCTGCACGCGGAGGTACGACATCACGATGCCGGCATCGCAGTCGCGCCGGTAGATCGCGGAGACCTCGCCGATGAGCGCGGCGGTGTACTCGGTCAGTGCGGTCGCGCTTGGGAAGATCGTGTAGTACTCGTTGTCCGAGTCGACGGCGAGTTCGATGATCCGGCGACCGCCGGGAGGGATACTCCCGGTGCCCGCGGCGAAGCTGCCCTCGGGCGGCGCCCCCGCGTGCAGGCACTGGCAGCGCGCAACCTCGGGGTCGGCGACCGCCGCGATCCGAACGAAGGCGCTTGGGCCCGAGCACAGGCCCTTCTCCTGGCTGTCGATCCGCGACAGCGCAAAGAGGCCGCGCCCATCGCCGAGATCGACCATCGCTGCAACGCCCGTCGAGCCGATCGCCACGTACGCACTGGAGCCGGCGAAGCCGGAGACGGATCCCTCGAAGTGGCGCACCGCGTGGATCGCCTTGGTCAGCATGGCGTCCACCGCGCGGGTGCGGGAGCCGGACTCGACGACGGCGTCGGGTGCCACGGCGCGCATCGCGTGCATGGTCAGCGTGACGGGCCCAACGCCCGGCAGTTGGACGCCGACCTGCGCTTCGGGCGAAGCAACCGACCCGAGCGACGCAGCGATCGCGCTGGGCACGTCGACGCCTGCGGTTGGCACCTGCGCCTGGGCGTGGAGGACGATCGAGCCAAGCGTGGCGACGATGACGGGGATGGAGGGCGTGAGCTTCATGGTTGGGTGCTTCGGAAACGGGCCAATGCCCCGGGGAGCGAGGTCAACGGACCTGAGAGTAGCCCGAGCCAGCGAATTGTCACGCAACTTCCGTGGCGGATGACGTGGACGAGGTCCGGCCGGACGAGGCCTGATGCCTGACCGAGCATGGCCAGCACCCCCCATGAACCGCGCCCAGCCATGAACAGGCCCCCGCCCTCAGAACACCACCTGCAGCTGCGTGATAAAGCTCGCGTTGTTGTCCGCGGCGGCGATGCCCAGGCCGCCCGCGATGCTGCGGATGCCGTTCACGTTGCCGCCACCGAACGGCACAACCACCTTGGACGTGATCTTGAGCCGATCGCCGCCGAAGTAGAAGTTCAAGCCGGCCTGGGCGATCCACTCGACCGGCACGTCGCTCATCCAGCAGGCCTCGACGAACGCCTCGGTCCCCGGCACCACGAAGGTGCTGGCCTGGATGTTGATGCCCTGGTTCCAGCCGAGCTCGGGCGCACCGACGGCGTCGCGCATGTAGGCGTACTGCCCGATCAGGACCGTCTCGCCCAGCAGCAGGCGGCCATCGACCGTGAAGCCCTGCGCCGAGGGTTCCGCCAGCGACACGACGGGCGGCTGCTGGTTCTGCGCGCGGCCGTTGCTCATGCAGAGCCCCAGCCCCAGCACCACGCCCGGCGCGTCGCCGGGCGCGCCGGAGGTGCGCGTGATCTGGTCCCAGGAGGCACCCCACTTCATCTCGGCGCGGCCTGCCACGGCGAAGGAGAGGTTCTGCTGCGAGTTCCACCCGGGCTGGTACGAGTTGATCTGGTTGAAGACGCCGCCGCACGCGCGGAACCACTCGCCCGTCCAGCCGATGACCGCGCCGGCCTGCTTGCCGGCGCCGAACCGGTAGTTGAAGATCGAGTAGTCGCCCACGGTGAGGTGCATGGAGCCGACGTAGTCGCTCTCCAGGTCCCACGGCACGTTGAGCAGCCCGCAGCCGATGGCCCAGCCTTGGCCCAGGTCCTTCCGGATGCGCGCGTACACCAGCCGCGCCTCGCCCGGCACCGCGAAGAAGCGGTTCGACTGCGACGTGTACGCCAGCGCCGCGAGGTACGTGAGCGACGGGTCGTACAGCCTGCCCGAGAGCGCGACCATGACCGTCTTGTCCTCGAATCCCCAGCGGGTGGTCGTGCTCCCCGGGGACTCGGACGCCGCCCCGTACGCGGACGAGGCGACGAAGCGCGTCTGGACCATGCCGGTCAGGTGCATGGTCGTCGACGCGTCGCCCGAGACGATGCTCAAACCGCCGCCGACGATGTTGGACAGGCCGGCCGTCCACTCGCCGGTCAGGTACGAGGTGCGCGACGAGCTGTCCGCCAGTACGTCGCGCACGATCCCGCGCACCTGCTCCACCCGCGCCTGGTCCATCCACTGGTCACGCTGCTGCACGCGGATCGCCGCGAGCTCGGCACGCATGGCGGCAAGCTCGGCCTGGACGTCGACGGGGGGCAGGTCCGGGATCGGGAACACCGGGTGGGAAGGCTAACGGCACCGCGCGCACGACGGCCTGACCGCGGCCATGGCTATCTTCCACCCGTGCCCCCCGCCTTGCCCGACTCCCCACCGCGGCGCGCCGCACCCGGCCGCTTTCGCCGCTGGGCCCTGCTCGCCATCTACGTGATCG
>JBIKJV010000016.1:0-27812 GCA_044360755.1 Phycisphaerales bacterium
GGGCGTCCTGGGCATGCGCGTGGCGGGCGGCGTCAACCTGGCCGTCGCGTGGGGGTTCGGGCTGATCGTGCTTGCCTTCGTCGTGGCGCTGGCCGCCCTGCGGCTGCCGGAGGAGCGCTGACATGGAACCGGCCGCGGGCACGGACTGGCTCTCGGTGTCGGTCTTCGCCGCGTTCACTGTGATGGTGCTGGTGATCAGCTCGCTGCTCGGGCGGCGTGCCTCGAGCGCCGGCGGCTACTTCGCCGCGCACGGGCAGGTCGGGTGGTTCGTCAACGGCATCGCGTTCGCGGGCGACTACCTCTCGGCGGCCAGCTTCCTGGGCATCTGCGGCCTGATCGCGTTCTGGGGCTTCGACGGCTTCCTGTACTCGATCGGCTATCTGGCGGGCTGGATCGTGGCGCTGCTGGTGATCGCCGAACCGATCCGGCGGCTCGGCCGGTTCACCTTCGCCGACGCGCTGAACGCGCGGTTCGGGTCGAAGACCGTGACGCTGGCCGCCGCCATCAGCACGCTGGTGGTCAGCCTCTTCTACCTGGTGCCGCAGATGGTCGGCGCAGGCGCGCTGATCAAGCCGCTCCTCGGGCTGCCGCAGTGGGTGGGCGTCGGGCTGGTGGGCGTGGTCGTGACGGTGATCGTGGCCAGCGCCGGCATGGTCAGCACCACGTGGGTGCAGTTCATCAAGGGCGGGCTGCTGCTGGCGCTGTGCGCGATCCTGGTGGCGCTGATCCTGGGCCGGGGCTTCGAGGTGCACGCGCCCGGCCCGGCGCGCGAGGCGCCCGCACGCGGCGTTGGCTCCGTCACCGGGCTGCCCGCCTGGGCGGTGCCCGGCGCCACCCCGGACGCCGACGGCCTGGTCCGCACCGAGGGCGCCCGCACCGGCGCGCTGGGGCCGATCGAGTTCCTGCGCGTCTTCAGCGACAGCGAGGTGGCCGCGTGGCGCACCACCAAGGCGACGGCCCCCGACGGCACGGCAGCGAGCACCGCCGCGCCCGAGCTGATCCGCGGCGACCTGCTGCTGCAGCCCGGCAACAGCCCCACCTTCAAGGGCCTCCGCAGCGGCAGTGCGCTCGACCGCGTGGACTTCGTCTCGCTGATGCTGGCGCTCTTCCTGGGCACCGCCAGCCTGCCGCACATCCTGATCCGCTACTACACCGTGAAGGACGTGCGCAGCGCGCGGCTGAGCACGGTGGTGGGGATCGGCGCGATCGGCACCTTCTACGTGCTGACGCTCTACCTGGGCCTGGGCGCCATGACGGGCGGCACGCTGGACACGTCCGACAGCAACATGTCGGCGCCGCTCCTGGCGCGCAGCTTCGGCAGCGTGCTGTTCGCGCTGATCTCCAGCGTGGCGTTCTTCACGGTGCTCGGCACGGTGAGCGGCCTGGTGCTGGCGGGCAGCGGCGCGGTGGCGCGCGACCTGGTCACCACGGTGATGGGCAGGACGCCCGACGAACGCGCGCAGGTGCGGATCGCGCGCATCGCGGCGCTGTTCCTGGGCGCGGGGGCGATGGCGCTCGGGCTGCTGTTCAAGGACCTCAACGCGTCGTTCCTGGTCGGCTGGGCGTTCAACGTGGCCGCCAGCGCCAACCTGCCCGCGCTCCTGATGGCGCTCTTCTGGAAGCGCGCCACCAAGCAGGGCGTGGCGGCGGCCATCATGGTGGGGCTTGCCTCCAGCCTGGCCTGGGTGCTGCTGTCCAAGGACGCATTCGAGAAGGTCTACGGCCTTCCAGGCTCCGGGGCGCTGGTGCCCTTCAGCCAGCCGGCGCTCGTGACCATCCCGCTCGGTGCCCTCGCAGGCGTCGTCGTGTCATGGCTGACGCCTACCTCGGGCCCCCATGCCGCGTCTGCGCCACCTGGCGCAGCTGGTCGCCCACCTCGGGATAGCGCTCGAGCAGGCGCGTGAAGGCCTGGCGGTCCAGCGCGTACAGGTCGCAGTAGCCCTCGGCGCGCACCGTGGCGTTGCGGGGCTGGTTGGTGAAGAGCGCGACCTCGCCGAAGAAGTCGCCGTCGCGCAGCGTGCCCAGCTCGGAGTGTTCGTCGCGGATCACGCGCAGCCGGCCGCTGATCACGAAGTACATGCGCTCGCCGGGGTGCCCTTGGCGGAAGACGTCCTCGCCGGGCACGTAGACGTCGGGCTTCAGCGCCAAGGCCACCTCTTCCAGGAAGTCCTCCGACAGCCCGCGGAAGAGCGGGATGCGCGAGAGCAGGTCGCGCTTCAGGTGCATCTCGACCTCGCGCCGCAGCCCCGGGGGCAGCGTGCCCAGGAACGACGACTCGTCGAAGCCCAGGCGCCGGCGCCACACGTACCCGTAGTAATCGACGATGCGCGTGCGCAGCTCGGGCGGCAGGTCGCGGTGCTTGTTGAACGTGTTCAGGCGGTCGATGCTCTCGAAGTACTGCGTCTTGGCGGGGTCGCGGCGCGCCAGCATGCCGGCGACGTTGCCGATGACGTAGCCGTAGACGGCCACGCCCGTCAGCATCACGCCGATCGCGAAGATGCGCTGGACGTTGGTGATCGGCGTCGTCTCGCCGTAGCCGACCGTCGCCAGCGTCTCGACCACCCAGTAGTAGGAAGCCAGGTAGCGCGTCGGGCCGTCGCCTTCGTAGGTGGGCGTGATGGAGCTCCACGCGCACGCCAGCCAGTGCGCGATCAGCAGCAGCCAGAACGCGAACATCGCCAGCTTCACCAGTTCGACGCGCTTCACGAACCGGATGTGCCACGAGCGCATCCACTGCCCCAGCCGGAGGACCTTCGCCATGCGCGGCAGCAGCGCCAGCGGCGACGCGAACAGCAGGTCCAGCGGCAGCGCCGCCGCGACGTCGACGAGCGTCCACCACGCGATGGCCAGCGGGCTGCGCGGCTCCTGGTGCGGGCCGGGCGCGCGCCGTGCGTGGGACAGGTTCACGGCGACGTCGATCGCGAAGATCACGGTGACCGCCATGTCCATCCGGAAGCCGCGCCAGACGCCGGATCCGGGAAAGGCCACCTGCAGCGGCACCAGCACGGCGACCGCCACGGCGGTGGCGGCCACGACCAGCTGGAATGCCTGCGCGGCGGGGCGCTGGGGGGCGACGTTGTCCATGCGGGTACGGTAGTGAATTGCGCGCATCGGATCGCGGTCTGCAGCCCCCCGCCACCCCCCCGCCTCGCATACCCTCTCCCGACCATGCTGAACACCACCCGCATCGCGATCCCCGTCCTCCTGGCCGCTGCCGTCGGCCTCGGGGCTTCCGCCACGGCACAGGACACGCCCGGCAAGCCCGTGAAGGGCGTGCCGATCCCGACCACGCCGGCGGGTGCCGCGCCCGCCGCCGCCCCCGCCGCGCCGGACACGATCGACCCCAAGGCCAAGGCGATCCACGACAAGGGCATGGACACGCTGCGCAAGCTGAAGAACGTCGACATGGTCTCCGAGATGTCGGTGACCGGCGTCGACCCCTCGATGCTGCCGCCCGGCCTGGGCGACAAGACGCGCTTCGTCGTCGACTTCGAGGGCGCCGGCGGCATGATGCCCTTCGGCCGCCTGGCCGCCGAGCGCGCCACCGACGGCAAGACGTCGGAGCGCTTCGCCACCGACGGCAAGTCCGCGCTGATGGTCGACGAGGGCAAGAAGTCCTACATGCAGGGCGGCCCCGAGCTGATGGGCGCGATGGGCCCCCGCGCCAGCACGGTCCAGTGGCTGGCCATGAACCGCATGATGGACCCGGCGGCGGCGGAAGGCGAGGGCATGCCCAAGCTGGTCTCGTGCACCGTGGTCGGCCAGGAGAAGCTGGACGGCGTCGACTGCGACGTGGTCTGTGCCGTGCGCGCGATGAAGTTCGAGGGCATGGAGGACGAGGACGGCAAGCCGATGCCGGCGAAGGAGGCGCGCATGACCGAGACGATCGCGTTCGCGCGCACCGACGGCCTGCCCCGCCGCATCGCCACCAAGAACGAGGTGCCCGGCGAGGACATGGGCAACATGGTCATGACGCTCACCTTCACCGGCGTGAAGGCCGACGGCACGCTGGACGCCAAGACCTTCGCGACCGCCGCCCCCGAGGGCTACAAGAAGGCCGAAATGCCCGCCGAGGACGGCGACGGCCCCGAGCTGAAGGTCAAGGTGGGCGACGCGGCCCCCGACTTCAAGCTGATGGACCTGGCCGGCAAGGAAGTCGCCCTGGGCGCGCTGAAGGGCAAGGTCGTGCTGCTCGACTTCTGGGCGACGTGGTGCGGGCCCTGCAAGGCCGCGATGCCGCAGATCCAGAAGATCAGCGAGGACTACAAGGGCAAGGACGTCGTGGTGCTGGGCGTGAACACGTTCGAGCGCAAGGACGACGCCGCCAAGAAGTACGTCGAGTCGAAGGGCTACACGTACGGCTGCCTGCTGAAGGGCGACGACCTGGCCAAGGCCTACGGCATCACCGGCATCCCGACGCTGGTGGTGATCGGCAAGGACGGCAAGATCGCGATGCTGGAAGTGGGCATGGGCCCCGACGGCGCGGACGGCATCCGCAAGGCGATCGACGCGGCGCTTTCGGCGAAGTGATCGATCGGATCAGTTGATCCCGGATCGCCCGTGCGCGCATGCGCACGGGCGATCCGTGTTTTTGGGCCTACGTCGACTTCCTGGCCTGCATGACGTGGCGGGCCACCGGATCACTCAGCGCGCGCACCATGCCGACGGCGGCGCAAGCGGCGGACCACCATCACGCCCGCCGCGCCACGCCCCGCCCGATCACCAGCATCAGCCCCACCGCCACCACCGCGAACGCCGCGAACGTGCCGAACGCCACGTTGAGCGGCACGCCGCGGTCGCGCATCGCGCCGAAGGCCCAGTCGGCCACGCCGCCGCAGCTGATGCTGACCAGGTTCATCAGCCCGTAGCCGGTGGCGCGCAGTTCGGGCCGCACCAGCTGGCACAGGATCGGCATGTTGTTGGTGTCGAAGCAGCCCCAGCCAAGCCCGAAGACCGCCAGGAACACCACGGCCACGCCCAGCGTGCCCGCGTTGCCGACGCCGAAGAGACCAGGCACCAGCAGCGCGATGCCGATCGCGCTGGTGTAGGCGCGCCCGGAGGGTGTCAACCGCGACCAGCGGTCCGCCAGCCAGCCGCCGAGCGCGGCGCCGAAGAGCATGGCGATCGTCGTGTACAGCGTGGCCGAGACGCCCGCCACCCCCTGCCCGATGTTGAATTGCTGCTTCAGGATCGCGGGCATCCAGTCGCGCACCACCCACGCCGGCAGCGCGGGCAGCGTGAAGCACGCGACCAGCAGCAGGAAGGGCACGTTGGTGACCAGTTCGCGCAGGCCGGCCAGCACGCCGATGCGCGACGCGTGGTCGGCAGGCACCGCGCCGCCTGCCACCGCGCCGCCCGCGCCCAGCGACGCCACGCGCCGCTCCGCCGCGCGCAGGCCCAGCACCAGCGGCAGCGTGTACGCGATGCCCACCAGACCCGCCGCGTGGAACGCCCAGCGCCAGCCCAGGTCGGGCGAATCGGCCACGTAGCCGCCGAACCCGCCCGCCATCATGCCCACGTAGATCGCCGTCTGGTGCGTCGCCACCGCACGCGATCGCGTCGCGCCCACGTGCAGGTCGGCGATCAGCGCCAGCGCCGCCGGGATGTAGAACGCCTCGCTGACCCCCATCAGCGTGCGCGCCCACATCAGCTCGTGGAAGGTGGTGACGCTGCCGGTCCACCACGTGACCACGGACCAGGCAAACAGGCTGCATGCGATCGTCAGGCGCCGGCCGAAGCGGTCCGCGACCAGCCCGCCCAGCGGGCTGAGGAACGCGTACACCCACTTGAACTGCCCCAGCATCAGGCCCCAGTTGGCGTCGGTGGCCACGTCGGCCACGTCCATCATGACGGACGCCTTCATGGACGCCAGCATCTGGCGGTCCAGGTAATTCAGCATCGCCACGGGCCACAGCAGGGCCACCGCGAACCAGGCGGTGCGGAGCAACCGCCGCGCGGATCCGTCAGCCGCATGCAATGCATCAACCGTCACGCTGCGCAGGGTAGCGCGGCAACGGTCACGGGCACTGACCGAACGTGCCAAGCACCTCGCCCAGGTCCGCGCCGTTCACGATGCCGTCGCCGTTGATGTCGGCCGGCACGCCGGACTGGCCGTAGCTGCCGAGCACCTCGCCGAGGTCGGCGCCGTCGACGCGCCCGTCGCGGTTCAGGTCCGCGCGGCAGGCCGCGCCGCCGAACTCGATGACCGCGATGTGCGGGTAGCCGCCGCCGGCATCGGGCATGTCGTTCCAGGTGCCCTGGCCACCCAGGAACTCCGCGACGTCCTCGCCGGCGTCGGCGTTGTTCGGCTCACCGGCGTTCCAGTTGGCGTACGACGCCGCGCTGCCGTCGGACCACGTGAAGGTGCCCTCGGTCGCATTGTCGTTGAAGCCGATCCAGATGCGCCGCGACGTGCCGCCAAGCGTGCCGAAGCTGGCACGCACGAACTCGTTCTCGGCTGCGTCGCCGATCGAGACCAGGTGCGCGCCGAGCTGCATCGCGTACGCCTCGGCGGCGCTCCAGCTGGTGGCGTTCACCGCGATGTAGCGGTGGTTGTTCGCGGGGTTCGTCACGTCGGCCAGCGGCAGCACCGGGCCGATGGCCAGCGTGCCGGTGCCCGTGGATCCGTTGCTGTATGCGCCCAGGCGAATCATGTACTGCTGGCCAGCGGTGGCGACGAACGAGATCTTGCTCTGCAGCGTGCAGGAGTCGTCGTTGCATGTCAGCGAAGCATTGGCCGCGGGGCAGCCACAGCCGGCATAGACCGCCAGCTTGGTGTCCCACGTGGTGTCGTGCAGGTGGCCATCTCGACGGTGTCGGTGGCCGTGGCGGTCCAGCAGAACCAGACGTCGTTGTAGATGAGCGTGCAGCCCGAGTCGCCCAGCGCGTCGCTGGTGGCTCCCGCCGTCGAGAAGTCCACCGACTGGTATCCCGAGAGCGGCGTGGGAGACGAGCAGGCGTCGTTGGGCACCTGCGCGAGGGCAGCAGGCGCGGCAAGGGCGGCGGCGAAGCAGGCGGCGGCGGAAGTGTGGGCAGTGCGGGCGGGCATCGGCAACGGTCCTCGAGGGATGGGTCTGGCCCGCGCAACCCCCACGGGACGCCACCAGTGTGGCACGGCCGCAGCCCGCGGCAAGGGCATTTCGGGTCGGGTGGGGGCCAAACCGCGGGTCAGGCCCGCTGGGCGACCCATGCGGCGGCGCCGCGCGCGGACTTCCACGGCGCAGGGCGATCGACGGCCACCGCCGCCTGCGCGGCCAGTTCGTCAGCCTGGGCGGCATCGCCCCGTGCACGCGCCACCGCGGCGGCAAAGCGCAGCGTCTCGGCATGCCCCGGCGCGAACTTCACCGCGTGGGCAAGGCTCTGCGCGGCGTGCTCCAGCTCGCCGGCCCACGCCAGCGCCCAGGAGGTAGTGCGCCTCGGGCAGCACCATCAGGCGCTCGGTGGCGTCCAGGCAGTGCTCGGCGCACGCTTCGAAGTGCCCCAGCTCGAGCGCCGCGCGCGCGGCGGTGACGTGCGGCTCGGGCGCCGCGCCGTCGTGCGCGATGGCGCGCGCCGCGTGTTCCGCCGATCGCTCCCAGCGGCCGACGACCGCGCACAGCTCGGCCAGCGACCGTGCCAGCGCGCCGTCGCGGGCATGCACCGATTCCAGCGAGGCGAGCGCCGCGCCGGCCTCGTCGCTGCGCCCAAGCGCCGCCAGCACCGCCACGTGCAGCAGCGCGGGTTCCGGCGCGCCGGGTGCCAGCTGCATCCAGCGGTCGATCGACACCAGCGCCGCCGCATGTTCGCCCGCCGCATGCTCGGCCTGGGCCAGGACCGAGCGGTAGCGCACGTCGTCGGGCCTTTCCTCGGCCAGCACGCGGAAGAGCGGCACGGCCTTCGCGGGCTTGCCGGTCGTCATGCACACGACCGCCAGGTTGAAGTTCGACTCGCGCCGCGTCAGGTCGACCAGCGCCTGCTGGTCGTCGCCCGTGTCGGCCATGTAGCCCAGGTCGATCAGCTGCCGCAGCGCATCGGCGGCCTCGAACGGGTCCTGCCGCATCTCGGGCGGGTGAAGGCCCGCGTCGCCGGGCTGGTCGTCCCAGCTGGGCACGGTCTGCATTGCGGGTGGCTCGACGAACGCCTCGCCCACCACGCGGCCGTCCATGTCCAGGCCCACTGGCAGCCCCAGTGCCGCCAGCGCCGTGGGCGTGACATCCAGCAGTGTCGGCGCAGCGATCCGCTCCCCTGCCTTGAAGCCGGGTCCCGCGAACACCGCGATGCCGAACTGCCGGTGCCACCGCGCCTCGAGCGCAGCGCGCTCCTCCTTGGTCACGTCGTGGATCACCGGGCGGTCCGCGCCGGAATGGAACCCGTGGTCGCTGACCAGGATGACCGACGTGCCCGCGCCACAGGCGTCCAGCAGTTCGCCCAGCAGCCGGTCATGCATCCGGTAGACCTGGTCCATCACGCCGCCGTAGAGCCGCAGGTCGGCGGGCTTGACGTGCGGCATGCGCGGTGCGCGGTACTCCATGAAGTGGTGGCCGATCGTGTCGATGGTGTCATGGAACACCATCGCGCAGTCCCAGTCGCCGCCCCGCAGCGCGGCCAGTGCCGCGCCGTGCAGCGAGAGCATGCGCGCGAACTCCTTGGCAAGCGTGGCCGGGCGGGCATCGCCGCGGCCGGCCTGCGCGACGTCGGGCAGCAGCACCTTCAGCCGCTCGCGCGTGACGTCCGCCGTACGCACCCGCGCCGCGGCCACGCGCGCGGCAACATCAGCGGCCGCCGGCCCCACGGCGTGCACGGTGCCGTCCAGCATCGGCCATGGCGCGCCGGCGGCGGCCGGCATCTGCTCGGTCAGCAGGTTGGTCACGCAGGTGCCACCGATCGGCTCGGCCGGGTGCGACGCGTACCAGCCGACCGCATGCACGCGCAGCCCACGCTGCGTCAGGATGTTCCAGAGCGCCTTGGTGCGCCGAGTGGTGCTGGAACTGACTCGCACGCCCTGCCCCGAGGGGTTCGGCTCCACGAAGTTCAGGATGCCGTGCTTGTCCGCGGTCTTGCCGGTGGCAATGGACGACCAGAGGATCGGGCTGAGCTTGGGGTCCAGCGTGCGCAGGTCGGCACGCGTGCCGGCGGCCAGCAGCTTCGCCAGGTTGGGCATGTGGCCACGGGCCAGCAGCGGGTCGATCACCTGCCAGTCGGCAGCATCCCAGCCCAGGATCAGCAGGCGCGTGGCGGGTTGGCCGGGCATCGCGAACGGCATCGTAGAAGGCCCTGCCCCAAGTCACAGGGGCAGCCCGATTGGACTGCCCCTGTGGGGAGCGAAACACGTGAATCGGTGGCGGGAAACGCGCCGCGCGTCAGCGACGGCGACGCGAGCGGCCCAGACCGGCGATCGCCGCCAGCGCCAGCGCACCGGGAGCGGGGATCTGGATGCCGACGCCCGGCGTGGACTCCCATTCCACGTACACGAGCGTACGGATGTTGGCGTTGGCGCCGACATCGATGCGGCCGTAGCCGTAGCGCTGCAGGCCGTCGGAGGCCTGGAAGCGGAAGCCGAAGAAGTTGGACGTGTTGAACACCCACTGGCCCGGCGGGACCGAGGCGGTCGATCCGAAGACCGGCGCATACGCACCGCCGTACGCCGACCACGGGCTGCTCGCATTCACCGTCGCGGTCGTGTCGAGGTTTGCGGGGGTGAAGACGCCGTTCGACGAGCGCTGCAGTGCCGTCGTCGTGTTGCAGAAGATGGTCAGGCCCGGCGAGGAGCCGGGCGTGTACATCTGGAAGTCCCAGCCAGGAACGGCGGTGCCGTTCGTAGCGGTCTGCTGCGTCTGGACGTTGATGTAGAAGCCGACGTTGTTGGTCGGAACCGACAGGTTGCAGTTCCACCGGATGACCGCGGCTTCCGATGCCGCCGCGCACGCCACGGCAGCCGCAGACGCGGCTACGAAGTGGCGTGACAGCCGAACAGAAATAGACATGTCTTTCCCTTTCCCTTCCTGAGATGGCGAAACCATCAAGACACGCGGGAGACGCCTCCAACGTCACCTGCGTTGCGGCGCAAACCGAGCGCCGACAGGGGGAAAGTGCCCCGAAAAATGGAGGCTGCAAGGCCCGATTCCGAGATTCCCGCACGTCGGAAGAGACGGGCGATAAAAGCACGCCTGAAACGAACGCAGGCCCCGGCTGAGCCGGGGCCTGCGTGTCAAGAGCGTGTGAATCCGATCAGGCGCGACGGCGGCGGCGCGCGGTCGCACCGGCCAGCGCCAGGAGCGCCACGGCGCCGGGGGCCGGCACCACTGCGACCGACAGCGAGTCGGCCGTCGGGTACTGCGCGGTGCCGCCGAGGGGCTGGATGCGGATCGAGGTGATGTTCGAGCCCAGCGACCAGAAGCCCGTGAACTGGGTGCCCGAGGTCACCGAGCCGACGAAGCCCGAGCCGTCCGAGAGCGTCACGTACAGGGTGCTGGGGACGACGTTGAAGTTGATGTCGGTCGAGAAGAACAGGCCGCCGACGCCCTTCACGCCAGCGCCGCCGAAGCTGAAGGTCATCGCCTCGGGGTTGTTGGTCGACATCAGGCCGCCCTGGGCGTACATGCCGCTTGCGGCAGACGCAAGCCACTCCACACCGCCGACGGTTCCGGAGAACGAGGCCCCGAAGCCGGTGTAGCCATCAAAGGTCTCAGTCGACACCGCGGCGCCGTTCGCCGAAGCGAACGAGCCAAACAGCGAGGCGTCGTTGAACGAGATCACCTGGGCGGCCGACGCGGAAGCGATCGAACCAGCGGCAAAGGCAACGATGGCAAACTGGGTACGCATGGGAAAGGGTCCAATGCAAGGAGGGAACGAGACGCCGCCAAGGAAGCGGGTGTGCGCACGAAGGGGAACGCACGAACCGAGTATGCCCCGGCTTCGGCGAGGTGCAAGTGTGTGGGGCGGAATTCTTTGGGCGGCATGCCCGGGGGCCTGAAAACCGGGGTTTCGCGGCCTGAAACCGTGGTTAGACGGGGGTTGACCGCCGCCTCGCGCCACGCCGACGGTCCTCGAGCATCTGGAGCAGGAACGCCGGGATCGCCCCAGAAGCCCGATAACTTTTGAGCCGCGCTGCAGGAAGCCGGTCGAGCCGGCGGATGGTCCGTCGGCAGCCACGCTCGCCGCAGTTGCACCGCATCGTCCAGACGTCGTCCGGCCCGATGAGGGTGGAGTAGTCGTTTGTCACTTCCTGGCCCGCGGCGATCGGGCGCAGGGCGCGCACCACGAGGAAGCGCCCCGAGCGCTCGATCAGGGTGTTGGGACGGCACGAGTGGTTCAGGAACGCCCCGATGCCGCGGCCGGGCTCCAGGTAACGCTCCTCGTCGAAGCGAAGGCAGTTCGCGGCGCGCTGCGGTTGGCGGTCCCACCATCGCCACAGGACCGAGGAGTCGACGATCCGGCCCCCGATCCGACAGACGACCGAACCCACCGGAAAGTCGCGGAGGGCGACGATCCCTCGGCCGTTGCGAACCGGGGCGACCATGAGGCCTGAGCGCGTGCGCATCGGGGCAGCGTAAGCGCCAGCACGGCCGAATGCGGGAAGACGCCCCGTGGCACCTGCCCGGCAGCGGACGCAGAGTGTGGTTGGCTTCGCGCGGCGCCCGAGCCAGGGCGCCGGAACCCGCGCGGCCGGAGGGATCGTGATGGTGCCTGCAGGACGGACGGGTGTTGCCGATTCGCATGACGTGGCGGTGCCGACGGCCGGCGTGGAGTTGCCGGGGTCGCTGGAGTTGCCCCGCGAGGTTCGCGGGTTGGTCATCTTCGCACACGGCAGCGGCAGCAGCCGCCACAGCCCGCGCAACCGCTACGTGGCATCGGTGCTGCACGAGGCCGGGCTGGGGACGCTGCTGTTCGACCTGCTGACGGCGCAGGAAGCGGCCGATCGAGAGAACGTGTTCGACATCGACCTGCTGGCAGACCGCCTGCTGGGAGCGCTGCGTTGGGCGCTGGCGGATCCACGCACGCACACGCTGCCCCCCTGCCTCTTCGGGGCAAGCACCGGTGCGGCGGCGGCGCTGATCGCCGCGGCCCGGGAGCCCGCGGTGGCCGCGGTGGTCTCCCGCGGCGGTCGGCCGGACTTGGCCGGGGCATGGCTCGGGACGGTGCATGCGCCGACGCTGCTGATCGTGGGCGGCGAGGACCACGACGTGCTGGCGCTGAACCGCCACGCGCTGCGCATGCTGCACTGCGAGAAGGAGCTGGCGGTGGTCTCGGGGGCCACCCACCTGTTCGAGGAACCCGGCACGCTGGAGGAGGCCGCGATGCTGGCCCGGGACTGGTTCGCCGCGCACGTGGCGGGGCGCCATGAGGTGGCGCGATGAGCCGTACGCCCTTCACGGACCGCGCCGACGCGGGGCGGCGTCTGGCCGCGGCGCTTCGCGGGATCCCGGTGCATGACCCACTGGTGCTGGCGATCCCACGGGGAGGGATCGCGGTGGCGGCGCCGATCGCCGAGGAGCTGAACGCCGAGCTGGACGTGGTGCTGGCACGCAAGATGCGTGCCCCCGAACAGCCGGAGTTGGCGATCGGCGCCGTGGCCGAGGGCGGACAGCTGCACCTGGACCACCGCACCGCGATGATGGCGATGGCCGACGCCGCGTACATCGAGCGGGAGCGCCGCACCCAGCTGGGCGAGATCGTGCGCCGCGCGCGGCTCTTCCGCGGATCGCGCCCGCGCGCGCGGCTGGCAGGGCGCACGGTGATCGTGGTGGACGACGGGCTGGCGACGGGCTCGACGATGATCGCCGCGCTGCGCAGTGCGCGCGCCGAGGGCGCGACGCAGCTGATCGCGGCGGTGCCGGTGGCGTCGGTCGACGCGCTGATGCAGATCGGGCCGCTGTGCGAACGCGTCGTCTGCCTGCTGCAGCCCGAGGTCTTCTGGGCGGTCGGGCAGTTCTACGCGGACTTCGAGCAAGTCACGGACGCGCAGGTGGAGGCGGCGCTGCGGGAGCGCGGTCGCCGGACGGCGCAGCCGGCGGCTTCGGGGCGGGACCAGGCGACGGATGCGCCAACGGCAGCACCATGGTCCCCTCCGGCAGCTGGCGGGAGAGGCTGGTGACGACCGGCGCGCCTGCCGCGGACCCTCACGCGGGCAGCGCCAGCGCGCGCACGGCGTCGAGCGCCGGCAGCGAGGGGATCGCACCCTCGCGGGTGGCAGCGAGCGCGCCCGCCGCGTTGCCCCAGGCGAGCGCCTCGGCCGACGGACGGCCCGCCAGCGTGGCCGCCAGGAACGCTCCGACGAACGCGTCGCCGCAGCCGACCGTGTCGACGGCGCGCACGCGGTAACCCGCGTGCACGTGCATCGCGCCGCGATGGCGCATCCGGGCGCCGGCCGGCCCCAGCGTCACGACCACGGTCGCGTCCGGCATCCGCATCGAGAGCGCGTCGAGGGCCGCCGCCGGGTCGGCAAGCCCGGTCAGCGCCTGCGCCTCGGTCTCGTTGACGAAGAGTCCGGCAAGGCCCGAGAGATCCAGCCCACGCAGCGCGGGATCGGCGGGCGCGGCGTTGAGCCACGCGTGCAGGCCGCGCGCGCGGGCCGCGGCCAGCGCATGCTCCAGGGCGGAGCACTCGTTCTGCACCAGCAGCAGGTCGCCTGGCGCGGCGCCGTCCAGGAAGCGCTCGATGTCCCCCGGCCCGATGCGCCGGTTCGACTCGGGCGCGATGACGATCGCGTTCTCGCCGCCTTCGGCGACCAGCACCACGGCCGACCCCGCCACGGCATCGTCGGTACGCACGGCGGAGACATCGACGCCGGCGGCCTGCATCGCGTCGACCACGAAGCGACCATCGGCGCCGGTGCGCCCGCACGCACGCACCTGCGCGCCGCACCGCGCGGCGGCCACGGCCTGGTTCGCACCCTTGCCGCCTGGGAAGGTCCGCAGGGACCGCGCCACCACGGTCTGCCCGGGCTGCGGCAGCGCAGCCAGGCCAAGCACGCGGTCGATCATGATCGAGGCCACGACATGGAGGGTGGGCGCCACGACGCGGAGCGTAACCACGCGGACCGCGTCAGGACTGCCGCGCGATCACGTGGTGGACGTGCCACCACTTGGTGCGCCCGCGGCCCACCTGGCCCTCGCGGTTGACTTCCTCGCGGTGCAGGAGCTCGAGGCCGGCAAGCAGGCGATCGACGTCGGTGGACGCATGGGATGACATCGCGCCGGGCACGGCGGTACGGATGAACTCGTCGTCGGGGCCGAAGAACTGGCACGCCAGGATGCCGCCCGGGGCGAGCGCGCCGCGGAGGCGCGAGAACGCGGCGTCGAACGCATCCGGCCGCACGAACGGCAGCACGAAGCCGGCGTGCACCAGCCCGAAGGATGCGGGCGCCAGGCCGGGCGCGAGCTCCTCGAGCGTGGCGTCGACCAGCGTCAGGCGGGGCGCGGCGTCCGGTGCGTCGGCGGTGACCAGCGCACGCGTGCGCTCGAGCATCGTGGCGTAGGGATCGACGGCGACGACCTCCCAGCCGGCGCGCAGGAGGGCGACGGTCTCCCGCCCGGGGCCGCAGCCCAGGTCCAGCGCCCGGGCGCCGGGGCCAGGGGTGCCGGCCAGCTCGATGGCGCGGACCAGCTCCGGCCGAGGGGGAGCGCCCTCGGTGCCCTGCAGGTACATGGCGCAGCGATCGGGACCGAAGCCGGGAATTGGTTCACGAAAAGCCATGACCGACATTATCGCCCAATCACACAGGGGTGCCCGCGCCGGCGAAATGAGGAGCAAAGTTCCGCAGTTCCGCTGGTTCCCAGCCCCCCCAAATCGACCTTCGCCGCTCCAGATGACCACCGGCACCCAGGCACCGATCAACGACGCCCTGCCCTCGCTCCCCGCAGAGCAGGCCCTCAAGGCCCAGCAGGAAGTGCTGGACCTCGTCGCGCGCGGCGCGTCGATCCACGAATCGCTGACGGCGATCGCCCGCTACGCGGAGCGAACGATCCCGACGATGCTCGCCTCGGTCCTGATCTTCGACCCCGTCGCGGGCAACCTCCGCAAGGGCGGCTACGGCCGCCTGCCTGCCGGCTTCTCGGAGGCGATCGACGGCATGGTCCCGGGTCCGATGATGGGCAGCTGCGGCACCGCGGCGTTCCGCCGCGAGCGGGTGATCTCGCACGACGTCATGGACGACCCGCTCTGGGGCCAGTTCCGCGACTTCGCCGTCGGTTACGGCGTCCGCTCCGCATGGTCGTCGCCGATCATGGACCGCCACGGCGAGCTGCTGGGCGTGTTCGGCATGTACTACGGCGACCGCCGCGCGCCGACCGAGGCCGACCTGGCGGTGGTGGACCACCTGGTGCACCTGGCGGCGATCGCGATCGAGCGGCACCGCTTCGACGCCGAGCGAACGCACCAGGCAATGCACGATTCGCTGACCGGGCTGGCCAACCGCCGCGGGCTTGACGCCGCGCTCGCACGCTGGACCGCGATGGCGGCGCCGCCGACGCTCTCGGTGTCGATGCTGGACCTGGACCACTTCCACCTGCACAACGAGAACTTCGGCCACCGCACCAGCGACCAGCTGCTGGCGGCAGCGGCGGCGCGAATCGCGGTTGCCGCGGCACCGGGCGACCTGGTCGTGCGCTTCGAGGGTGACCGATTCCTGATCGTGAGCGAGGAGCGCGGCGGGCGCGCGATCAAGGTGCTGGAACGCACCGCCGCGGCGTTCGAGGCACCGATCGAGGTGGGCGACGTGCGCGTCACGCTGACGGTGTCATCGGGCCTGGTCGAGTGGGATCCCGCGCGGACCGACTTCGAGGACGCGCTCTACCAGGCGATCCAGGCGGCGCAGGGCGCGAAGAAGCGCGGACGCGGGCGATGGGTGGCGTTCGGCGACGCCGAGCGCAAGGCCTCGCAGGAGCGCCGGCGCCTGGGACGCGTCGTGGCGGATGCCGTCGCCGAGCATCGCGTGGTGCCGCACATGCAGCCCGTGATCAGCCTGGCCGGCGGGCAGACGGTCGGCTTCGAGTTCCTCGCGCGGCTGTCGGGCACGGGCCTCGACTCGGTCGGGCCGGGGACGTTCATCCCGATCGCCGAGGAGAGCAGCCTGATCGACGCGTTGGGCATGTCGATCTTCCGCGCGACGTGCCGCGCACTGGCCGAGCACGCCGGCACGCTGGGCGGCACGGTAGCCAGCATGAACGTGTCGCTGCGCCAGCTGATGCGCGAGGGCTTCGCCGCGGAACTGGCCGCGGCCGCCACGGCACTCGGCGCCGCGCCGTCGTCGCTCTGCCTGGAGGTGACCGAGACGCAGAGCCTGGAAGGCGACAGCCCGGCGCGCGACACGCTGCTTGAGCTGAAGGCCGCCGGCTTCCGGCTTGCGCTGGACGACTTCGGCACGGGCTACGCGTCGCTTCGGCAGCTGCAGATCATCCCGTTCGACATCGTCAAGATCGACCGGTCGTTCGTCCAGCGCCTGGGCGACGGCGGGCGCGGCACCGCGCTCTGCGAGGCGGCGATCCGCATGGCCGACGCCTGCGGGATGCACGTCACGGCCGAGGGCATCGAGACCCATGAGCAGGCCGAGGCCCTGCGGATGATGGGATGCCGCAGCGGGCAGGGCTACCTGTGGGCGCGGCCGATGCCGGTGGATGACGCGGTGCAGTGGCTGCGCGGGCGCGGCTGAACGGAACGTCCGCACCGGACGGGTTCAGGGGCAGGAGCCCCAGACGCCCAGCAGCGCGCCCAGGTCCGCACCGTCCGTGGTGCCGTCGCCGTTGAGGTCGGCGCCGGCGGTGCCCCAGGCCCCCAGCAGCGCGCCGAGGTCGGCGCCGTCGCGGGTGCCGTCGGCGTTCAGGTCGCCCGGGCACGCCGCATGGGGCGCCTTCGCCAGGAGCTCCAGGTCGTCCGCGTACGCGTAGGCGTTCAACAGGGTGGACGTCGGCGTGTCGGTGGTGCTGAGCAGGTTGGCTGCGTAGAGCGCGCCCTTCAGGGTCGTCGGGTACGCGGCGGCCTCGACGTCGTCGATGGTCAGCGTGGCCGCGCCCGTGACCACGTTCCACGCGTAGCGGCAATCGTGCCAGGCGTCGCGCGCCACCGTCACGTTGGTGAACGTGCGGTTGGCGGCGGCGTAGCCGTTGTCCAGGTAGAAGACACGCCCCGTCTGGGCATCGATGACGAAGCCGCCGGCGACCTCGATGGGGCTCTTGGACACCATGATCCCGAAGCTGCAGGGCATGGCTGCACCGGAGGGGACGTAGAGCTGGACGCGGACCTCGAGCACGCTGTTTCCGCCCGCGCTGGCGGCGGCCCACTTGCCGCTGTTGGCAAGGTCGAGCCATGCCTTGGTGCGGTCGGCGCCGAACCGTCCGGTGGTCATGCGAACCATGCGGCCGGCGCCATCGGGCGGCCGGATCGTGCCGTCGTTCGTGATGACGCTGAAGCCCGTCTGGCCGGCGTTGACGCTGGCGCTGACGGCCCACGATCCACCGACGCCGATCCACGCCAGCTGGCCCGAGAGGGTGCCGGCCAGGTAGTTGTCGAACGTCGTGGAATACACGTCCGCGGCATGCGCGGCGGGGGCGACTGCGGTGGCAAGGACGAGGGCGGCGAGGCGCTTCATGACGCGCACAGTATGCCCGCGGGCGGCCCGACTGCAAGGCGCCTTCGTCCGATTGGCCGCGGCGTGCGCACCCCGCGGGGTCAGTAACCGACCTTGGCGCCCGACCCCTGCTTGGTTATGTCCTTCTCGCCGTTCCACAGCTCCAGGCCGTTGCGGGTATCGACCAGGTTCATCTGGAAGACGTAGCTGGCCTGCTTGGTGGTCGAGAGGAACCCGCTTGCAGAAGCCTTCACGGCGATCAGCTTGCTGGTCAGCACCAGCTGCGGGATGGTCTGCGTGCGGTCGCCGCGCGCGAACTTCGCGTCCTCGGTGATCTGCGTGGCGGACTTGTCGTCGCTGACGAACATCGCCTGGCCGGTGGTGTTCAGCGTCATCTTCATCTTCTGCAGCAGCAGCGCCATGTCGACGCGCTGGTCGCTCTCGTTGATCGGCGTGGAGAGCTTGACGATGACGGGCGCGCCGTTGGTGGCCAGGGTCTGCTGCGCCTGCGCCAGGCGGCCCGACTGCAGGAGCTGCGTGCACAGGTCGCCCGCGGCCTGCGAGTAGTCCTGCACGTTGAGCGCCTGGATGGAGACGATCTTCTTGCTGTCGTCGGTGACGTACGGCGAGTCGGACGTGCAGCCCTGGGCTGCGAGGACGGCGGCTGCAAGGGCGAGGGGAGCGATGGTGCGCATGGATGGGTCCCGTATGGAGTGGCCGCGGGCGTCAGTTGCCAGCGCGGCGGATCTGGAGGCGGAAGTCGACGGCGCGCGGGCTGGGGGCGACCGCGGTGAGCGTGTAGGTCTGCTTGGCGGCGATGTTCATGCCGGCCCAGGTGGACGTGGCGTTGGGCAGCACGTTGCCGGCCGCGTCGATCCACTCCCACTTGTACTTGACGTCCTGCTCGGTGATCCACGTGTTGTAGAGGTCCACCTGCGCCTGCAGCAGGTCGCCGGCGACGCGGGACGTCCGCACCTGCGCGGCGGACGCGTCCAGGTCCAGGATGGGGTCCGTGATGATGCGCTGCGTGGAGCTGACGGTGTTCGTCGTCTTGCAGCCGGCGACCGAGAGGCCGGCTGCGATCACGGCGGCGAGGGCGAACGATGCGCGGGTGGGCGTGGACATGGGTTTCCTTGCGCGTGGGCGCACGATGATCCTAACGGAGGCGGAAGACGGAGACGGCGGGCGGGCTGCCGGCCTGCGGCGCGCGCGCCCAGACCGCGACGACGGAGCCCTCGCACAGCTGGATGGGCGGGCCGCTCAGGCCCTCGATGGCCAGGCGCCGGTCGGCGGGCATGGGGATGCGCGCGTAGAGGCCGCGGCCGGGCAGAGATTCCCAGATGCGCTGGTCGGCGCGGTTGGTGGCGATGCCGTAGGCGCTGGTGCCGATCAGGCTGATGACCTGCGCCCAGTTGTTGCCCGAGTTCTTGGCGGTCTGGTTGATTGCACAGGTGATCGCCGCCTTGGTCAGCGTGGACGCGATGCAGCGCGCGATGATCCCGGGGAGCTGCGTGTCGAAGTCCTTCGCCACGACGCGCCCGAAGTCGCAGACCTCGGCCAGCTCGGTGCGGGCGCCGCCGGCCTGGACGGCCAGGCCGTCGGGGCAGCCCGGCATCTGCTTCAGGACCGGGAAGGCGACGCCGACGAACGGCATGCCGGGGATGAACGCGGGGATGTTCAGCCTGAATTCCTCGAGCTCGGGGCCGATCCCGGCCTCGACGAGCACGTAGACGACCTGGTCCGGCGTGCGGTTCGCCTCGGCGTCGGCGATGTCGGCGTCCAGGAACGCGTTGCGCCCCGACATGCCGATCACGCGACGCAGGCTGTCGCGGGCGGACGTCCAGTCGGAGCCGTCGGCGGCGTTGGTGATGCGCCAGAGGCCGTCAACGAGGTCCGCCCACGGCACCTGCCACTCGGCGTACGGGCGGAACTGCGCGCGCATCTGGTCGTAGCGGGTGCCGAGCGCCGTCTTGGTGGCGGGGTCGTCCTGCGACTTCGCGCTGCTGTAGTCGCCCGCACCTTCCTGCTTGGCGCGCGACTGCGCGGCCTTGTCGAACGCGGCCTGGGCCTTTGCGATGCGCTCGGCGTAGTGGTCGGCGGCATCCTGCTGGAAGAACTGTGCCCGCTTCAATTCGACGCGCGCGCCGGCCATGTCGCCGGCCTGCATCGCGTTCAGCGCCTTGTACGTGGCAAGCATCGTGCGGTCGTAGGCGGTGCCGCGGTAGTTCAGGATGCCGGGGTTCACGACCGCGGCGGCGATCTCGCCGCTGACCGACGCCTGGCCCAGGTCGCCCAGCTGCTGGATGCGGGCGTAGGCGCGCTCGAGCGACGCATCGCTCTCCTTCAGGCGGTTGGCGGCGCGCGCGACGGCCCCCTGCTCCAGCGCGAACAGCACGGCGTCCTGCGCCGGCGCGTCGCGCGCGACCAGCTCGGCCTGCGACGCGGCGAAGTCGTAGCGGCCCTGGCGGAACGGCAGCATGAACGCCTGCGCGCGGTCGTGCGGCGAAGCGCACCCCGCCAGCGCGACGGGCGCCGCCACCACGGCTGCGGCCACGAACGCACGGGCCACGGCCGCCGCGCGGCCCCGGATCCGGGAAGCGCCGCTCACCACGGCCAGATGAAGCCCCCGTTGACGCCGTTCATCTCGACCTGCGGCACCTGGTTGGAGTCGATGGTGATGTCGCGGCGGATGCTGATCCCGCTCTGGCGGAAGAACTGCGACAGCCCGTTGATGTAGTTGACCTGCGCCTCGGTGAGCTGCGCCCCCTGCTTGAGCTGCTGCAGCAGCGCGGTGTTCTCGCGCCAGCGTGCCATCTCGTTGGGGGTCATGCGCAGCGCGAAGCGGAACCGCTGACCGCCCTCGGGGCGCACGTTGATCGAGGTGCTGTACTCCTCGTAGCCAGGGCGCACCAGTCGCAGCTTGTGGATGCCGGGGCTGAGCGTGAACGTGCCCGGCGCGGTGCCCTGCGAGCGGCCGTCCAGCTGGCAGTCGACGTCCAGCGGCATGGCCATCAGGCCATAGCCCTTCACGCCGTACGTGCCGTCCTGGTTGCGCACGAATTCGGGGAACGTCATGTCGCCCATGGTGCACTCGACGGTGATCTGCACCTGCGCGGCCGAGGCCGGCGTGCCGGTGCGGACGCGGCCGGCGGCGACGCGCGAGTCGAAGTCCTGCACGATGCGCGCCGAGACGCCGCGCAGAAGGCCGTCGAGCAGCTCGGTCTCGACCGTGGAGCCCTGCGTCTGGCGCACGGCGTCGGCCTGGGTGATCTCGCCGCCGTCGACGGTGGCGCCCTTGCCGGCGTCGATCATCTTCCAGCTGAGCGTGAGCGCCTTCTGCTGGACGTCGGTCTTGATGCCGTTGCCCTCGTATTGCGTGTTGCGCGGCACGTACTGCAGGATGCCCACGATGAAGAGGTAGTCGGCGCCCATCTCGCGGGCCAGCTGCACGGCGTTGGTGGAGTCGCTGACGATGCGGTCGATCTCCTCGGTGCCGGGCGCGCCGCCGCCGGCGTTGGGGCCGGTGCGCGCGAACCGTGCGACCGCGTTCTGGATGTCCTCGCGGCTGACCACGCGGTAGCCGGCGCCGCCCAGCTGCGCGGAGGCCAGCTCGGTGAGCATCGCGGTCTTCTCGGGCGGAATGGCTTGGACGCGGTCCTTCACGAAGATCGCGACGGAGGTGCGCTTGGCGTCGGCGGGCGCGAGCGGCGCCGAGGGATCGGCGGGCGGCGCGGGCGCGGCGCTGGGCGCGGCCGGGGCCGGCGCGCCGGACTGCGCGAACGCGGCCGCGGCGACCGCGCGGAAGATCGCGCTCTGCGGGCCGTTCGGCACCGCCTGCGGCGCCGCGGGCTGCGCGGCGGGCGGCAGGCCCGGGGGCGGCGGCGCAAGGCCCGGCGTGGGCGCGGCGTTCGCGGGCGACGTGCCGGGCTTCATCGCGGGCTTGCCCTCGGGGTCCAGCACGGGGCGCATGATGCAGCCCTTGGCGACGCCGCGGTCGGTGCCCTCGACCTTCGCGCGCGGGTAGCTGCCCGACGTGTCGGTGACGGCGGCGGTGCCGATCTCGACCTCCTCGCGGAGCGTGTCGCCGGTGTCGGGGTCGATCGACTGCTCGCCCAGCGCGAAGACGCGCCAGAGCTGCCCAACCTGCGCGCAGCCGCCGCCACTGAACATGAACGTGCCGTCGCGCGGATCGGTGAGCACCTTGGGCGGCAGCAGCTTGTCGCTGACGGCGCACGCGGCGCGGCGGCACAGGCGCTCGCAGGCCTGGTTGATCATCCAGTCCATGGCCGAGCCGTTGGTCCGCTCGCCCTGGTTGTCGAAATTGGTGGCCAGCGCCTCGTCCTGCACGCTGACGCTCTGCACGACGCGGCCGGTGGTGGTGTCGACCAGCTCCACGACGGCGCCGACGCGCACGCTCTGCTGGTAGCGCTTGACGCCCTCGGACGCGAATTCCTTCTCGCGGTTGAACTTCTGGAAGTCGTTCACGGTGGTCACGACCACCCAGTTGCAGCCGGCCAGCTTGAAGGCCTGCGCGGCGGGGTCGTTGGGGTCCACGTTGCCGGAGCCGCGCAGGTTCTGCTCCTCGATGACCTGCTTCAGGTTCGAGCGCGTGACCAGGTCGAACTTGCGGAGGTCGAGCAGCGCGTTCCGCAGCTGGCTGTCGACGCCCTCGGTGACGCGGCCCAACGCGACGCTGCCGTCCTCGGCGGCGACCTTGGCGCGCAGGGCGTCGTTGACCCTCACGGCCGAGATGCCGACCTTCATCTTCTGGACGGCGGGTGCGGCAGGTGGCGCGGACGGCGCGGCGGCGGGCGACTGCGCGGCGGACGGCGCGCACGGCGCGAGTGCCGCGGCGAGCGCGGTGAATCCGGAGGCGAGCGTGTTTCGGAAGCGGCCCAGTGGGGAACGGGCGGTGATCATGGTGCGCAGGTTACGCACGACCCCATGCCGCGCGACGAACCAGCATGGCGAAGATCGCGCAGAAACCGATGGCGAAGAGGCCGACGCCGACCGGAATGGCGCTCCACGCATCCGCGCCGGGCACCAGGCAGGCGACATCCGGGTCGTGCGGCGACACGTGCACGTCCACCGCGGCGCCGACCGGGTAGGCGGCGACGGTGTCCTGCGGGGTGGGCGAGCCCCAGCCGCGCACGCGGAAGTCGATGCGGTCGGACGCGTGCGGCTGGCCGTCGACCTCGTAGCGGTACGCCACGGATGGCTGCTGGGATCGTCCGCCCTTGGACGTATGGGTGGTGACGACGCGGGATTCGGTGACGGTGCCCGGGACGATCGGCCACGACAGGCTGGCATCGGCGCGCACCCACTGGCGGATGCCCATGACGACGAAGAAGAGCCCGACGAAACCCATGACCACGGTGAGCGCGAGCATGAGCCGACCGATGCGGCGGGCGTAGCGGCCGGTGGGATCCGGTGTGATGGGGAGCCCGCGGATGCGGATGATCACGGGGGCATGGTAGTTGCAGCCGCCCGCGTACCCTGCGACGGATGACGCACGCCACCGCACGCCGGTTCGTCCACGCGCTCGCACTGCTTGCCGGGGGCGTGCTGGCCGCGGCGTGCGGCAGCACGGGCGGCACCGCAGGCGGCGCGGCGGCGCCGGGCGCGCCCACCACGGCAACCGCCGGCGGCTGGCGCGTGATCGGCCAGGACAAGGGCCACGTCACCGTGCGCGAGCCGGACGGCACCATGAGTTGGGAGATCCCCTGCGCGCACAACAGCCATGACCTCCAGGTGCTGGCGAACGGCAACGTGCTGGTGCACGCGGCGCCCGACCGCATCAAGGAGGTGACCCCCGGCAAGCAGGTCGTGTGGCAATGGCAGAGCAAGCCGGTCGCGCCGTACGCAGGGACCGTCGAGATCCACGGGTTCCAGCGGCTGGCCGACGGGCGCACGATGATCGCGGAGACCGGCAACCTGCGCATCATCGAGGTGAACCCGGCGGGCGCGATCGTCGCCACCGTGCCGCTGCAGGTCGAGAAGCCCAGCTGGCACCGCGACACGCGCCGCGTGCGGAAGACGCCGGCCGGCACCTACCTGGTGGCGCACGAGGGCCTGGGCCTGGTGCGCGAGTACGACGCGAAGGGCATCGTGATCTGGGAGTTCGCGATCGACCTGAACGGCCAGCCGCGCACGCCGAACCACGACGGCCACGGCACCGAGGTCTTCAACGCGATCAGGCTGCCCAACGGCAACACGCTGATCGGCGGCGGCAACAGCAACCGCGTGATCGAGGTGACGCCCGCGAAGGAAATCGCGTGGAGCATCGAGCGCGACGAGCTGAAGCGCGCCGACGGCCGACCGATCCACCTGTGCTGGGTGACCAGCCTGCACGCGCTGCCGAACGGCAACGTGGTGGTGGGCAACACGCATGCCGGCCCGGAGAATCCGCAGATGTTCGAGGTGACGCGCGGCAAGCAGGTCGTCTGGACGCTGGACGACTGGCAGCACTTCGGCAACGACCTTTGCACCGGCTGGCTGCTGGATGCACCGGCCGGGACCGTGCGCTGACGCCGCGGCGGCCGCTCAGGGTGCGGCGGGCGGTGCTGCGCCGGCGGGCGCGGCCGGAGCCGCGGGCGCGGTGCCGGGCGCCGACGGCGCGACCGGCGGCGGCGGCGGCGGCGGCACGTACGCGGGCTTGGGTCCCGGCGCGTCGGTCCTGTAGCGGGCCAGGCCTTCCTCGAGCACCTTCTTGAGCTTGGCGTCGGTCTGCAGGCGCAGCGCGCGCTCCTGCGCCTCGATGGCCTTCTCGCGGTCGCCCTTCGAGAACCACGCCATCGCCAGGACCTCGGCGGCGCGCGAATCCTTGCCCTCGCCGACGTCGTCGGCCTTGCGGGCGATCGCGAACGCCCAGTCGACGTCGCGGCGCCGGACCTGCGGCGAGGCGAGCGCCGTGCGCGCGAGCGTGCGCAGCACGGAGAGGTCGGTGGGGTACCGGGCGAGCAGTTGGTTGCCGTACGCGTAGCCCTGGTCGGCCATGTCGCCGGGGCCGATCATGGTTCCGAAGCGCTGGAGCTCGAAGGTGGACGCGCGCTTGGGCACGGCCACGGCCACCGAGTCGAAGAACTCGAGCAGCGGTTGCCAGTTGCCCGACTTCTCGCACTCCTTGTAGATGCGGCCGGACTGCTCCTTGGCGCGGGACACGACCGCGTTCAGCATGAACTCCTCGCGGATCGACGCGGGGTCCCACGTGCCGGCCGCGATCGACTCGAGCGGCTTCTCGGATTCGTTGGGGTGCCCGTACCAGAGGACGGTGCCGTCCTTGACCACGAAGAAGCGCGGCGTGAAGTTCTGAAAGGTGCCGAACTGCAGCTGCCGCAGCGCGGACTTGTCAGGGTCCGCGGCGACCGACCACGTGGTGCGCGCCTTGATGTCGGGCTTCTCCAGCCACGCCTTCACCTTGTCGGCGTCCTCGTCGGTGACCGAGATGAACTCGAACCCCCGCGCGCCGTACTGGCGCGCCAGCTCGGCGATCAGCTGCGCGTACTCCTCGCAGTGCGAGCAGCTGGTGCCGAAGAACTCGAAGACGTAGACCTTCCCGGGCTCGTAGCCGGTGCGCGCCGGGCCCTGGACGTAGACGTCGAGCTGCGGGAAGTCGATGCGCGCGCCGGGGAAGACGCTCGGCTGGTCCAGGCGGTAGCGCGGCGTGCGGCGGGCGGGCGGGGCAGCCGCGGGCGCCGGTGCGGATGCGGGTGGCGCCTTCAGCGCGGGCGGCACCGCAGGCGGCGGGCCGAATCCGGGCGGCACCTGGACGGGCGACGACTGCGAGGGCAGCACGGCGGCAAGGAGCAGGACAGCGGCAGGGACGGGCGGCATGTTGGGCGTGGGAGCGAGGGTCGGTGCGATCACGGTCCGGGCATCGCATCCGGGTCGGGAGTCTCCGTCGGCTTGGCGGGCGCCGCCTGCGACGGGGCCGTGGCGGGCGCCCCGACGGGTTGCAGCGGGCGGCGGACGACGACGTTGAACGGCGGCGCCTTGGGATGGTCGGTCGTGATCGTCACCTGGATCGGGCGGCCCGCGCGCTCCCATGCCGACCAGTCGACGTGGACGGTGGCGCGGACGGCCGGCCCTGCGGGCGCGTCCAGGACGACCGCGGGATCGGCGCCGGTGATGCGGAAGGCGGTGCCGTCGACCGACTCGAACGTGAGAGGCGCGCTGGCCGCACCGGGCGCGACCTGCGCCGGAGCATCGATCGCCGTGACGTCCAGGCGCACGAACTCGCCCACGCGCCCGTTCACCGGCAGGAACGAGAGCCCATGGCGCGGCACGATGAACGTGATTCGCTTGCGGATGTCGATGCCTTGGGAGGAACCGGCCTCGTAGATCACCTCCACGTCCGCGTCACCGTTGGGCGGGATCGGCTGCGTGGGCCAGATGGGCGTCGTGCAGCCACAGTCGGCCATGGCGCGCTCGATGGTCACGGTCTCGGTGCCGATGTTGCGCACGCGGACGGTGCGCCGCAGCTTCTGGCCAGGCAGAACCGTGCCGAGCTCGACGGCCGGCGGGTCGAACGCAAGGCATGGCGGCGGCGGATCGTCGGACGCGGGCACCGCGTTCGATGCCCCCGGGTTCCAGCGCGCGACGGCGATGGCCGCCGCGCCGGCGAGGGCGGCGAAGACGAGCGCGGATCCGAGGATGCGACGCGAGGCTGGCATCGGGTGGGGTACGACCGACAGAGAGTACCCGTTCAGCGTTTGGATTCGAGTTCCTGCCACCGCGCGTAGAGCGCGGCGACGGCCTGCTGTGCGCGCTCCAGTTCCTTGCAGGCGGCGGCCATGCGCACGTGGTCGGCGGCGACGGCGGGGTCGTTCAGGGTTGCCTCGGCGCGGGCATGCGCGTCCTCGGCGGACAGGATGGCGGCCTCCATGCCCTCCAGTTCCCGCTGCTCCTTGAAGCTCAGGCGTCGGCGGTTGCCGGCGGCGGGGGCGGCGGCAGGAGCCGGCTCGGTGGGCCTGGCGGCGGCGCGCGCACCGCGATCCCGCTCGTCGGCGGCGTCGGCGTGGCGCTCGAGCGCGGCCAGCGCCTGGTCCAGGCTGGCCACCTGCGCGACCGTGCCGTCGGGCCCGCCGACCACCGCGATCGACGTGGCAAGGCGGCCCAGCATCGCGCGGTCGTGGGTCACCAGCACCACGGCGCCGGGGAAGGTCTCGACCGCGTCCTCCAGCACCTCGAGCGTGGGGATGTCCAGGTCGTTGGTCGGCTCGTCCAGCACCAGGACGTCGGCGGGCTCGAGCATCATGCGCGCCAGGTGCGCGCGCGCCAGCTCGCCGCCCGAGAGACTGGCCACCGGCTGCAGCAGCTGTGCGTCGCGGAAGAGGAAGCTGCGCGCCCACGCGGTGATGTGCATGGAGCGGTCGCGGAAGTGGACCACCTCGCCCAGCGGGCAGAGCGCGTCGCGCAGCAGCGTCTGCGGCGGGATGTCGGTGCGGCGCTGGCCCAGCGTCACGATCCGCGGCGCGGGGTCGGCCACCTTGACGGTGCCGGCGTCGGGCGCCAGTTCACCGGTCAGGATGCGCAGCAGCGTGGTCTTGCCCGCGCCGTTCGGGCCCATCAGGCCCAGGCGGTCGCCGGGCGCAAGCTCAAGGTCCACGCCCGCGAAGAGCGTGCGACCGTCAAAGCCCTTCGCGATGCCCGTGGCCTGCGCGAGTCGGCGCGTGCGGCGGCCGCTGCCGGTGAAGTCGACGCGCGCGCCGCCCTGCGCGGCGGCGGCGTTGCGCGCGGCAAGGGCACCCAGCTCCTCGCGCCGCTCCGCACTGTCCTCGATGCGTCCCTTCGCCTTGGTGCGCCGCGCCTGCGCGCCGCGGCCCAGCCATGCGTCGTCGATGCGCACCTCGTTGGCCAGCGTCGCCTGCGCGCGCGCCTGCGCGTCCAGGAACTCGGTGCGGCGGCGCAGGAACTCGCTGTAGTTGCCCTCGACCGCCAGCGTGCCCTCGGGGTACGCGGCGCTCAACTCGACGACGCGCGTCGCGACGTTCTCCAGGAACGCGCGGTCGTGCGTCACGAAGATCACGGCACCGGCGCGGATGTCGGCGGCGCCCCTGCGCAGGAACTGCTCCAGCCAGCGGATGCCGGCCACGTCCAGGTGGTTGGTCGGCTCGTCCAGGAGCAGGAGGTCCGGCTGCCCCCCTGCCTCGGCCAATCCGCACGCGATCGAGAGCCGCTTGCGCCAGCCGCCGGACAGGCGCTCGGCGGGCTGGTCCATGCGCGCATCGTCGAAGCCGATCTTGCCCAGGATGACGCCGGCCAGCACCTC